>NZ_JAULUC010000015.1:0-166619 GCF_052851275.1 Burkholderia sp. SR8
AGTCAAGCGGCGCGGAACGCAGGTCGCTCACCTGTTGCGGCGAGATCGGCGTACCGTTGTTGCCCCACGACATCCGGATATACGTGACGACCGCCGCGACTTCCTGGTTCGACAGCGACTGCGCGAACGGCGGCATCCCGTACGGACGCGGATTCTTGAACGTGCTCGGCGGATAGCCGCCATTCAGCACCATGCGGATCGGGTTGACCGCCGATTCCATCACGATCGAATGGTTGCCCGCGAGCGGCGGATACGCCGGCGGCTTGCCCGCGCCGGTTTCGGCGTGGCAGGTCGCGCAGTTGTCCGCGTAGATCTTCTTGCCCTGGTCGAACAGCGCGTTGCCGAACTGCTTCGACGGCTCGTACTGCATGTTCTTCGGCGCTTCAGCCTTCTGCGGGATCGACTTCAGGTACGTCGACATCGCGCGCGTATCTTCGTCGTTCATGTACTGCAGGCTGTTGTGCACGACGTCGGCCATCGGGCCGAACACCGCGCCCTTGTTCGACACGCCGGCTTGCAGCAGGTCGGACAGCTCCTGCACGTGCCAGTCGCCGAGGCCGAGTTCCTTGTCGTTCGTCAGCGACGGCGCATACCAGTTCTGCAGCGGGATCAGGCCGCCCGCGAAGGCTGCCGAATTCACCGGGCCGCCCATCATGTTGATCGACGTGTGGCACATCGAGCAGTGGCCGAGACCTTCGACGAGGTAGGCACCGCGGTTCCATTCGACCGACTTGGTCGGATCCGGCTTGTACTCGCCTTCTTTGAAGAACAGCGTGCGCCAGCCGATCAGCAGGTTCCGGTTGTTGAACGGGAACTTCAGTTCGTGCGGACGGCTCGGCACCGAAACCGGCGGGACCGAACGCAGGTATGCGTAGATCGCGTCCGAATCGGCGCGCGTGACCTTCGTGTAGCTCGCGAACGGGAAGCCCGGGTACAGCAGGCTGCCGTCCTTCGAACGGCCGGTGTGCATCGCGCGGTAGAAGTCGTCCGACGTCCACTTGCCGATGCCGTCCTTGTCGTCCGGCGTGATGTTCGGCGTGTACATCGTGCCGAACGGCGTCGCCATCGGCAGGCCGCCCGCGAACGACTTGCCGCCGCGCACCGTGTGGCACGCGATACAGTCGCCGACGCGCGCGAGGTATTCGCCCTTCTTGATCAGCGCGGCCTGGTCGGCCGGCGTGGCCGCGACGGCGGATGCGCCGTGCAGCGTGTCGTTGCCCGGCCACAGGACCGGCACGAGGGCGGCAGCCGCGACGATCGCGACGGCCGAGAGTGCAAACAGGGACTTGCGTTTCATTGTGTCTGTCTCCCTTGCCTTATTGCGGTTCGCTGCCGCAGGCGAGCGGAGTCTTCATCGAACGCGCCGGTGCCGGCACGGGGTTGGCGGGCGCCGGTTGCGCGGCGAGCCATGCGGTCACGGCCGTCACGTCTTCATCCGACAGCTTCGACGCGATCTCGTGCATGCAATCCGGTGCCTTCGCGTGACGGTTGCCCGAGCGCCATGCGCCGAGCTGCGCGCTCAGGTAATCGGCGTGCAGGCCGACGAGGCCCGGGATCGCCGGCTGCATGCCGGTCAGACCTGCGCCGTGGCAGGCCACGCAGGCCGGCAGCTTGCGCGACGGATCGCCTTGCGTGACGAGCTGCTTGCCGCGCGCGAGCGTCGCGGCCGGCAGCGTCGGCTTCGCCGGCGTCGGGTACGGCGGACGCTCGGCCGAGAAGTGTTCGGCGATTTCCTTCAGGTAGTCGTCGTTCAGGTACGTCAGCAGGTAGTTCATCGGCGGGTACTTGCGCCGGCCGTCACGGAAGTTGACGAGCTGGTTGTACAGGTACTCGGCCGGCTTGCCGGCAAGCCGCGGGAAATAGTCGTTGTCCGTGCCCTGGCCGTGGACGCCGTGGCATGCGGTACAGCCGCGCACGCGCTCGGCCATCGTATCGGGTGCCTTGAGCGGCGCCTGCTGGGCGTGCGCTTGCTCCGTGGGCTTGGTCTGCGCTTGGGCAGCGCTCATAAGGCCCGCTCCGCCGATCAACAGAACGGCGAGCAGCGGACGGAAGAGGCGTCTTGAAGACACACGAGACTCCATGTTTATTCGTCGGGGACCTGTCCGGGCTACGATCGGCTCGGCGCATGGACGGCAGGACAGCCGGGCTGCTGCGACGCGGCATTCTATCATCGATGGGTAATGACGGCTATTTGGCTAAAGGACATCGGTTCCTGTCTGTTTGCGACTTGCGACAATTTGACGCGCTGCGTGTCGCAGTCGTGTGAACCGGCGTGCGCTTTGACCATCGAAGACCGTACACTCGCGGGTCGCGCGGCGCCGCCTCCGCCGCTGATCCAGTCATTTCCCCCGTTTCCGGATTCATCGATGACGTTTTCTACCGTGCCGTTGCCGTCTTCCCGCTGTCCTTTCACTTGCCGCCGCGCCGCTGGCCGGCCGTTCGCCGGAGGGTGCGCACGATGAGGATCGACAGCTTGTGGGTCGGACAGGTCGCGCTCGCGGCGTTGATGGATGCGACGTTCGCGATGGCGGTCGGCTCGGCGCTGCTCAAGGCGTGGCTCGGCAAGGACGGTGCGCGACCGGTCGTCGCGCCGGCGCATCCCGCATGGCTGCGCGCGCAACATTCGCTCGTCGCGGCGGCGCTCGCGCTCGTGCTCGCGGATCTCGGCTGGCTGCTGTACGAAGCCGCATCGATGAGCGGCGCGGGGCTCGGCGGCGCGTTCGCCGCGATGCCGACGGTGCTGATGCAGACCCACACGGGCTTCGCGTGGAGCGTGACGTTCGCGGGCGCCGTCGTGCTCGCGCTCGTCGCGCTCGCGAAGCCCGACGGCCCGGTTGCGCACGCGGTGCTGTGGCTCGCGGTGATCGCGATCGCGGCCGGCAAGGCGTCGCTCGGCCATGCGGCCGACACGGGCCCGCTGTCCGCGGCGGTCGGCGTGCAGACGCTGCACCTGCTCGCCACCGCGGTGTGGGGCGGCCTCGTGCTCGCGGGCGGGCTCGCGGTGCTGCCGGTGCTCGGCTCGTCGGTCGCGCGCGGCGCGCTGATCCGGATCGGCCAGCAGCTGTCGCGCACGTCGGCGATCGCGGTCGTGTTCGTGCTCGGCACCGGCGTGCTGAACGCGCTGCGCGGGCTCGGCGGCTCGCTCGCGCCGCTCGACGGCAGCACGTGGGGGCGCGTGCTGTTGCTCAAGCTGCTGCTCGTCGCGCTCGCGCTCGTGCTCGGCGCGCTGAACCGCTTCGCCGCGCTGCCGCGTCTGCGCCGCACCGCGTCGACCGAGGACGCGCATACGTTCCGCAACATCCTGCATCTCGAGGCGCTGACGATGATCGGCGTGTTCGTCGCGGCAGCCGTGCTGTCGTTCAGCGTGCCGGGGTTCGCGGCGCTCGGCTGACGGCCGGACCGCGCAGCGCAAGGCGGGGCGCCGGCAGGCACCGCCTGCGTGGCGCGGATGCAAAAACGGCCGCCTTGTCAGGGCGGCCGTGTCGAACGCGTTGCGCGGCGCGCGTGCCGCGCAACGCATCGTTTTCATCCCGGACGTTCATCACCATTCGGCGACGCTGCCGTCCGCATGGCGCCACACCGGGTTGCGCCAGCGGTGGCCGGTCTTCGCCATCTCGCGCACCTTCTCCTCGTTCACGTCGATGCCGAGCCCCGGGCCCTGCGGAATCGCGACGAAGCCGTCCTCGTAGCGGAACACCTCGGGGTTGCGCAGATAGTCGAGCAGGTCGTTGCCCTGGTTGTAGTGGATGCCGAGGCTCTGTTCCTGGATGAACGCGTTGTAGCTGACCGCATCGAGCTGGAGGCACGCGGCCAGCGCGATGGGCCCGAGCGGACAATGCAGTGCGAGCGCGACGTCGTAGCTTTCCGCGAGCGTCGCGATCTTGCGGCACTCGGTGATGCCGCCGGCATGCGACGCATCGGGCTGGATGATGTCGACGTAGCCGCCCGCGAGGATGTGCTTGAAGTCCCAGCGCGAGTAGAGCCGCTCGCCGAGCGCGATCGGCGTGTTGGTCTGGTTGACGATGTCGCGCAGCGCCTCGGCGTTCTCCGACAGCACCGGTTCCTCGATGAACATCAGCTTGTACGGATCGAGCTCCTTCGCGAGCACCTTCGCCATCGGCTTGTGCACGCGGCCGTGGAAGTCGACGCCGATTCCGACGTGCGGGCCGACCGCGTCGCGCACCGCCGCGACGTTCGCGATCACCTGCTCGACCTTGTCGTAGGTGTCGACGATCTGCAGCTCCTCGGAACCGTTCATCTTCACGGCCTTGAAGCCGCGCTCGACCACCGCGCGCGCGTTGTTCGCGACGTCGCTCGGCCGGTCGCCGCCGATCCACGAATACACCTTGATGCGGTCGCGCACCTGGCCGCCGAGCAGCGCGTGCACGGGCACGCCGTGATGCTTGCCCTTGATGTCCCACAACGCCTGGTCGACGCCCGCGATCGCGCTCATCATGATCGGGCCGCCGCGGTAGAAGCCGGCGCGGTACATCACCTGCCAGTGATCCTCGATCAGCAGCGGGTCGCGGCCGACCAGGTAGTCGGCAAGTTCCTGCACCGCGGCCTCGACCGTGTGCGCGCGGCCTTCGACGATCGGCTCCCCCCAGCCGACGATCCCTTCGTCGGTTTCGATCTTGAGGAACAGCCAGCGCGGCGGGACGACGAAAGTTTCGAGGCGGGTGATTTTCATGTCGCGAGTCTCCAGGGTGGACCGGCGCTCGCGTGCGGATGCGGCGCCGGTCGAGTACGTGACGGATATCCTAGCGTAGCGCGTTAAAAAATAGTATTAATAGCACTATTGTGCAGATAGTGGGCACCCGCAAGCTGCCCGGCCACCGGAGAACGATCATTCAACGCGACCTGCATGGACAGACGGCCTTCCGGCTGGCGACGGCGATCCTGCGCGGCGACTATCCGCCCGAGACGCTGCTGCCGCGGGAGCCGGACCTGATGGAGATGTTCGGCGTGAGCCGCACGGTGCTGCGCGAGGCGCTGCGCACGCTGACGTCGAAGGGGCTGGTCGAATCGCGGCCGAAGGTCGGCACGCGCGTGCGGCCGCGCCGCGCGTGGAACCTGCTCGATGCCGACCTGCTCGACTGGTACGCGCGCGTCGCGCCGCCGCTCGCGTTCGCGCTGAAGCTGCAGGAGATGCGCGAGATGATCGAGCCGCATGCGGCCGCGCTCGCCGCGCGTGCGCACGCGCCGGGCGCGTTCGACGCGATCGAGGACGCGGTGCGCGCGATGGCCGCCGCGCGCAACGTCGACGAATGGGTGCGCGCGGACCTGCGCTTTCACCTGAGCGTGCTGGAGGCCGGCGGCAACGAGCTGCTGGTGCCGCTCGGCGCGCTGATCGACCGCACGCTCGAGGCGCAGCTGCATCTGAATGCGCGGCGCGCGCACGTGTTCAACGCGTCGCTTGCCGAGCATACGGCCGTCAGCGACGCGATCCGCGTGCGCGACGAGGACGGCGCGCGCCGCGCGATGGCGTCGCTGCTCGCGGTCACGCGGGCGCGGATCGAGCAGTCGTGAGCGGCGGCGCGCGCAGGGCGGTCAGTGGGTCGGGCATCCGCCCGGCTTCAGCACGCGCTGCGTCGACGCCGGATACTTCGCAAGCAGGCTCGCGGGCCGGCGCGGGCGCACGACCAGATCGCCGCCGCAATTCGGGCAGCGGCCCTTGAGGACGTCGTCGGCGCAGTTCGCGCAAAAGGTACATTCGAATGTACAAATGCGCGCGTCCGCCGAATCGGGCGGCAGATCCTTGTCGCAGCATTCGCAGCCGGGGCGCAGTTCGAGCATCACGGTCTTCCTTGCAGTCGGAACGGTCGGGGAGCGGTCGGGATGCGCACCGCCGGACATTGCGGGCGGCACGCGTGCGCGCTACTGTACGCGCTTGAGCCGGCCCGGCCAACGGTGTCCCGCCGGGACGCCGCCGAGCGCTCGGGCCGCCCTCGGGAGACGACCATGCTCTATCGCGGAAGCTGTCACTGCGGTGACGTGAAGTTCGAGGCGCAAGGCGATCTGCAGGGCGTGATGGCCTGCAACTGCTCGATCTGCCGGCGCAAGGGCGCGCTGATGTGGTTCGTGCCGCGCGATCACATGACGCTCGTCACGTCCGACGACAACCTTGCCACCTACCTGTTCAACAAGCACGTGATCAGGCATCGCTTCTGCAAGCGCTGCGGGATTCACACGTTCGGCGAAGGCGCGCATCCGAACGGTACCGAGATGGCCGCGATCAACGTGCGCTGTCTCGAAGATGTCGATATCGATGCGCTGCCCGTCACGCACTTCGACGGCCGTTCGCTCTGAGCGGCGCGCCGTCGCCCGGCGTCCGGGCTGCCGTCACGACGGTTCGGCCGGCGCGGCCTGCGGCGCCGGCGTTTCGGCCTGCGGCGCGGGGCCCGCGGTGCGCGTGCCGGCCGTGGCCGGCCGCTCGATCAGCGGCGCGAGCGCCGGTGCCATCGACTTCAGCAACTGCACGGCCATCGCGCTCGTGAAGTCGTAGCGCGCCGCGTACGGCTCGTGCGCGGTCGCCGTCAGCACGCCGAAGAAGCGGTCGCCGAGCACGAACACGAACGTGCCGCTGCGGTTGACCTTGCGCGACTCGATCAGCCGTGCGCCGCGTGCGTACACGTTGAAGCGCTGGTCGCCCGTCCCGGTCTTGCCGTACACCGGGAGCGTCTTGCCGTCGGGCAGCGTGAAGCCGCCCGCGAGGCGCCGCGCGGTGCCGTTCAGCACGACGTCGCGCAGCAGCGTGCGTGCGACGTTGACGATTTCCGGCGACAGCGTCGGCTGCGGCTGCGCGGCCGCGCGCACGAAGCGCGTTTCGTACGGCGTGCCCTTCGCGAAGTCGAGCCGCGTGATCGTCTCGGTCGGCGCCTTCTGGCCGCCGTTCGCGATCAGGCCGATCAGCTTCGCGAGCGCGTCGGGCTGGTCGCCCGATGCGCCGATCGCGGCCGCGTACGACGGCGTGACTTCGGCGAACGGGTAGCCGAGCGCGCGCCACGCCTTCGTGATTTCGCCGTACGCGCGCAGCTCGACCATCCGGCGGATGCGGCGGTCCTGCGTCGCGTGATAGCGCGTCTTGTACAGCCACGAGTACGTGTAGAAGCGCGCGTCGTGGCTGTCGCGCTGGACGTCGGCGAGCGACGCGTTCGGGTGCGCGCGCAGGTAGTTGAGCGTCCACAGCGCGAGCGGATGGACGCTCGCGATATAGCCGCGGTCGTTCAGGTTGAAGCGGTCGATCGCGTACTTCGCATACAGCGCGGCGAGATCGTCGTCCGACAGCGTCGCGGCCGGCGTGCCCTTCAGTTGCGCGCGCATCTGCGCGCTGAACCACGCGAGCGACTCGTTCGGTGCGACGCTGCGCAGCACCGTCGCGATCTTCGGCGGCGATTTGCGCACGTCCTGCAGCATCAGCGCGAGCGCGTCGTCGGGCGCCTTGCCTGCATAGCGCGTGTAATAGCGCTTCACGTACACCTTGCTTTCGCCGTCGACGAACTGCGCGAGGTAGTGCTTGCGCTGTTCCGGATCGCCGAGCCAGGACGACGACGGGCCGGCCGCCTTCAGCATCTCGTAATGGACGATGTCGCGCATCAGCCGCACGAACACGAGGTTCACCGAATGCTCGAACGCGGTGTGCAGCGTCAGGATGCGGCCGTTGTCCGACTTCTCGAAGTTCGAGAACACCTGCGCGCCGCCGCCCGTGTAAAACACGTCGGGGCTCGCCGAGTACTTGCGCTCGACCGACGCGTCGAGCATCGCCTGCAGCGAGCGGTCGCGCGTGTGCGACAGGTAGTCGAGCGCCCAGCGCGACAGCCCGTCGATCGGATCGGGCTTCAGCTTCGCGAGCTGCGCGTTCGACAGGCCGCCGTAGCGCGCGTGCAGGTCGGACACGATCTGCAGGTACGTGATCAGCGTGCGCAGCTTCGCGGTGGAGCCGAGGTTGATGCGGCCGCCGCGGTTCACGTCGAACGGCTGGTTCACGCTGTCGGTCTGCACGCGCAGCAGGTTCGCGCCGTTGCGGTGCTCGTACAGCGTGAAGCTGTACGTGAGGTGCGACGGGTCGTCCTTCGGCGCGAGCATCTCGAAGCCGTACAGGCCGGCCGCCTGCGCGCCGTCGCGGGTCGACGCCAGCGCGAGCCGCTCGGCAACCGCCTGCTGCACGCCGTTGTCGAGCGTGCTGGTGGCTTCGAGGTCGAGCTGATCGAGCTGGTACAGGTCGCTGATGCCGAGTGCCGCCAGCAGCGATGCGCGTGCGGACGACACGGCCTTGCGCGACACGAACGACTGCACGCGCGGGGCGGGCGGCGGTGCGCTGCGTTCGATCTGCGCGGCGAGCGCGGCGTCGCGCAGCGCGGGCGAGATCACGCCGCCGTTCGACAGCAGCCGCAGGTAGCTGTCGGTCAGCTTCTGCAGCGCCGGATAGCCGCGATTCAGGAAGTAAGACGGCGCGCGCTGCGCGATGATCAGCGACAGCACCTCGCGGAACGCCTTGCCTTGCTCGTCGACGTTGTCGCCGGTCGTCGGCGCGGACAGGATGCGGTTCACGTCGTTGAAGTCGCGGCCGTACCACGCGGCGAGGCCGTCGCCGAGGCCGGTGACTTCGCCGACGTGCGGCCGCGCGGCGAGCGGCACCGAGTTCAGGTAGCGCACCAGGATGGCGCGCCGCGCGAGCATCGTCTGCGGGCCGTTCAGGTACGCAAGCACCGACGCGGACGCGATCTGCCGCAGCTTCTCCGGCGGCGTCGCGGTGCGGCCGTCGGGCGAGTGGCGGAATTTCTCGATCTGCGTCGCGAGCGTGCTGCCGCCCGGGCGCGCCTGGTGATGGTTGACGACGTGCATCGCCTGGTCGGCGAGCGCGCGGCTGAAGCGGCCCCAGTCGATCGCCGGGTTGCGGTTCGGCTGGTTCGGGTCGAGCAGGTAGCGATCCTCGATGAACATCAGCGAATCGGCGACCACGCGCGGCACCGTGTCGAAATCGGCGTAGACGCGCTGCGGGAACACGGTCGCGAACAGCGGCGAGCCGGTCGAGTCGAACAGCATCAGCCCGGTCTGGTCTTTCTCTTCGTAAGGCAGGAACAGGCCGTGGTCGGCGAGCGCGAGCATCCGGTCGGAATCGCGCGCCTGCTTGCCGACGACGAAGCCGCGCGCGAGCAGACGCTGCTGGAACGCGGGAATCATCGAATAGCCGAGGCGCTGATCGTACGGCCCGTTCGCGGGGAAACGGATGTGATCGCTCGCACCCGTTTCGACCGTGTAGCCGACGTCGCGGGTGAGCTCGGACAGATAGTGCGCCTGCAGGCGCGACGTCTCGATCTCGGTCATCACGAGCCGCGCGAGGATCGCGATCGCGATCACCAGCGCGGCCAGCAAGGACCACTTGATCCACGTCCAGACCGATGCAGTCCCGGTCACGCGCGGCAGGATGCGATTCAGCGGCCGATTCATGGCGGCGTCTCCCTGAAGGCGCGGGCTCCGGCCGCACCTCATTAAGGATTAGTGTAGTCCTCCGCAGCGGGCTGCCAAGGGCGGTCGACTACTGAGATGCGTCGGCGCAACGAGCGTGCCCGCGACTGCGGCAGTCGGCGTTGCACTCCGACTGTGCATGCCCGTGCGCTCCAACGTTGCGCGTGTCGCGCGGACGTCTCGACGACACGGGCGACAGCAGGCGGCCATGCGAACGCACCGGCTTCGCGCGTCGCGGTATTGCACAAATAGGGCCAAAGTGTCTTCGCGAATTCGCGACCGCGCGTGACGTCGCTACGGGTTTCCGAGATGGTCCGGCCCTCGCCGCTCGCAGGTACGATCACCGGTTGTGCGGCGACTGCCGCGTTGGCCTCCGGGGGCGCCATGTCGATCCATCCCGTCGCGCTCGTCTGCACGGCGATCCTGGGCGTGCTGCTGTTCGGGCTCGGGCTGTTCGTATCGGTTGCGCGCTTTCGGCACACCACCGGTTGCGGGTGCACGCCCGAGCCAGACAACGGGCTGTACAAGGTCGTGCGCGCGCACGGCAACACGGCCGAATACGTGCCGTTTCTCGCCGTGCTGTTTCTCTATTTCGGCGCACACGATCCGTCGCGCGCCGTCTTGTCGCTGATCGTCGCGGCAACCGCGTGCCGGTGTCTGCTTGTGATCGGATTGCTCGCGTGGCCGACGATGGCGAGGCCGAATCCCGCGCGCTTCGTCGGCGCGATCGGTACTTACCTGTGCGGCGCCGGGCTATGTGTCGCGCTGTTGTTCTGATCGCCGCGCGGCCATCGCGTCGAACCGCGTGCATTCGGCGATCTGCCGACCGTGCGGTGATATCCTCGCGAAACGCCCGCGACCGACGGGCGGATACCGACTGCCCGCGCACGGCCTCGACGCCGTGCTGCGCGGCGTTTCCGAGGGAAAGCCGAACCATGAGCCGCAAATTCATTCTGAAGGGCGACACGACCGACCATGGCGGCGTCGTGCTCGACGGGATCGCCAATTCGTCGTTCGACGGCCGCGAACTCGCCTATCTCGGCGCGCCGGTGTTCTGCGCCGCATGCAAGACGCAGGGCGTGATCGTGTCCGACGGCGGCGAGCGGACGATGACCGTGATGGGCAAGGTCGTCGCGCTCGAACACGACCTGTGCCAGTGTCTGTGCACGCCGCAGCCGAAACTGATCCCGTCGCAGGGCACGGGCACCATCTCGGGCTGACGTCCCGTCGAATCCCGGCACCGCACGCGGCGGGGTGTCGACCGTCAGACGCTGCCTTCGGTCTCGATCACGAGGATGCGCGCTTCGCCGAGCGGATGCGCGACGTGTTCGGTGCCGATCGTCGCATGGAACACGTCACCCGTTTCGAGCACCGTCGCGTGCTCGATGCCCGCTTCCCGGTAGCGCATCTCGACGCGGCCGTCGAGCACCGCGAATACTTCCTCCCCGTCGTTCACGTGCCAGCGGTACGGCTGATCGGTCCAGTGCAGGCGGACCGTGATGCCGTTCAGGTTCGCGATGTCCAGCGCGCCCCACGGGCGCTGCGCGGTGAATGCCGTACTGCGGATGATGTTCATCGATGGGTTCGTGACTGCGAATGCGATGGCGATGGAAGGCGGCCGGCGCGGTCTTGCTTTCCGCGTGCGCGCCCGCCGGTTGTCGTGTGCGCGAATCAGCGCGATATCGCGCGCAACGCTGCGTCGATCGTCTGCCGGCGTTTCTCCAGCCCCGCCGCGGAGCGTTCGGTCACGCGCTCGAGGACCGACGCCGGCGCGGTATCCGGCGAGCCTGCATCGAACGGCGGCGCGGGCGCGTATTCGAGCTGCAGCTGAATCGCCTGCGCCTCTTCGTCGCCGGCGAGCTCGGCGGCGATCGTCAATGCGAAGTCGATGCCGGCCGTCACGCCGCCGCCGGTGAGCAGGTTGCCGTCGCGTACCACGCGTTCGCGCACCGGTACCGCACCGAGCGGTTCGAGCAGCGAATGAAACGCCCAGTGCGTGGTCGCGCGGCGACCGCGCAGCAGCCCAGCCACGCCGAGCAGCAGCGCGCCCGTGCAGACCGACGTCACGTAGCGCGCGCTGGCCGCACGCTGCTGCACGAACGCGATCGTGTCGGCATCGAGCAGCAGGTCGTTGATCCCGATTCCGCCGGGCACGCAGATCACGTCGAGCGGCGGGCAGTCGTCGAACGTGCAGGTCGGCGCGAGCGCGAGGCCGCTGCTCGACGCGACGGTGTCGCGCGATTTCCAGACCAGATGGACCGCCGCGTCGGGCAGCGATGCGAGCACGTCGTGCGGGCCGGTGAGATC
This sequence comes from Burkholderia sp. SR8, assembly GCF_052851275.1. NCBI lineage: Bacteria > Pseudomonadati > Pseudomonadota > Betaproteobacteria > Burkholderiales > Burkholderiaceae > Burkholderia > Burkholderia sp. SR8. The sequence continues at coordinate 11,776 of NZ_JAULUC010000015.1, forward strand.
GAGTTGCTGGACGCCGGGAAACACGAGAAGGCCGATGTGCAGGGTCATGCGAACGCTCCGAAGGGAAGGGGGCGCCGTGGCCGGCGCACGATGGACAGTTCGATTCTAGGCGCGTAGTGTTTGGCGAAATTGCCATATCGCCCACGATTTCTGCCAATCGCCATGTCTGCCGTTGCGCGCTCGATCCTGATCCTCGCGTTTCCCCGTGCGCAGTTGCTCGACGTCACCGGGCCGCTGCAGGTGTTCGCATCCGTCAACGAACTCGCGCAGGAGCGCGGTCGGCCCGCACCGTATGCGCCGCGCGTCGTGGCCGCCGAGGCCGGGCCGATCGAGACGTCGTCCGGTCTCGTCGTGATGGCCGATTCGCTGCGTTCGGCCGGGCGGCCCGATACGGTGATCGTCGCCGGCGGCAAGGGCGTGCACGCTGCGTCGCAGGACGCGCGGATGGTGCGCTGGGTGCGGCAGCAGGCGCAGCGCGCGCGACGTGTCGCCTCGGTCTGCACCGGTGCGTTCCTGCTTGCCGAGGCCGGCCTGCTCGACGGGCGGCGCGCGGTCACGCACTGGGCGCGCTGCGGCGAATTCGCGGCGCGCTATCCGAACGTGCGGGTCGAGCCCGATCCGATCTTCATCCGCGAAGGTGCGTTGTGGACGTCGGCCGGCGTCACGGCCGGCATCGATCTCGCGCTCGCGCTCGTCGAAGAGGATCTCGGGCGGGCGGTCGCGCTCGACGCCGCGCGCGAACTCGTCGTGTTCCTGAAACGGCCGGGCGGCCAGGCGCAGTTCAGCGCGATGCTGTCGATGCAGCGCAGCGACGATCGCTTCGGCGAATTGCATGCATGGATCGCCGAGCACCTGAGCGCCGACCTGTCGGTGCCCGCGCTCGCGGAGCGCGTCAGCATGAGCGAGCGCAGTTTCGTGCGCCACTATCGCGCGGAGACGGGCCGCACGCCTGCACGTGCGGTCGAGCAGTTTCGTGTGGAGGCCGCGCAGCGCTTGCTCGGCGAAACCGCGTGGCCCGTCAAGCGGATCGCCACGCGGTGCGGCTTCGGTTCCGAAGAAACGCTGCGGCGCAGCTTCGTGCGCGTGCTCGGCGTGTCGCCGCAGGGCTATCGCGAGCGGTTCGTGCGATAGCGGCGACTGGCGACAGAGCCGTCGTCGCGCGAAACTGCACGAAAGCGCATCACTTTCGAGTCCGAAACGCCGCGACTATTCAGAAGTGGAGAACAATAGGCGGGGGCTTGTGCCGCGCCCGCTGCGGGCTCTATTCTGTCCTGTTGGCGATTCGAAGGGGGGCGCAGCATGGACCGTATCCAGGCAATGGAAGTTTTCACCCGCGTGGTCGACGCGAACAGCTTTACGCGCGCGGCCGACACGCTCGCGATGCCGCGCGCATCGGTCACGACGATCATCCAGAATCTCGAGGCGCTGCTCGGCGTGCGCCTGATGCACCGCACGACGCGCCGGCTGTCGCTGACGCCGGAGGGCGCCGCGTACTACGAGCATTGCATGAAGATCATCTCGGAGATCGCCGAAGTCGATTCGAGCTTCCAGACCGGCAACCGCAAGCCGAGCGGCGTGCTGCGCGTGCACATGCCGAGCTCGCTCGGGCGGCGCGTGGTGTTGCCGTCGCTGTCGATCTTCCGGCAGCGCTATCCGGACATCACGCTCGACCTCGGTCTGTCGGACCGCTACGTGGATCCGGTCGAGGAGGGTATCGACTGCATGATCCGGGTCGGGCCGCTCGAGGATTCGTCGATGGTCGCGCGGCGGATCGGGATGCTCAAGCGCGTGACGTGCGCGTCGCCGGACTACCTCGCGCGCCACGGCGAGCCGCAGGAGATTGCCGACCTGGCCGACCATCATGCGGTGAATTTCCGCGCGAGCCATGGCGCACGTGCGGTCCCGTGGGTATTCATGATCGAGGGCAAGCAGGTCGAGGTGCGGATGAACGGCACCGTGACCGTCAACGATTCGGATGCGTACGTCACGTGCGGGCTCGAAGGATTCGGGATGATCCAGCCGACGCTGTTCATGGTGCTGTCGAACCTGCGCGACGGCTCGCTCGTCGAGGTGCTGCCCGATTGCAATCCGAAACCCAAGCCGATCTCGATCGTGTATCCGCACAACCGGCACCTGTCGCAGAAGGTACGCGTGTTCGCGGACTGGATCGCGGAGCTGTTCGAGTCGACGCCGGCGCTGGAGGGCGGTGAGAACTGGCGCGGGAAGGTGCGGGCGGAGGCGCCGGATGCGCAGCGCGGGGCGGTGGTCGCGGCGTAGCGCGTGGCATGAAGGGCGGGGCGCGCGACATCCGTGCGCCGGACGGGAGCAATGAAAAAAGCCGCTGATCCTTTCGGAACAGCGGCTTTTCGCATTTGGTGGCGAATCAGGGATATACCTCCCCACAACGCTCCAAGCCCCTGTTTACAAGGGTCTGCCAGTTCCGAGGGCTGGCAGGTGTCACGGTCAAATCGGGTCACCTAGCGTAACACGTTTGCCACCAAATTTAGTGTTGCATGTGTCGCATACCGCCACTGCTTGACGGGCAAGGGGACATAATTGCTGGCCCAAAACGGGCAAGCCGTCACTGCGACCGAATCGCATTCATAACCTGCACCCCGAGCTGTCTAGTGTTCAAGTTGTTGCCGTTTGCATTCTGCAACGGAACACCCAGCTGCTCGGCAAGTTTCCGGAGGACGGGCTTCACCGGCTGTACCTGCGTACCGTCCTGCTCAACCTCAATGGCGCCACTTTCACATTGGCGTATGAGGTACTCGCCATAAACGACTTCGTCCGTTAGCGCTGTAGCTGGCGAGTAGCTGACCAGCTCCTTGTTCGGCATGAGGCGGAGGATGTTTTCTATTGCTTCGAGGGTTCGTGCGCCCCACTGATTCGAGAGAGCGTATGTATTTCCGTCTACGTGGAACAGATCGTCATCGGCGGTGAAATAGCGCAATCGTTTTGTCCCCAATACCGTTTGGAGCGCCGCCTCGTCGAGTTGACCATCTGCGGTCGCGAAGACATTTCCCCGCCACGGCACAGCTTCGGCAATTCCGGTCAGCGGTACCCTCTGCCTAAGTGCCTCCGCGACGATCTCGTAGATCAGGCGGCGCTTAGGCAAGCTACTGAATGAGGCATCACCTATTGAAAGGTCGTAGCGGGTGGTGTCTCGGTCGGATACGCGTGCCGCATCCTGCTCCATCGACTTTTCACGAACGGCCACTTGATATTGCGCTGCCTCCGGTAGCGGAATTACTTGGTGGATATCCAGTAAGACGCGATCCTCGATGAGGTGCGGTCGCATCTGTACGCACCGGATATCGAGACCTTGTTTGTTGAGCCACAGGACGGTCGTCGTTAGCTCCTGTTGAAATTCGGACGAGGCCAAAACGATTCGCACCGTTTCAGACAGTGCTACCGGTCCTTCTTCATGGTCAAGGAATTCGCGGATCGCCTGCTCTGGATCGTCGGTCGATCCTATGGAGAGTAAATATTTTCGATGCGCCTCGACTGCTTGGTCAAACCGCATGGTCGACACCATCGCCGCATACCGTAAAGCTTGTAATTCCATGTGAGCAGAATCGTCACGTTTCAGCTCAACAACGACCAGACGAGCATTCTCGTCAAGGCATAGTAAGTCGATGCGCCTGTTCGCTCCAACCCAGTCGCCGAACTCTTCCGCGAGAACCATTGTCTTGACGCCAGGTGTGATCGCTGCGATATGGGTGCGGACCGCGCGTTGAATATTTGCTCGCTCTAGCAGCCCTAGCGACGTGAAGGTTTTCCGGGTAATTGGCTTAAGGCTTTCACCGGTGATTTCATAGAGGGCCATCTGGTTTCACCCGACGTGCAAACGAGATGACGAGCATATCAGTGAAAGACAGCTACGAGCCGACCGCTATACCGACAACTCCGTCTACTCCGCGTAGACGGCTGGATATGGCGTTTTATTGCTCGGGATGACTTGACTTCGCCCAAAAAATTTTGTTTGTTGTGTACCGTCACAACGAACAAGAAGGATGGAGCAGGCACGATACGATTTTTACACTCACCTCAACGAAGCCGTCGTCACCACGAACGATTTTTCTGAAGGCACCAAATTCCGCAAGCGCGAGAAGGTCGATCAGTTCGCATACTGCGGCCTCAATCCAATGTATCGGAGCTATCTGAGCTTCGACCTCGACATGCCAGGTTCGGCATTCCGCTTCGAGGATGCGCATCTGCCTCCGCCCACGATCATCACGATCAATCCCGAGAACGCGCATTGCCACATGCTGTACCGTCTGGTGACACCCGTGGCTTTTACGAAGAACGCGCGCAGCGGTCCGCAGGATTATTTCGGGGCGATTCAGCGCGAGATGGAAAGGCGACTCGGCGCTGACACCGCGTACAACCACACGATCACCAAGAATCCGCTGCATCCTCGCTGGAAGGTCATCACGCACCCGGCCGCGAGATACCATCTCGGCGATTTCCTCGAGTGGATCGATTTACCAGGCACTCACATCGCTGTTCCCAGCAATAAGATCTACAAGGGCAGAAACCACCAGCTATTCGACACACTGCTCCGTTGGGCATACGGAGCCGTTCATGCCTATGTTGACGAACAACGCTGGTATGCCACCGTGCAAGCGAAGGCCGAAGAAATTAACGCCATATTCACGCAGCCGCTCGGGTTCGCTGAAGTCAGGGCCACAGCCAGATCGACGGCCAAGCGGGTATGGAGTCGCCGCCATGAGCATCATCATTCGCGCCCACGCATATTGACGTTCACCGATGAATCGTCCGAAGAACGCATGCGTCAGGGGGCGGCCTATACCAATGCCCTTCGCCGCGAGAAATCGCTACAAACACTGCAAGACGCGTTCAACGCTCTGCGTATCGAGCACGGCGATCAGATCAGCGTACGCCAGATCGTGGACCACACGGGCATGAACATCAAGACCGTGCGCAAATACTTTTCCCAGATCATTCGGTAGAGATCGCTGCCTCATTCCTGAGATGGAGGCTGCCGTGTCGAGACCACTACGGCGTACAACAGGTAATTAGCCGACATTGCTGCCGACGCGATAGCGTGCCACAACCGAAAACATCATGCGCTAACCAGATGATGCGCCGTAGCCGATAGGCCCAACAACGAAATCGATAAGGCGTCACCGGCAATGACACGAAAAGCACAAGCAAAGATGGCCGACCTTACCTTGTCGAACTGTTTGCGAGGGCGATACATTCCAGTATTGCCTTTCTGCGATAGGCGAACTCCTCCATCGCAGCTACGCGCCAGCGGGAGGCGCCCCCCAAAGCTTCTCGAGGTCAACGTCCTCGCTAGCTGGCTGCTTATCGCTGGGTAGGCGATCCACTTGGATCACCAGTGGCAAATCGAACGCGGTACCAGTGGCGACGCAGCAGCCTTGCGAAAGCCCTGGGATCAGACTGCGTGACAGCGCATCCAACGTTGAGATTGTGTTGTCGATGAGAAATAGGTCTCGATCGTTCACCAACCGGTGGATGAAGAAATTGTGAAGTTGCGAAACGATTGTTGGGGAGATGTCAGCGGGACGTTGACTGGCGATCGTGACGAACATGCCGAACTTACGCCCCTCCTTGATGATTTCTTCGAACTGCTCCAATCGATAGTCCTTCCAGCTTTCGCTTTCACGCGTGGACTGATCAGAAAGGATATTGTGTGCCTCGTCGATGATGACATGGACCGTGCGGTCAGGAGGTGTGGCGACAGTGGCCTTGTGGAAGTTGTAGTAGTGCTTGGCGAAAAGCAGCGGCAGGATCTTCTTGACCTCGTTGTTGCTGCGGCGCAGCGAGATGACTGTAAGCAGCTTCTCGACAGGCGGCGCGTCTGTGATTACCAGTACCTTGCGCAAGCTGGCCAGCGATGACTCGACGCGCTTTAGCAGCGGCTGGATGTGCTCGAACTGAACGTAGCCAGCGTTTAGGTCGGACATCAGTTGCAGGTTGACACGAAGGATAAGCTGGTCGAACTCGTCGAGCCCCTGGACATCCAGTGTGTCGACAGTCGGTGCGATGTGCGCGGCGTATTGGTTGCCGTCGGGATCGATAAACGCCCTATAGTGGAAGCGTCCATTGCGGTACCAGGTGACGTCGGCTAGCAGGTCTTGAACCGCTTGGTTGTTCATGCGCCGTGCGACCGTTCGCATCAGGTCTAGCGTCGCGGGCTTTACCTCGCCGGCGCAGAACGACTGGCGGAACTTGCTCTTCGCGTAGTTCGCCAACGAGGCTGGGTTACCCCCATACTTCAGCTTGCCCGAGATGACTCGGTTGAGAAACGGGCGCTGCGTGTTAGTGGTCGCCTGGAACAACAGGGAGAGAGTTTCAAGGTCCCAGAATTCTTGTGGTGCCAAGGGAAAGCGGGCCGTCGCGTCGTTGGGATCTGGGGTGGTCGCCGTAGAGAGCTGATAGACGGTCTTGTGAGCGGCAGGTGCCAGTTGTTCGCCACCGTATTCTCCATTGAAGTCGAGGATCACGAAGCGACTCTTGCCCGCGATAAGCTGCAGCTTCTGATCGAAAAGAACGGTGTAGAGCTTTGCCAGCGTGTTGGATTTCCCGCTGCCCGTGTTACCGAAGATGCCGATGTGGCTGTTGAAGAGGCGCTTCCACGGCAACCCGATGGCGATCTCCTCCTTCAGCATTCGCCCGATCTTGAATTGACCGTCAGACTTACGGTCGAAGATGGACCGAATCCGCTCCTCGGGCAAAAGAAACGCCGGATCCTGAATCATTGGCAGGTACTTGATACCCTGCGAGAAACCGGTGCTGTCGAAAAAACCAATAGGCCTAGCCTCAACCTTCCGAACATACGTCGGCTTGCCGTCTTGCATCTCTATCCGGCTCTCGTCCAGGTATTCACCCTCAACCATGCAGATGATGTCGCGGAAGCCGCGCTGGATCGAAAGGTACTCGCGGATAGACACCCCCTTGTACTTCTCGCCAGCGTGAAAGAGCGTTTCTTTGCTGGACTGTTCGTCGATCTTGAGGATTACCTTGGTGCCATGTACGGCCACTACCTCGCCAACACGGATGCTCATACGAGACCTTCGGCGCTAGTATCGATCGAGGCAACATCTGCTTCGCTCACGGGTACGTTGGCCGTGACGACTGTCGGTCCGGTCGCTTCTGGCCATGCCAGCACCTTTTCGTTGAACGCAGTGAAGTCCAGCACGCCCTCGTCAAGCGCAAGGCACTGAACGTTGCGATGCCCTTTGAATTTATCGCGCATCGCTTCGTATCCTTCAGCGCTAAAACAACACACGAACACCTGCAAGCCCGGGTTGGATAAAGAGCGCATCACCAGATTGAGGATGTGCTCGTCGGCGAACGAGAAGCCAAAGGTTATGAGGACTGCATTGGGCTTCTCAAGTTCATAGCTGAGCAGTCGGAGCATCTGGTAATAATGCTCCTCGTACACCGTCTCATGGAACTTCCATTTGGTCGGATTGACGATGGGCATCTGTTCGTACTTCGCCCAGAACGCCTTCAGCGCGTCATCATCGAATGCTGGAACCTGCAAGTCTTCCAGCGTGGCCGTGGGAGTGTCGAGCACGGTCGAGAACGGCTGCAACATGGTTGTCGCTTCTGCGTCCAGTAACGATTCCCGGTCCGACAGGTCATAATCCACCTGAATGGCCCCATCCGCCTTGCTCCAGTACACCGACCCGTGGAGGTGGATGAGGTTGATTTGCGGGATGCTGCTCTGATAGCGTCCGAAGACACCGGCTTGACACAGGTACGAACCAAAATTCCGCGCTTGCAATATGCGCTTGGTGAAGCCCCGCGCGCCGTCATTGAGCACGAAGTCAGTTTGGCCCTCTTTGAGCAACTGGTCGGCCACGAGCGGGAAACAACCGTCGTAATTCGTCGTGAACACGTTGCACCGACGGTCCAGAGCCTTCCGTCGCTTGACCATATCTAGGGCAGTTGTAAGGAAGGTACGGTAGTTTTTTATGACCTGCTTGCCCGCACCCGTGTCCATCGCAGTTTCGAGAGTAAGCTGCTGAGCGGGTCTGATGCATGTGCAGTAGTAGTGCATGAATAGCGGAATGAAACGCCGATCATGCTCTTGCTCGAACTTGGTAGCCAGTTCTTCCAGCGTGTAGCGTCTGTCCCCGTTTAACAATTGAAGCTGCAGGGTGGGCAAGAGGCCATATGATGCCCCGGAGCCGAATAGGAAGTTGACATCCTTGTCGTAGATATCGCCGATGGAAATCACTGCTCGCCCCCCGGTATTACTTGTGTTCAATGACCTGAACCGTGACAGGAATGGCCCGCATGGCCTGTCCAACATCAGCCGAGCGCAGCTCTGTACACCACGATCGCCAGTATATTCGTGCTCGCTCCAATTGGATTCGATTTCGCAGAGTCTGGCGCACCCGCCTCATTCCTGAGATGGACCCTGCTGCATCGCGACCACTACGGCGTACAACAGGTAATTAGCCGACATCGCTGCCGACGCAGTAGCGCACCACTACCGAAAACATCATGCGCCTGTCAGATGATGCGCGATAGCCGATAGGCGCAAAACCAAAATCGACAAAGCGCAACCGCCAGCGCAGCGAATAGATCCACGAAAACGAGAAGCAGAAACAAAAATGGCCGACCTCAGTTTGTCGACCAGTTTCGGGCAGCATCTGCTGCATGCCTGTTTTACCGCCAGGCTACGGATGACTCAGATCATGCGCGATCTTGCTTGCGAGGACGGCCACGACGGCGAGGTGTATCGCCACCGTCGTTGGCAGCATCTGGCATGGCATCGGTATCGACCACAACCTCGACACCAGCCTGCACGATCTTGCCGTTGCCGCATTCATTGCCCCAGCCCGCCCAGCCAGGGCGAGGCTCGCCACGGCAGAACAGCTCGATCTTGTTTAGCTCCGGATACATCGCCTCGATCATTTCATACGCGCAGTCAGGTTTGCGGCTGTGCTCACGACGCTTTTCTGCAAATACGGAAGCGAAGCGGACCGTGTCTGGAACCTCGGGAACATTGCCGCGCGTTGCGATCATCAGATGTTCGTGCTGAACGCGGAAATATGACCCCATGCCAGGATGCACTTTGTTCCAAATGGCCTGCGTCTTGAAGGTGAATCCCCACGCTTTGATCACGTCAAGCGCCTCTTGTGGAAGGGAGGCGGAGCACCAAAGGAATAACACGGCGTCCTCGGCAGCGATTTCGTTGACAGGCATCGCGCAAATCTCTTCAAGCGTCATGGTGGTATAGCCTAGCGCTTCCTCCTGAAGATAATTCCACGCAGGATCCGCATATACCACGCTGTATGGTCCAGCGTTGGGATCAAGAGGCTTGCTGTTCGCGCGCTTGGCTTCAATCTCAGCCAGACGCTGTTTGCGACGTTCATCGGTCAAAGCGTGACGGATCGCCTTGGCCTGTTTGAGAATGTCTGCATCGATGACTGATAGCATCTTGCGTTGCGACGGCTGAGGTAGCTTGGCGATTTCAGCGGCATTGGTCACGTCGACCTGGCCAGCGTCCACGGCTTGAATCAGCTCCTCGGTTCCGTTCTTGAGAACAGACTTGGCGCGCTGTACGGAAGCCACTGAAACATGCAGATCATCCGCAGCCTGTTGCTGGGATACGCCGCCCGTATGCTGGTTACCGCCAAGGCCGATGTTGGCAAGGCGGCCAGCAATCATGGCGCGCTGGCTGTCGCTCAGATGGCGGCGATGCTGGTTAAGGCTCACCACCAGACGTTCGATGGACTGACCAGCAGCCACCTCCTCAATCTTGGGCTCGATGCCAAGCTCGTGGCAGGCACGGTAGCGGTGACGGCCGTCGATCAGTTGCCCGTTCTGCACGAGAATGGGAACCTGCTGCCCATGCTCGCGGATGTCCTCCTTGAACTGCTCGAAATCGTCGTCGTTCATGACAGGGAACAGATGAGCGACGGGATGGATGGGTAAGCTGTTGCGTGGTGTTGCGTTGTTTGGTGTTTTCATTGCAGAGGCTCCTTGTTATTGTTTTGGTGTGGCGGTAATGTCGAATGCGAAATAGTCATCGCTGTCGTCGAAGATTTCAGGCGCATTCGCGGCGATCATAATGAACGCGGCGATAGGCGCAGGAACATCTTCCCCACTGAGTTGGACAGGCTGACCGACCACTTTGCGAGGGCGAGGGTCGCTATGGATTGCGGCAAGGACCTGCGAATATTGGCGTTCGACGATGCCGAAGCCGGTCATGCTCTCCGTAGAGAGAATGAAGCTCACGCGGAACTTGACGGTGGGTGTGATGTAATCCATGACCAGAAATGCAACCTGATCGATAACGACTTCTAGCAATTGATCCATGATGCAAGAAGCATCAAAAAAGTCTGCATCAGTGAATTGCTTGCTTGGGTTTTCAATTTGATTCATCTCGATTTCTCCTTTAAATGATGATGAGTTAAATCGAATTTCGCCTTTGTCAACGCGTCATTCGATGTTTCACATCATTCCAGAAATGAAGATTTTTATCGTGGACAGAAATTCCGAATTTCGATCCACGGGATCTACCGAAATGACTGAAGCTACCGAGAGCAATCGTGAGGAAGGTGCGGGGAACAAGCGCAAAGCGGGGCGAGACCGGCGCTCGCTACTGAATGTCATGCGCTCGCGCGCCTATCTCTACGAACTGATTCGCCGCACGAATGTGGCCGACGCTGGAGAACTCAAAAGGGCTGTGCTGTCTGAGGATGGCGATTCGGCCTCCGCACTCTCGCTCGCAGTGACATGGAACCCACGTTTTGATCGGGTTATCAATGGCAACCTGACGGTCACGGAACTGCTGCTAAAGCAAGTTTCCCAGAAGAAAAGGCTCGCATCCGCTCGTCTGATTCATGAGATTGGCCCCGAAGAGGATCAGGGCAACGTGCCACTGTGGGCGATCTTCGAAGACCGCGTCGAGGAGTTCGACGAGATTATTGAATCGGGACTGCGGCTGTCACCGGCATCGGATCTCGGGGTGGGTCGCGTGGATCGTGTCGCATTGCTCTTTCTACCAGCAGACCAATGGCACGAGCTTCGAACAAGCTCCGATGTGGCCGCAGGCCCGAATCTCGCGCAGCGGGCCTATGACGCGGGCTACTTCACTGCTGACGTTCGACGGCTTGCTACCGCAATTGCTTTTTGGATGCTATGCCTGAAGGGAGCAGACGAATGGGGCCCAATGGAGACGCTGCTCGATTGGCTTATGACCGGGCCGTATACAAGAGTAATCGCGCAGCTTGGTATCAGCGAGGAGATGCGTGATCTGCTACGCATGATCGCCGAGGACCATCACATACAGCAGGGCAACGTCGCCGCTGCTGCGCGTGCGCTTACTCGTTTTGGGACAGATGGCAAGCGTGCCGATCCGTTTGGTTAGACGAGTTGCTTGCTGCGTTTTTCGGTCTTGACGTCGAGCGAGCTCTCCAGCTTGCCGTGTAGCGTGTAGGCGTTGAGAACCTTGCTGAAGGGACTGCCGCCATCATGCTTGCTCTGCACTGACTCGCCGATGCTGCGAGCGGTATGTCCGCTGAAATTGGCGACATCTACGTCGAGACGGCAATCCAGCAAGCCGCAAAGAAATTCCTTGTAGGCTTGCTCGCCGAAACCACGACGCAGATTCACTTTGAAATGATCGCCACAAGTGTCGGCCAGTACATGGGCTGCTGTGCCGTTGAAAACCGGGTAGCCCAAGGAGTCTTTGTTCCCCTTGACGGTATTGACGTCGATGCCCCGCTCAATGGCAAATGCGAAAGCGGACAGCAGTGTGTTGGCGTTCAGGTTGCGGAGCTCGTGGTTGAGCAGTAGTTCCCATAGCCAGCAGCCGAGGTGCCAGCGGCTGCGCAGAAGCGTACTGTCCAGGCCGACGACGATCTCCGTCGCCACGTCGTAATCTCGTCCGATGGCAGCGAGGAAGAACTGGAGCGCCAGGTGGGGCGAGACAATATCTTGGACGCGGTGCCAGATTGCCAGAGCTTGGCTCGGTGAGGTGGAAAGCTGTTGGGCAAAATCGGCGAGAGCTTGATAGCCAGCCACCAGGTTGGTGGCATGCTCAGGCGTGAGTCTCGCGGCCTCCAGCGCACGCACATCCTCACCTTGGACGAGCACATACCCTTGGGGCTCCATCTTAAGATCGAGACTGCGGAAGAAACCGATCAGGCAACCATCGACCTCCAGTGCTGGGATCAGGCTCGTCCAGCATGCTTCGGCAATGTGAGTGGCATCCTCATCGGTGTCCGTGAACGCGACCATATGCCCGTCCAGCCAGTCAACCACAGCCCCAAGGCGATACTGCTGCTTGCCAATGACGTCGAGCCGCCAGTCCTTGACGGCGCTGATTGGTTCGCCTAGCCATTGCGCCAGTGCAGCTTCGTCGATCCATCGCGCACGTTGCCCGACATCGGCATTGGGGCGACGAGTCAGAACGCCTGACAGCATTTCAAGCGCGGCAGCGACGTGCGGCAGGCTCAGCGGCGTCGATGCTGGAAGCTGGCGAAGTCTGGCTAGGAATTCAATCGGGGTCATGGTGGCTGTCAGGGAGGCGGTTGGGGTGGCACGGAACCGAACCCACGCCAGCATCCCAACCCAGTTCGTCTGGACGTGCGGCCAACGTGGAGCCTCAATCTTGAGCGGTACGCTTCTTCTCGGCGCGCGTGCCCACCTCTTGAGAGGTACTCTGCCTAGCAGAAATCCTTACATCTCAATTGCTCTTTGTTCTGGCTGCGCAAAGACTCGACTCAACAGACCGTCGGTTGAGACGTCTCCATACCGCGCGGCTAACACGTCGCGCATCTTTAGCAGGCGGCGGTTCGCCGTGTCCACCAGCGTGCCAAAAGTTGTCGCTCGTATGCGTCCATATTTCTGATTACCGTCGCCGACTTCCTTTTCGCGCGCTACGCCCGCTGCCACTTTTTGACCGACCACCCATGCGCAGATGTAGGGTGTCCCCGAAAGAGCGCCAGACGAAGCGATGTCCTGCACGTAGCCGTCAGCCTGATTGACCTCTTTGCGCGTCAATTCGAAGCCACCCTTCTTGAGTTCAATCACCAAGACATGTTGCAATCGCGTGAGAGTCGGGTCAGAGGGGTCGAACGATTCAATGCCGGTAAGTTGCCACGTCGTCTTGTCAGGCAGGACAACGATATCGGGACGATGACGTTCGTTGATGAACTGCGCATCCGCACTCTTGAACAATTCACGCGCCACTGTCTGCAAGGTGGCATTTGAGCAGTATTCCTGCGACTCAAATTCCGGACCAAATACCCACCGCGAGCGCAGTATCAGTGGGTGTAGCGTATGTAGTTCATCCGTATGCGGATCGTCGGCCAAGCGCCGGATGGTTTCGATCACGCTGATTCGGCTGTCTATCTCATCGAGCACACGCAGCGCATCCTTGACGGTCCATTCGGTAAGCAAGCGATCCAGTCCATCAATATCGTCGGGTTGCAAACCGGACAGCTTCTGTAGGAGCGCAGCCCCTGTTTTTGATTTCTCTAGGTGGATGACCGCTTTGACGGCGGTTGCGAGGAAATCGGGCGAGACGGTTGGATGCGTCTGGGCTACCGCCTTGGTGAACTCGGCGACTTCCAAGCGTGCTCCTTGCCCCAAGGTGGCCAATTCGCTTCGGTTTTGCGTCAGGGCATCTTCGGAGGCCGCCTCAACGACTTCTGCGGCGAGTTCTCGCGCGACTTTCCCGATGTGTTCCGCCGTTGCGGAATACAGCTTCTGAACTTCGTCCGTCATACGGAAAGCGGTCCAATCTTGCGTTACATCAGCCTCGTAGCCTTGTGTATCCACAATGACCTTGTAGCGACGAGCAAAGCGCGTCCGTCCGTCAAAACTAGCCACCGATCCGATCGACCATGAGGGCATGCCGACCAGCCGCCGTTGCACCCAGAAAGCGATACCCTGATGTACGGAGGAATGGTTGAGGCGTGTCGAGTCGATCACGATGATGGTGGCACGACGTCCATCGCCAAGCTCAAGTGTTTCCTCACTGACTCGGCCGTCAATTTCGGTGAAGGGGCGTTGATTGCCGTTGACCCGGATCTCGAACTCAGGGTCATGGATGAAGCGCGCCGCAAGTACGGTCAGGATTTCATCAGCATCGGGGAGCTTGCGTGTTATCTGCACCGAAAGCCGAGTGCCGTTACCTGCTCGTCGCCCGAGCGTTTCGCTGCGCAATACGAAGGGGCTGGGACCTGACTCGGTGCCGACGACGAATGTCGCAAGCGTACCGTCGCGCCAAGTCTCTACCTCGTATTCATCAGCGAAGCACAGCAAACCATGTCGTCCAACGCCATTGCGTCCGTAGGCTTTTCGGGGGCGAGCTGATCGCCCAGACGGAAACTCAACATTCGGACCTTGGTGCTTTAGACGAGAGTAGCGCAAGGTCATCCAGCGCTTCTTGAATTGCGCCGGCGTCATGCCGTGCCCGTCGTCAGTGACCGTAAGCGTGCCACCGATTTCAGCGGGCAGAATCAAGTCCACACGCGCAGCACCAGCATCCCAGGCGTTCGCCACTAACTCGGTCAAAGCCACTTGCGGCACATGGGCGACATCTCCCAGTTCGCGCAGCAGATAGTCGTCTTCGAACAGCGAGGTTTGCAGCGGTTCAGACATGAGCGGGCTCTCCCGAGAACATCCGCTTAATCGTCGCCGATAACGGGAGCGATCATTTTGCAGATAGCAGTATGTTTGTAACCAGTGCCTTGATGGCGCGATGTCGAACGTGGTACGGCACACGGCAATTGTATCAGTGGGGACGCGATGGTAGCCCTTGATATTGACCGGAATCGTGGATTTTCCGGATGCCGGAAGCTTGCCGCTTATCCACTAATCCAACCGCCTATCCAAACCGCCTTGCAATCAGCCAGATTCGCGGTAAGGTGGACAAAGCTGAAGAGCAAAACACAAGCAAGGTTAACCTGTCCGCCGTATCACGCGGTCAGGATATTCTGGGGCTCGCCCCAGTCCCCTTGAGAAAGCGCCTCACTGCGCAACACGTGTCGCCTCGGCCCAATAACAACAAGAACAAGGAGCCGTCATGGAACAACAATTCGAGCAGGCCGCGCCTGCTATATCATCAAACACCAATCAGATCGTCGTCGAGCAACGACGCACACAGCGCATTGAACTGCGCGTGACCGCCATCGAGCGTGCTCAACTGGAAGCGCTTGCGCTGGCATCGGGTTACACCAATCTCGCGCAGTATCTTCGTGAGACCGGGTTGCATACCGGCCGTGCTTTGCCACCGACCGCCGACTATCAGTTGCAATTGCAATGGCTACAAGCCGTCAATCGCATCGCCGATCACGTCCGAGAAATCGCGGATCAGATCGTCGGCGGCCGTCAGCCTGACGACGACATGCTCTATTACTTGCTCCAGGTCCACGAGATGGCCGAGGACATCTGGAAGGAGGCCAGGCAGGACAGCAAGCCAGCAGGTGACGCATGATCGTGCGCATCTTCAAAAGCGGAACCTCGGGTGGCGAGTCTCCAGTCCGCTACCTGTTGAGTGACATCGACCATGCCGGGCAGAAGCGCTCCGTCGAACCCGAGGTGCTGGGAGGCAGCCCCGATCTGACAATTGCTACGATCAACACAATCACACGTAAGCACAAGTACGTGTCCGGTGCCATCGCTTTCCGCGATCAAGAGCAGCCCAGTCGTGAGCAGATCATGAACATCATCGGCCGGTTCAAGGAGACTGTCTGCCCTGGTCTTGATGCGCGCCATTACAACAGTCTGTTTGTTCTGCATCGAGACAAGGGCAACACCGAGATCCATTTCGTGGTGCCTAGCCTTGAGCTGACCACGGGACGCCGACTATCGATTCATCCGCCTGGGCCCCGCAATATCGCACTCTACGATGCGTTTACCAAGGTCTCGAATCATGAGTTCGGTTATGACCAAGTCATCCCCGATCCATTGAAGCTGGCGTTGTCGGATTTCGAGCGCAAGGTGCCAGAGGCGCAGAGAGACCGCAGCAACAAGCTGCACTTGCACAAGCATCTTGCCCGCTCGATTCGTCGTGGCGAGATCACGAACCGCGATCAGCTCTGCCAGCACCTCGAAGAGCAGTTCGGCGTGACCATCACCCGCAAGGGGGCTGATTACATCTCGGTCAAGTTTCCCGGCAGCCAGCGGGCAAAGCGCATGCGCGGGCCGCTATATCGAGCCGATGCCGACTATGCGCAACTGCTGGAACAGTACCGCCGTCCGCCACCTGCCAGGCTGACCGATACCGAATACCGCAAGCATAAGACCGTGCTCGCGGAGCTCGTTGCCGAACGTAAACAGTTTTTCGCGGCTGCGTATCTGCAACCCAGGCAACTGCGTGCCCATAAGGCCAGAGCCACATTACGACCAAGGCCAATGCGGCATCGCCCATCAACACCCCATAACTACAAGGAGACCAAAACCATGCATCCAGAACTGAATGCCATCAAGCGCGTCGCGTCCGATGCCCTATCCGTTGCGCGCCAAATCCGTGCGGAGCGTCCTGTATTCACACCAGCCCATCGTGCTGCCGTTGCCGGCCGCATCCAACATCTGCGTGATCAGGTATACCAATCCAGCAAGAGCGATCTCAGCGAATATGCGGCCATGGATACAGCCCATGAAGTCGAGGGTGCGTTGGGCGAGATCGAATCCGATATCAGTGCAGCTACGGCGGACGTGAATCATGCCAAGACACCCGAGCAACGCCGAAAGGCTGAAGAGCGTGTGGCCAAACTGATTGCCCAGAAGAACCGCTTGTTACAGCAGCTCGCGCAAGCCAAGCTCCGTCAGATCAATGCCAGTGCGAAGCGTTGGCGTATTTGAAAACGATGTATCTGAATAGCCGGGTGTTTTACCCGGCTTCTCGTTGACGCGGAGAAACGTTCAATCCATTGTACTGTTCCATCGACTGGATCTGCGCATCAATGGATGCCCATCGAAGAACGCCGCTGACCTTCTTTCAGCAGGCCATCCCGGAGCCGTTCAAGAACGATAGCAACGCGGATATCGGCGATGTCTTCATCGCGCTGATCTACCCCGAGATATTGATCCGCGATACAGCTGGCGATTACGTCATCGATTGCCGACAGGACGGCTTCGATGCTGAGGCAGATGACTTCCCGCTGCTGACTTTCCTCGAAATGTTCCCCACGATTTGCGATTCGCTTATCGCCGAAAGCACCGCGCTCAAGCAGTACTACGAGCGCTATCGCGTTGACTTGCAGTGCTTGTGATGCTGCGTACATCGCGCATGAGGTTGCAATGTCGGCTGCGCCGCTGCCTGCAGGACGTGATCCTCTGGGACCGTAGCTGAAGCGTGCGAGTCTCTTTGGAGGTGGTTGACCGTGATGACGAATCCCAGGAACAGTGCCATACCAACCACCCATACCACGGGTAGGTAGAGCAACCACGGGATTGCCCGTTTGCCTTGTGCCTGCCGCTTCCTGAACCATGCCTGCAAGATGCTGAGCGTGACTGCGTTGGGAAACGCGGCGAGCAGCATGGTCGCGGAGTCGTTGTAATTGCTCAGCGAGATGTAGGTTCTGCCGCCGAAAAAGACAATCGAATTCCCGACGAACCGCACCAGATCTGCACCCCAGTGGAATCCTTCAATCCACAGGAAGAACAGCGTCTCGAGCGAGATCGCCAGCGAGATCAGCACGGTCCAGGACCACGCACCGAAATTGAATGGTGCGCCTTTGGCGATCCGGTCATTCAGCCGATGGCATATCCATCCAGTAACAGCGAAGGGCAGGTACACGACACCGAACACCACCTGCACACCGAGTACGGTGTCTAGCAGAGCGCCGTGGGTCTTGGTCAGGAAGTACCATGCCGAAGCAGCGAACAGCAATGCGGTCAAGACAAGATAGAACCAGTTCTTCTTCCGGTAATGCCAGACCAGCGCGGCTGGTAGGATTGCCACGGTAAGAAGAGGAAGCAGGAGCAATCCCAGCAAGAACTCGCCGCCACCAGATCCACCGCCCCCGCCGCTATTGATGCCGCTTGAACCGGTGCCGCTTTGCGCGCGCTTCTGCTCACTGTTGGCTACCCATTGCCAGTAATGGCGGGAAGAATCCGTCGGTGGAGCGATGTGCTGATCGTCGAGCATCCCCCAATTCTGCTGCATGTCCAGCAATTGCTCGCGCAACGCTTGCTGTCGCTTTCGTTCACTCTCTGGGCTGTAAAAGTCGTCATCCATTTGCGGTTTTCTACCGGTCCTATTGTGGGTCGCTTACTGAACTGTGCTGACTACCCACAGACGGTTCTCGTGGAGATAGTCGACAGTCAAATCGAGCCCCATGCTCATCAGCAGATGGGCAAACATGAAGCTTGCCCGCGAGTTCGCCGTGTCGATGATGATCGACCGGGAGGGGAACGATTTCAGCGGCGGATTCGGGCCGAACGTCCGCGAGGCTCCGGTGTTTTTTCCACCGTTCTTGGGCATCTGTGCCCACCCCAGCAGCGTGAACGTGTAGTCGTCGGTGATGTCGCGGATCTTGGCATCACGCCCGCAGTAGGGAATGTGGTCGAACCGCTGTGAAGACTTTTCGTTCTTCCAAACCACGGCAGAGATCACGATGCAATAGTTGGCGGGTGCGACCGCGATACTTGCAGCGGGGACTGCACCGGCACTCCATTCAAACCAATTATTCATGGCGTCTGGCGGCATGGCGTCGATGGCCAGCGCAACGCGAGGCCATTTGCCAGCCGCCTCGGTTCCTTTGAACACGTTGGCCAAACCTGATTGATTGAAGGCTGTCGGACCGCTGGGGACAATCGGACCCGAGACGCTCTGGCCGAGCTTGCGCAGGTTATCGGCAACCTGATCCATTTGCTGGGGCAGTTCCGCGCAGGCAGTGAGCAACGTGCAGGCTGCCGCGAATACGGCGGCGCGATATGAATGGCGCATGGAGGCTCAATCTCGAGAGGGAGGC
Organism: Burkholderia sp. SR8; assembly: GCF_052851275.1. Taxonomy (NCBI): domain Bacteria; kingdom Pseudomonadati; phylum Pseudomonadota; class Betaproteobacteria; order Burkholderiales; family Burkholderiaceae; genus Burkholderia; species Burkholderia sp. SR8. The sequence goes on from NZ_JAULUC010000015.1 coordinate 30,720, forward strand.
TCATGGCGTACCTGGTACCCCATGAGCGAAAGTGGAACTGTCAGCGGCACACGGCGACGGTCTGCGTGGCGTCACGCTCGAATACCGTCAAACTGGACGACAGCGGCAGGAAGAGGTCGCCGGAGCCGACAGACTGGTTACCTATTACCAGAGTGGCTACGCCGTTAACTTCATATAGGCTCTTGCCCGTGCTGATGTTGTTGTACCAGAGCTGCCCATACGGCTGGTAATTGCCATTGCTGTCGGCGAGCAGCACTTTAGGCCCATCGATTTGAAGATTGGCAAACGGCGTGCCGCCATCCTGGCACGCGAGGAATCCGTTGACGACCGTCTGCGCAAGTATTTGCAGCTTGCTCGCATAGATCGCGCCCGTGCGCGTCACAGGAGGCGTCGCCTGGTTGGTGCCGAAGCGATCGATCGTGAGCACAGGACCGCGATCGCCTGCCTGGAAGTTCAGAATGCCAAAGTCGTCCCACACAGGCGCAGCCGAGGTGCCGTCGTTGATTTGCACATGCATCAAACCGTCGTTGGCGTTGGGCACCAGTTTGAGCGCTACTTGAGTTGGTTTGGTCGTGCTTCCGGGCGGCGCATCGCATGTCCCCAGATTGTTGATGAGTCCGCTGTCGCACAGCGTGATGTCGGTCCCGTTCGCCGCCAGGCGGAACGTGCCGGCCACGGTCGAGGACGAGCTGCCGTCGCTCGCGTTGCGGGTCGCGCCGAGGAAGAAATAATCACCCGCTAGCGTCATCGTATTGTTCGGTACCGAGTACCCCGTGCCTGCCACGCTTGACGAGCGAGTACCGAGCGTCGCCTGACCGACGATGGTCTTGGTCCGGGTGTCCAGCCGTAGCGCGAAACTGCCATTTGCGCTGGTGCCCGTGTACGTCGTGAAGCTACCGCTCGTTGATTGGGTATAGGTGCCCGAGATGTCGGTCAGGCTGTATTGCGTCGACAACACCTTGATCGTGAACGAGCCGTCTTGGTTCAGTACCAGACGCCACGTGTCGCCGATATCCGCCGTGAGATCGAAGGCTTGTGCAGTGGAGGTTGTTCCGGGCACCGCAGTTGCGCCAGTCTGAGCGACAAGCGCAGTTGAAGATTGGCTGACGGCATCCTGTTGCGGCGTCGTGGTTGTCGAGCCCCCCGACGTCGACGTATTGCTGCTGCCGTTTCCATCACCGCCGCCACCGCATGCTGCCAAGGCGACTGCAATGGTGCCGAGTGCCAGCACGTTCTGGACCGAGATAGCGCGTTTCTTGTAGGCCGAAGTCGTTTTCATGTGGTGGGTTGCCTATTAGGAGCGTCTGACAAAAGGCTCGCCAAGCGAGCTTGGCGATCAAAAAGGGTCGTAAAAGCCGTGGTCATAAACCGATCATAGCGTGACGATTCCGTCATGCCAAGGGTCTCTTTCAAAACGGATAAGGACGGTCAGCTCGCGTTGATCGGAGCGGCAGTGCGTGCACGGCGCAAGGCCATTCCACTGTCTCAGGAGGCATTAGCCGACCTCGCCGACATCGATCGCTCTCACATGGGCAAGATCGAACGTGGGGAGCGAAACGTCACCATGCTCAACGTCCTGCGAATTTCGCAGGCGCTTGGTTGCAAACCGTCCGAATTGCTAGCTGACGCCGGTCTGTAAGCGGATTGGTTGCATGTAGACTTCCCCCGAAGAATGTGTTGATTTGGGGGGATTGTCGCGGCGAGCCACCGGGGGAGGTAGCTGTAAGAAGTTATAGGGTGCTCAAGGAGCAATCAGGCGAAGGCTGATTGCGCGGGCCACCGCCTGACGGCGGTTTGTAGCACCGACCTTCTTCGTCGCATTCCCGATATGGAAGATCACCGTCCGCTCGGAGACGGAGAGGATGTGCGCGATCTCCCACGAGGTTTTGCCGACCGCGGCCCATTGCAGGCATTCTTTCTCGCGCGACGTCAGCGAAGGTATCGGGGCGCTGGACATTGATGCATCCAGTCGCCGCACCGCTTCGTGCAAATGCAGGGCAGTTAGCACAGCAAGGCCGGAGATTGCGTCGGTGTGGCGTTGCGAACGTTCTGGAGCTTGATCGGACGTCACGCTGAACAAAGCCCGAGTGTGGTCGAAACCGTTGATCGGTATCGTGATGCCGGTTGCCAGCCCGTGCTCACGGGCCTCGTCAAACACGCGGCTCCGTGCCGCCTGCAAATCGTCGGCATCCCAGTGGATCGGAAGGTTGCTGGTCGTAATCAGCTTGACGACAGGATCGGCGGCCACATGCCCAGCTTCTTGATAGCGGCGAATCCAGGAGGCCGGGTAGGTCGTAAAAATGTTCTTGGTGTACAGCCTCTCCGCCTCAACGACGTTGTGATCGTCCTTGAAGAAGTGACGGGCATCACCAGCAACAAGTAGCGGCGAGTAGAAGAAGCGGCCATAGCCAAGGTTGCCCGCATGGCGTTCCATGAAAGCTGCGATCTCCGCATGTGAGCGTGCCGTCAGCAGGCCCTCGAATGTGTAGAGCGGCGACACCATGACCTTATTTCAAAATCCCGGACAACGCTTTGATTGCGCTGTCGAGGGAATTCTGGGCATCCAGTTTCCGGTCTTTCAGCAGCGGAAAGACCTTGTCGAGCTGAGACATCGCCCACCAGAGGCTGTCTTCTTTTAGTTCATCGACGGCCTTCCAGTAATGCCGCCATACCTGATCGTCTTCATATTTCAGTTGAACGCTGTACTTCTCATCTTGGTATCTGACTCGACAGCACCGCAGATAAGTCGACGGATAGTACAGGCCCTTGTGATTCGGGGGATCGGCGTTGATCGAGACAAGTACGAGCTCGCCAAAAATTTCCACCTGCGGCCTGATTTCCTCGAACAGGTCTTTTCCCCATTTGCTCCGGTATTTCACCTCGACCAGGAATTTGTCGTCCTGGTCCTTCGTCATGACGGTGAAGTCTGGCAGACGGCTCATGGCATCGGGGTAGGCCAGCTTCGCATACTCGAAGCTGGACATGCAGGAGAGCTCCCGAATGACTTTCTCAATGCCAGAGTCGATCACGCGATAGCCCGCGTCTTCGAGGATCGCCTTGACGATACCCTCGGTCATTTCCTTTTTTATTCGGTTCTCGAAATCCATGGCGCGAAAGCGGGCAGGTCAGAACGGTAATATTCTGCCGACTGCGTTATCTCCAGTCAGTGGAACTGCTGCCGAGGGGCAGGGTGGTGAAGCGTTACCAGAAATGCTTGATCGGAAGTTCCAGTCGATCAATAGTCTGCTTCAAAACGGATAACGGCTTCTCGTGCTGATAGTTGACGACGTGCGGCGAGGAAAAATCCACTTTCGCTTGTTCGTAGTGCCCGACTAGGGCCATCAGCATCACGGGGTGGACGTTCATTTCCGTCAGGCGAGTAATAAAGGTGTGGCGCAGCGAGTGAAACACCTTGCGCTTGTCTGGAACCTTCAGGACGTCCAGATAATCGCCAAACCGGCGTGACATATTCTTGCTATAGCCGTTCTTGCCTGGCTTCAGGTGCGGGAACAGCATGGTGGCGTTCTTGGCTCGCAGGTCCTCTACGTAGGCGAGGAACCCGGACGCTTCGATTTCCCGGTGCATCGGGACTTTGCGGATCGAATTGCGGTTCTTGGCTTTTTCGATCTCGAAGTAGTGAATGCCGCCATCTTTTTTGATCTGGTCCAACCGCAAGCAGGCAAGTTCCTCGACGCGGGCGCCCGTGTAGAGGGAGAGGAACGGCAGCCAGTGGTAATCGGGTTTTCGCAGGTAGCCTCGATAGGAGGTTTCGTCGAAGATCAGCTTGAGATCGTCGTCGGTGAATTCCCGGTAGGGCTCCACCTGCTGCTTCAGCTTGGTTTTGCTCGAGACCCGTACCTTCTCAAACGGGTTGGTGGCGAAGTACAGATTGTTGTCGATCGCATAGGCGAAGAGGTCCCTCAGGAATGAGGTCTTCGCATTGATACGGCTGGCCGACGCATTGGCCGCGAGCAGTCGGTTCTTGTAGGCGATTGCGGTATCGGCACCGAAGGCGTTGATATCGCTGTCCTGGAAGAACCCTTGGAACTCCGCGTAGGTTCGCTCCTTGTCGTCCAGCGTCTTCGCCACGTTGTCGAGCTTCTTTTCCGTGAGGTAGAGCGCTATGACGTCGGAGAGCGGCTTGCTTTTCGGTTTGGGTGGTTCTATGCGCTGGGGCTCGGGGCCGGCCAGCAACCGGGCGACTTCCGCTGTCGGCATCGCGGCAAGCTGTTCACCTGTCACGCCGAGCTTGTCCAGAATGTCGAACAGAATGCCCTTGTCCTCGGGCTGGATATTCGTGAGCTTGACCCCGTTCGGCAACGCGATATCGAGGTGACGGAACATCTCAGCATCAAGGCGGGACTTGCTCATCTCAACGTGCACGTTCAGTAACAAAGCGGACAGTTTAGCCCGCTGAAAATCTTTTGTGCCGAGGGAGCGACGGGTGTCGGTTTTGCCGTGCGTCAGGCGCAGGTAGTACACGCCGTGACGGGAACGGGTCAGGCGGGGGATTTTATGCATGGTCGGGTATCTGGGACACCGACCGGGACACCACAAGAAAAAAGCCCTTGAACTTCTCGCGAAGTATCAAGGGCTTACAGCATTTGGTGGCGAATCAGGGACTCGAACCCCGGACCTGCGGATTATGATTCCGTCGCTCTAACCGACTGAGCTAATTCGCCGAAGACTTGAATTATGTAGATCTACCGCCCGGCTGTCAACACCTTTTTCGATCTTTCCCGAAAAAAGTTGCCGGTAGCCCGTTCGGATCAGGCGAAGCGGGCGAGAGCCGCCCGCTCGCCGACCTCGACAGACGTCAATCCTGCGCGTAGATGTTGGAGTCCTTCGTCTCCTTGACGAACAGCAGACCGATCACGAACGTGACCAGCGCGATCACGATCGGATACCAGAGCCCCGAATAGATGTCGCCCTTCGCCGCGACGATCGCGAACGCGGTCGCCGGCAGGAAGCCGCCGAACCAGCCGTTGCCGATGTGATACGGTAGCGACATCGACGTGTAGCGGATCCGCGTCGGGAACATCTCGACCAGCATCGCGGCAATCGGCCCGTAGACCATCGTCACGTAGATCACGAGGATCGTCAGGATCACGATCGTCATCGGCCAGTTCAGCTGCGCCGGATCGGCCTTGGCCGGGTAGCCTGCCGCCTTCAGCGTCGACGCGAGCGTCTTGTCGAACGCCGCGCCCTGCGCCTTCGCATCGGCCGCCTTGCCGTCATAGGCCGGGATCACCGTATCGCCCACCTTGATCTCGGCGTTCGAGCCGGCCGGCGCCGCGACGTTCTCGTAGTTCAGGCCGGCCTTCGCCAGCGCGCTCTTCACGATGTCGCACGAGCTCGTGAACTTCGACGTGCCCACCGGGTTGAACTGGAACGAGCAGGTGGCCGGGTCGGCGACGACCGTGATCGGGGCCTTCTGCGTCGCGAGCTCGAGCTGCGGGTTCGCGTAGTGCGTGAGTGCCTTGAACAGCGGGAAGTACGTGAGCGCCGCGATCAGGCAGCCGGCCAGGATGATCGGCTTGCGGCCGATCTTGTCCGACAGCGAGCCGAAGAACAGGAAGAACGGCGTGCCGATCAGCAGCGCGATCGCGATCAGGATGTTCGCGCTCGCACCGTCGACCTTCAGCGTCTGCGTGAGGAAGAACAGCGCGTAGAACTGGCCCGTGTACCACACGACGGCCTGGCCGGCGGTCAGGCCGACGAGCGCGAGGATCACGATCTTCAGGTTCTTCCACTGGCCGAACGCTTCGGTCAGCGGCGCCTTCGACGTCTTGCCTTCGGCCTTGATGCGCAGGAACACCGGCGATTCGTTCAGTTGCATCCGGATCCACACCGACACCGCGAGCAGCAGGATCGACGCGACGAACGGCACGCGCCAACCCCAGCTGCCGAACGCTTCCTCGCCGATGAACGTGCGCACGCCGAGGATCACGAGCAGCGACAGGAACAGGCCGAGCGTCGCGGTCGTCTGGATCCACGCGGTGTAGAAGCCGCGCCGGTTCGCCGGTGCATGCTCGGCGACGTAGGTCGCCGCGCCGCCGTACTCGCCGCCGAGCGCGAGGCCCTGCAACAGCCGCATCGCGATGAAGATCACCGGCGCGGCGATGCCGATCGATGCGTAGCCGGGCAGGAAGCCGACCACGAACGTCGACACGCCCATGATCACGATCGTCACGAGGAACGTGTGCTTGCGGCCGACGAGGTCGCCGAGCCGGCCGAACACGATCGCGCCGAACGGGCGCACGGCGAAGCCGGCCGCGAAGCCGAGCAGCGTGAAGATGAACGCGGCGGTCGGATTGACGCCGGAGAAGAAGCTCTTGCTGATGTAGGCCGCGAGCGAGCCGGCCAGGTAAAAGTCGTACCACTCGAACACGGTGCCGAGCGACGACGCGAAGATCACCTTCTTCTCTTCGCCCGTCATCGGCGAGTGCGAAATTTGCCCGCCTAACGTTGCCATGAATCGTCTCCAAGTCCCTTGATATAGATATGCGGCCGCCTTGGGTGGGCGGGCCTGTCGACGATTATTGGCAGGGAAACTTACGGCGCACTGACTCGCGCGGACAAAACGACTGCGCGTTAACCCGCGAAGAATCGGCTCGTTCGCGCGCCGATCGTGCCGCCAACGGGCGGTAAAGCACCGTTTTCGGCGCGATCACGCCGCCCCGCGCCGCGCGGCAGGGAGCCACATGGATCAGGATTGATCCGGGGCGGCTTCCGACAACGGCAGGCTGATGCGCACGAGCGTGCCGGCAAGGCGCGGTGCGTGCTGGTACACGTGATCGTCGAGCGTCAGCGTGCCGCCGTGCTGCGCGGCGATCTCGCGCACGATCGCGAGCCCGAGGCCGCTGCCGTCGCCTTCGCGCCCGAGGATCCGGTAGAAGCGCTCGACGACGCGATCGCGCTCGGCGGCCGGGATGCCCGGCCCGGTGTCCTCGACTTCGAGATGCACGCGCCGCGCCGCGGACTCGGCCCGCACGCGCACGGTGATGCGACCGCCTTCGGGCGTGTAGCGGATCGCGTTGTCGACCAGATTGCCGAGCATCTCGCGCAGCATCACCGGATTGCCGTCGACGTCGAGCGGCGCGTCGTCGTCCGGGCCTTCGTAACCGAGGTCCATGCGTTTCGCGAGCGCGGCCTGCACCCAGTCGCGCACCGTGCGCCGCGCGAGCGAACCGATTTCGACCGGCTCGAACGTCAGCCCGCTCGCGCGGTTCTCGGCGCGCGCGAGCGCGAGCAGTTGCGTGACGAGCCGCGCGGCCTGCTCGGAGCTCGTCGCGATCTGCTCGAGCGAGCGCTGCACGTCGGGCGGCACCGGGTGGCGCAGCGCGAACTCGGCCTGCGTGCGCAGCCCCGCGAGCGGCGTCTTCATCTGGTGCGCGGCATCGGCGATGAAGCGCTTTTGCAGCGCCATGTTCTGCTCGAGGCGCGCGAGCAGGTCGTTGAACGACGTGACGAGCGGCTCGATCTCGGGCGGTGCGCGCTGCGCCTCGACGGGCGACAGGTCGTCGGGCCGCCGCGCGCGAATGTGCGCCTGCAGCGCATTGAGCGGCGCGAGCCCGCGCGACAGGCCGAACCAGACGAGCAGGATCGCGAGCGGCAGGATCACGAACTGCGGCAGGATCACGCCCTTGATGATGTCGTTCGCGAGCGCGTTGCGCTTGTCGAGCGTCTCGCCGACCTGCACGAGCACGGGCTGCGCGCCGTTCGACTGCGGCAGCTCGACGGTCGTATACGCGACGCGCACGTCGTTGCCGCGCAGGAGATCGTCGCGGAACACGACGACGCCCGGCGGCGGACGGTCCTCGTCGCGCGGCAGCGGCATGTCGGCCTCGCCCGCGACCAGCTCGCCGCGCGTGCCGAGCACCTGGAAGTAAACGCTGTCGACGTTGTCCGCGCGCAGGAAGTCGCGCGTCTGCTGCGGCAGCGTCAGTTCGGCGACGCCGTTGACGGGATGAATCTGCCGCGCGAGCACGTACGCGTTGGTCTCGAGCGCGCGGTCGAACGGGCCGTTCGCGATCGTCTTCGCGACCAGATAGGTGACGGCGATGCTCATCGGCCACAGCAGCAGCAGCGGCGCGAGCATCCAGTCGAGGATCTCGCCGAACAGCGAGCGCGGGCGCGCTGCCTCCGGCGCGTCGGTTTCGTCGGGCGGCGCGAACGGGTTCGCGTAGCGCGCGTCGCGCACGGCGTCGGCGGCGGACGGCTGGTCGCCGGTCGGATGGCGGGAACGGGCCGGCGTGGCCATCGCGGCAGCGGCCGGCGTCAGCGCAGCGGCGTGCCGGCTGCCGCGGGTCGGGGCGCGGCCGGATCGGCCGGCGCCGCGGGCGCGACTTTCTCGAGGCAGTAGCCGAGGCCGCGCACGGTGGAAATCCGCACGCCGCTCGACTCGATCTTCTTGCGCAGCCGGTGTACGTACACTTCGATCGCGTTGTTGCTGACTTCCTCGCCCCATTCGCACAGATGGTCGACGAGCTGCTCCTTCGATACGAGCCGGCCGATGCGCTGCAGCAGCACTTCGAGCAGCCCGAGCTCGCGCGCGGACAGATCGAGCACGCGGTCGTTCGCATACGCGATGCGGCCGACCTGGTCGAACGCGAGCGAGCCGTGGCGCACGACGGTCGGGCCGCCGCCCGCGCCGCGCCGCGTCAGCGCGCGCACGCGCGCCTCGAGCTCGTTGAGCGCGAACGGCTTGGCCATGTAGTCGTCCGCGCCGAGGTCGAGCCCCTTCACGCGCTCGTCGACGCTGTCGGCGGCGGTCAGGATCAGCACGGGGAGGGTGGAATTGCGCGCGCGCAGGCGCTTGAGCACGTCGAGCCCGGACATCTTGGGCAGCCCGAGATCGAGGATCAGCAGGTCGAAAGTCTGCATCGACAGCGCAGTGTCGGCCTCGACGCCGCTCTTCACGTGGTCGACCGCATAGCCCGATTGGCGGAGTGACCGGGTGAGGCCGTCCGCGAGTATGCTGTCATCTTCGGCGATGAGAATTCGCATGTTGCTGACCGGTGGCCGGCGGGCGTGCGCGCCGGCGCGGCTGTCTCCGAAGTTATCCGTGTACAACGCAGCCTGCATTGCGGGCTTGCATAAAACACTGTTTTTTTATACAGTGTCTGCATTCGTGGGCAGCGCTTGAAAGCGGGCGCGCCTCTGACAGACGCTGCTCATCATAGCAAAGGACGATTCATGGAAGATAGCAAGAAGGGCTCCGGGATGACCGCCGAGAAGAGCAAGGCGCTGGCGGCCGCGCTCGCGCAGATCGAGAAGCAGTTCGGCAAAGGGTCGATCATGCGGATGGGCGACGGCGAAGCGGCCGAAGACATCCAGGTCGTCTCCACGGGCTCGCTGGGCCTCGATATCGCGCTCGGCGTCGGCGGCCTGCCGCGCGGCCGGGTGGTCGAGATCTACGGTCCGGAATCGTCGGGTAAAACCACGCTCACGCTGCAGGTCATCGCCGAGCTGCAGAAGCTGGGCGGCACCGCAGCGTTCATCGACGCCGAGCACGCGCTCGACGTTCAATATGCAGCGAAGCTCGGCGTGAACGTGCCGGAGCTGCTGATCTCGCAGCCGGACACCGGCGAGCAGGCGCTCGAAATCACCGACGCGCTGGTGCGCTCGGGTTCGATCGACATGATCGTCATCGACTCGGTCGCGGCACTCGTGCCGAAGGCCGAAATCGAAGGCGAGATGGGCGATTCGCTGCCGGGCCTGCAGGCTCGCCTGATGTCGCAGGCGCTGCGCAAGCTGACGGGCACGATCAAGCGCACGAACTGCCTCGTGATCTTCATCAACCAGATCCGGATGAAGATCGGCGTGATGTTCGGCAACCCGGAAACCACGACGGGCGGCAACGCGCTCAAGTTCTACTCGTCGGTGCGTCTGGATATCCGCCGGATCGGCTCGATCAAGAAGAACGACGAGGTGATCGGCAACGAAACCCGCGTGAAGGTCGTGAAGAACAAGGTGTCGCCGCCGTTCCGCGAAGCGATCTTCGACATCCTGTACGGCGAAGGCATTTCGCGTCAGGGCGAAATCATCGACCTCGGCGTGCAGGCGAAGATCGTCGACAAGGCCGGCGCCTGGTACAGCTACAACGGCGAGAAGATCGGTCAGGGCAAGGACAACGCGCGTGAATTCCTGCGCGAGAATCCGGAAATCGCGCGCGAAATCGAGAACCGCATTCGCGAGTCGCTCGGCGTCGTCGCGATGCCCGATGGCGTGGTCGACGAAGCCGAGGCGATGGACGAAGAAGAGTGATGGTCGGGCGCCGAGGTCAGGCTGGCGAACCGGAGCCGAGCGACACGCCCGAAACGGCCGCTCGCTCCGGCCGGCGAGCCGAATCCTCGGGTGCCGACCGGCGGCGCGCGGGCAATCATCCCGCGCACCGCACCACGACGAGGGCATCCGACGATGCCCTCGTTTCGTTTGAAATCACTGCGCCGGTCGATCCGTTCGACGACGACGAATCGTTCGACGCGCACGACCGGTCGCGCCGTCGCGTGTCCGGCGTCAGCTTCCCGGCCGAACGTACGGCCGATGCGGCGGCGCCGGCCACGGAAGACGTCTATACGCGCAGCAGCCAGCATCCGCGCCGCACGCGCCGTGCGTCCGGCAGTGGCGCCGGCGCGGCTTCCGGCGACGAGTCCGGCGCCACCGCGCGCAAATCGTCGAAGTCGCCGCGTTCACTGAAGGGCCGCGCGCTCGGCTATCTGTCCCGGCGCGAATACAGCCGCGCGGAACTCGCGCGCAAGCTCGCACCGTACGTCGGCGAGGACGAATCCGTCGAACCGGTGCTCGATGCGCTGGAGCAGGAAGGCTGGCTGTCCGACGCACGCTTTGCCGAAAGCCTCGTGCATCGCCGCGCATCGCGCGTCGGCGTCGCGCGCATCGTCAGCGAACTGAAGCGCCATGCGGTCGGCGACAGTCTCGTCGAGGAAGTGAATGCACAATTGCGCGAGACCGAGTGGACACGCGCGCAGGCCGTCTGGCGCAAGAAATTCGGTGCACTGCCGCAAACGCCGGCCGAACGCGCGAAGCAGGCGCGCTTCCTTGCCGCGCGCGGCTTCTCGAGTGCGACCATCGTGAAGTTGCTGAAGGTCGGCGACGATTTTCCGCTCGACGACTGACCGGTCCGGTCGCGCGCGCGGCGCGCGATTTTGCTGCAATGCAACCGTTTCCGGACAGGCGGGAATACCCGCCGTTGCGGCCGACTGCCTCAAATACCCAATATGCTAAAATCCACGGGTTTTCCTCTTCGGCCTCAACCTCCAGCATGCCGCTATCCGAGCCCGTGCCCCGTCAGTTGCGACATCGACGCGCAATCCGAGCGGAAGCCTACGAGCGCGGCGACGGCTTGTGGGATATCGAAGCCTGCCTGACCGACCACAAGCCGCGCGATGTCGCGCTTGCGTCGGGCATCCGGCCTCAGGGCCTGCCGATCCACGAACTCTGGCTGCGCGTGACTATCGATCGTGACCTCAATGTCGTCGACGCCGAAGCGTCGTCGGAATGGGTTCCCTATCCCGGTCACTGTCAATCCGCCCCTCCTGCCTATCGGGCCCTCATCGGGCTCAACCTCTTCCGCAATTTCCGCCGTAACGCGAACCGGCTGCTCGCCGGCGTCGCAGGCTGTTCCCATCTCACCGAACTGTGCGCCGTGCTGCCCACCGCAGCGATCCAGGCGTTCGCCGGCGACGTATGGAACGTGCGCGAGGAGGGCGGCGAAGGACCGGACCATGACGGCGTGCACGCCGAACCGCCTTTCCAGCTCGGCCGTTGCCGGGCGCTGCGGTTCGACGGCGAGGTCGTGCGGCAGTACTACCCGCGGTGGTATGGCCCGCTCCGGCCGGATCTGCCCGGTGAAGGCAGCACGAAGGAATGAACGGAAATCATTCGAAGAAGCGTCTTAAGCGACATTTCATCCAACTCTCAGACTGAAGGGAATCACGCATGAAGATTCACGAGTACCAGGGTAAGGAAATCCTGCGGAAATTCGGAGTCGCGGTACCGCGCGGCAAGCCGGCGTTCTCGGTTGACGAGGCCGTCAAGGTGGCAGAAGAGCTCGGCGGCCCGGTTTGGGTCGTGAAGGCTCAGATTCACGCGGGTGGCCGTGGCAAGGGCGGCGGCGTGAAGGTGGCGAAGTCGATCGAGCAGGTGCGCGAATACGCGAACCAGATCCTCGGCATGCAGCTCGTCACGCACCAGACCGGTCCGGAAGGCCAGAAGGTCAACCGTCTGATGATCGAAGAAGGCGCGGACATCAAGCAGGAACTGTACGTCAGCCTCGTCGTCGACCGCGTGTCGCAAAAGATCGTTCTGATGGGTTCGAGCGAAGGCGGCATGGACATCGAGGAAGTCGCCGAAAAGCACCCGGAACTGATCCACAAGGTCATCGTCGAGCCGTCGACGGGCCTGCTGGATGCCCAGGCCGACGACCTCGCCGCGAAGATCGGCGTGCCGGCTGCGTCGATCCCGCAAGCGCGCGCGATCCTGCAAGGCCTGTACAAGGCATTCTGGGAAACCGACGCATCGCTGGCTGAAATCAACCCGCTGAACGTGTCCGGCGACGGCAAGGTCATCGCACTCGACGCGAAGTTCAACTTCGACTCGAACGCGCTGTTCCGCCACCCGGAAATCGTCGCGTACCGCGATCTGGACGAAGAAGATCCGGCTGAAATCGAAGCGTCGAAGTTCGACCTCGCGTACATCTCGCTCGACGGCAACATCGGCTGCCTCGTGAACGGCGCAGGCCTCGCGATGGCGACGATGGACACCATCAAGCTGTTCGGCGGCGAACCGGCGAACTTCCTGGACGTCGGCGGCGGCGCGACGACCGAGAAGGTCACGGAAGCGTTCAAGCTGATGCTGAAGAACCCGGGCCTGAAGGCGATCCTCGTGAACATCTTCGGCGGCATCATGCGCTGCGACGTGATCGCGGAAGGCGTGATCGCCGGTTCGAAGGCCGTGAATCTGAACGTGCCGCTCGTCGTGCGCATGAAGGGCACGAACGAGGACCTCGGCAAGAAGATGCTGGCCGATTCGGGCCTGCCGATCATCTCGGCCGACAGCATGGAAGAGGCTGCGCAGAAGGTCGTCGCGGCTGCCGCAGGCAAGTAAAGAAGCGCCCCCGGACCTGGCGCTGCGCGCCAGGGCCCCAGAGGGGTCAAGAAAACTTGGGGCTGCCCGGCGTTTTCTTGATAGCTATCGAATACGCATGGCGGCGCGGCTTGCACGCGACGCCAATCGAACAGAGGTCAAAATACATGTCGATTCTGATCAACAAGGACACGAAGGTCATCACGCAGGGCATTACCGGCAAAACCGGTCAGTTCCACACGCGCGCCTGCCGTGAATACGCAAACGGCCGCGAAGCATTCGTCGCGGGCGTGAACCCGAAGAAGGCCGGCGAAGATTTCGAAGGCATTCCGATCTACGCGAGCGTCAAGGAAGCGAAGGCGGAAACCGGCGCGACCGTGTCGGTCATCTACGTTCCGCCGGCAGGTGCTGCTGCCGCGATCTGGGAAGCGGTCGAAGCCGACCTCGATCTCGCGATCTGCATCACGGAAGGCATTCCCGTGCGCGACATGATCGAAGTGAAGGACCGCATGCGTCGCGAAGGCCGCAAGACGCTGCTGCTCGGGCCGAACTGCCCGGGCACGATCACGCCGGACGAACTGAAGATCGGCATCATGCCGGGTCACATCCACCGCAAGGGCCGCATCGGCGTCGTGTCGCGTTCGGGCACGCTGACGTATGAAGCGGTTGCGCAGCTGACCGCGCTGGGCCTCGGCCAGTCGTCGGCAGTCGGTATCGGCGGCGACCCGATCAACGGTCTGAAGCACATCGACGTGATGAAGATGTTCAACGACGATCCGGATACGGATGCGGTCGTGATGATCGGCGAAATCGGCGGTCCGGACGAAGCCAACGCCGCCGAGTGGATCAAGGACAACATGAAGAAGCCGGTCGTCGGCTTCATCGCTGGCGTCACGGCGCCTCCGGGCAAGCGCATGGGCCACGCCGGCGCGCTGATCTCGGGCGGTGCGGATACGGCCGAAGCGAAGCTGGAAATCATGGAAGCGTGCGGCATCACCGTCACGCGCAACCCGTCGGAAATGGGCCGTCTGCTGAAGAAGGCGCTGTAATTTCCGCGTGGTTCGTCCTGCAAAAAACGCCGGCTCTGCCGGCGTTTTTTGTTATGCTCGCGCAATGAATTTGTAAGCCCCGGGCATGCGCGACGCATGCGCCGGCGATGAAGCGGGCAGCCTGCCCGACTGCCGTTCCTCCATCCGATACCACTCATGCTTGAATTCCTGACGTCGCTGCACTGGGGCGCCGTATTCCAGATCGTCATCATCGACATCCTGCTCGGCGGCGACAACGCGGTCGTCATCGCGCTCGCGTGCCGCAACCTGCCGGCGAATCAGCGGCTGCGCGGTGTCGTATGGGGCACCGCCGGCGCGATCCTGCTGCGGGTCGCGCTGATCTCGTTCGCAGTGGTGCTGCTCGACGTGCCGTTCCTGAAGTTCGGCGGCGGCCTGCTGCTGCTGTGGATCGGCATCAAGCTGATGGCGCCGGACGCCGATGCGCACGACAACGTGAAGCCGGCCGACCGGCTGTGGGACGCCGTGAAGACGATCGTGATCGCCGACGCGGTGATGAGCCTCGACAACGTGATCGCGATCGCCGGCGCGGCCGAGCAGGCCGATCCGTCGCACCGGCTGGCGCTCGTGATCTTCGGGCTCGTGGTGAGCGTGCCGATCATCGTGTGGGGCAGCACGCTGGTGCTGAAGCTGCTCGACCGGTTCCCGGTCGTCGTCGCGCTCGGCGCGGGGCTGCTCGGCTGGATCGCGGGCGGGCTGATGGTGCACGACCCGGTCGGCGATCGCTGGCCGGTGCTCGATACGCCGGCCGCGGTCTACGGCGCGAGCATCGCCGGCGCACTGTTCGTCGTGGCGGCCGGTTATGCGCTGCGGCGCCGCCGCGCCGTGCCGCACGCGCATTGACGTTGGCCGTCCGGCCGACTGCCGGGTTCGCGGCCCGCTGGCTACGATCGAAACGCCTGCCCGATTCGGCAGGCGTTTTTCGTTTCCGGAGCCAGTCATGTTCGAAGCCTTTTCCGTTTCCCTGTTCCGTCGCATCGCCGCCGACCTGCGGCACGCGCGCCGGCCGGTGCCGCGCTGGCGGCCGGCCGGCTTCACGCTGATCGAACTGATGATCGTGCTCGCGATCGTCGGCGTGATCGCCGCGTATGCGATTCCCGCTTACCAGGATTACCTCGCGCGCTCGCGCGTGGGCGAGGGACTCGCACTCGCATCGTCCGCGCGGCTCGCGGTTGCCGACAACGCCGCGAGCGGCGCCGGGCTCGACGGCGGCTACAGCCCGCCGGCCGGCACCCGCAACGTCGAGTCCGTCGCGATCGACGGCGACACCGGCCAGATCACGGTGACGTTCACCACCCGCGTCGCCGCGGCCGGCGCGAATACGCTGGTGCTGGTGCCGTCCGCGCCCGACAAGGCCGACACGCCGACCGCACGCGTGCCGCTCAAAAAGGGCGCGATGCAGGCCGGCGCGATCGCGTGGGAATGCTTTGCGTCCGGCAAGACCGCATCGTCGCTGCCGGCGCCCGGAGCAGGCCCGTTGCCGGCCGAGGCCGCGACGTTGCCTGCGAAATACGCGCCTGCGGAGTGCCGCGCGTAGGATCAGCGGCGTGCGCGCCGGGGCAGGGCGGGGCGGCGTGCACGATGCGGTGCCAGCTGCGCCGGCCGGTCGCGCCGGTTCTGCCGCGTCGCGTGGCGGCGCGACGGCGGCCGCACAGACGGGGGAAAGTTTTGTATAGTGCGCCGGTTGCTGACATCCGGTTCGCTCATGCCTTCTACTTTTTCCCGTTCGTTGCCGCTCGTTGCGCTGGCTGTCGCCCTGATCGTGCCGTACGCGATCACGAATCACACGTATCCGATCCCGACCTTCTATTCCGAATTTGCCGCGCTGGTGCTGTACCTGCTGGTAGGGCTCTCCGTCGTGCTGCTCGCGCGCACGGGCCGCCCGGCGCAACCGTTTGCCGCGCCGGCCGCGTTCGTCGCGCCGCTCGGCTTCGCCGCGGTGCTGATCGCGCAGGTCGCGCTGATGCCGCTGAAGGTGCCGTCGATGAACTGGCTGGCGGTCGGTTATCTGGCCGCCGCGCTGGTCGCGATGCAGGCCGGCTATACGCTTGCACGCGAAGGGCTCGCCGAAGCAACTGCTCGCATGATGGCCGGCGCGCTGCTCGTCGGCGGCGTGTTCGCGGTTGCGACCCAGGTGGCGCAGCTGTTCCATCTCGAGTCCGCGTTGTCGCCGTTCGTCGTCGTGTACAACATCACGGTCGATCGCCGCCCGTACGGCAACATGGCGCAGGCGAACCACCTGGCGAGCTACATCGCGTTCGCGCTCGCAGGCGCGCTGTATCTGGTGCAGACGCGCCGTCTCGCGGTGTGGG
Organism: Burkholderia sp. SR8; assembly: GCF_052851275.1. Taxonomy (NCBI): domain Bacteria; kingdom Pseudomonadati; phylum Pseudomonadota; class Betaproteobacteria; order Burkholderiales; family Burkholderiaceae; genus Burkholderia; species Burkholderia sp. SR8. The sequence goes on from NZ_JAULUC010000015.1 coordinate 47,206, forward strand.
CATGGCTCGCGCTGTCGATCGTGCTGTCGGCCGGCCTCGCGCTGACGGTATCGCGCGGTCCGTGGCTGCAGGTCGCGGTGATGGTGGTCGCAGGCTTCTGGATGGCATGGCTCGAGTCGCGCCGCACGCCGGGCAACCGCCGCGCGTGGCTGATGCCGGTCGTGCTCGCGGTGGCGTTCGTCGCGGTGAACGTCGCGGTGCGCTGGGCCAACGTGCATTTCCATCTCGGGCTCGCCGAATCGGCGGCCGAACGGATGCGCGACGCCGGGCAGATCGCACCGCGCCTCGCGCTGTGGAAGTACGGGCTCGCGATGTTCCGCGAGCATCCGGTGCTCGGCGTCGGCTGGGGCGAGTTCCCGTCGCACCAGTTCGCGCTGGTGCGCACGCTCGGCGGTGTCGAGATCGCGAACAACTCGCACGATATCTTCATCGACCTGCTCGCGAAGTCCGGCTTCGTCGGCCTCGGCGTGCTGGTCATCGCGCTCGTGACGTGGTTCGTGCGTGCCGTGCGCGCGCCGCAGTCGAGCACACGCGTGTTCGGTCTCGCGCTGATCGGCATCCTGCTGATGCATGCGCTCGTCGAATACCCGCAGCAGTACATGTTCTTTCTGCTGCCCGCGATGTTCGTGATCGGCCTGCTCGACGTGAAGCCGCTGCGCATCCTGCCGGGCCGCGCGGCGTTCGCGCTGTTCGCGGTGCTGTCGGTCGGCGGCGTGCTGGCGGCGGTGCCGGTGCTGCGCGACTACCAGCGCGCGGAAGTGCTGTATTACGGTAGCGATCCGGCCGCGCAGTACCGCGATGCGCCGTCGCTGCTGTTCGGCGCATGGGGCGATTACGGCGCGGCGACGCTGCTGACGATTTCGCCGGACAACCTGCCGCTCAAGCTTGCCGCGCACGAGCGCGCGATCGCGCTGCTGCCCGGCGAGACGGTGCTGCGCCGCTATGCGGCGCTGCAGGCGCTGGCCGACCGCGACGCCGACGCGCTCGATACGGTCGCGCGGCTGCACGTTTTCGCGAAGGAATTGAAGGACTGGCCGCAGCAGCTCGCGTCGCTGTACAAGCTGTGCGACCAGCAGCCGGCGCTGAAGTCGTTCAAGGCGGCCGTCGTCGCGAAGTACGGCGAAGTCCCGGCCGACGCGGACGATGAAGACGCGGAAGACGATTCGGAGTGATGCCGCGCAGCGCCGGGCGGGGAATTCCGGCATGTGTTGTCGCGCGATGACGCCGTGGGGCACACGGCTGGGTGCGCGACGCGCGCCATGCGCCGTCGCCGAATTTCGAGGCGCGGCCCGCGGGCGCGGTGCCGACGCTCGTCGTCGTCCGCAACATCAGCCTGCCATCGGGCGAGTTCGGCGGCGACGCGATGGCAGCCCGTGACGGGCCAGCGATTGTTTCGCGCTGAGAACGGGTATCCGGGTAATGCGGTGCGATTCGCGTCAACCATTGTCAAATCGCTGCCACGGGAAACACGGTGCGTGCACAATGCGCGAAAGCGTTCGTATGCCCGGGCGGCGCGTGCCGCCCAGGCGAACGCCGCCCCGGCGATCGGGGAATCCGCCAAGCAGGATCGCGGCCGATGCAACGATCGGCCGTGCGGCCGTAACGGGGCGCCGGTCCGATGGCCGCGGCGCGGGGCGATGCAGGCGGCGCACGACGTACGCCGGTGCGGCATTCGTCCGGAACAGTACTGAAGAACGACATCGACCATGGCCCTTCGCTCCACACTCCTGATCCTGCCTGCCGTCGCCGTGCTGTTTTCCGGCTGCGCGATGCTGTCGTCGTCGCAGGAAAGCAAGCTCACCTGCCACATTCCGCGCGCCGTCTATCCGGACGGCGCGAAGCCGCTGACGCGGCCGGTCACCGTGCTCGTGCGTGCGCTGATGACGACTTCCGGCGAAGCGCAGAACGTGACCGTGACGACGAGCAGCCGCAACGCGGCGGCGGACCGTGCGGCCGTCGACGCGATGACGCATGCGACCTGCGCGCAGACCGGCGCCACCGCGAATCCGTTCCTGCTCACGCAACCATTCGTGTTCGAGCCGCGGCGCGCCGAATGACGCGCGGCCGGTGCGTACGGTCATGCCGTGACGCACCGGCCGCCGATCATCGTTGCTCGTCCGGTGCGATTTCACCGTTGCGCCACGCGGCCGCCATTCAGCGCCGCGGCATCAGATCCGCGCCGCGGCACGCGGGCTCGGGCGCATTGCGCAGCCCGAGCATCGTGAAGCCGTTGCGCTCCTGGCGGATCAGCGCGTAGCGACGCGCGACCGTTTCTCCGCCCTTGCCCGTCAGATCCAGTTCGACCTGGAAGCGATCCTTGCTGTCGGAACAGCCGCGTACCGGGCCGTATGCGAAGCCGATATCGGGCGCCTTGCTTTCGGCGTTGAACGCCTGCCGGGCTTTCAGCGCTGCCGCGGCGGCCGCAGGTTCGCTCCATTCGCGCGCGAGCGCGTCGTCCACCTTCAACCATTCGTCGACGAAATCGCGGCCGTTGGCGGCCGCCGGCTGCACACGTTGCACGGTGTCGCCGTCGACGCGATAGCGGAAGATGCCCGGCCGCGTCATCACGTCGCTGTCGAGCGAGCCGACGGTCGTGCGTAGCTCGAAGCCGTCGGCGCGAACCTTGAAGCGGATCGCATCGTCGTCGATCACGTAGCCGTGCGCAGTGTGGAACAGCGTGCGTTGCGCGGCCGAACCGTTGGCCGGCGCGACCACGTCCGCACCGAAGCGGCTCCAGCGCGACGAGCACCACGGCGTGCCATGGACGATCGCCACTTGCCCGCCGGGCAACGCGCCGAACCAGAAGCCGCCGCCGTACGCGCCGCCGATATCCTTGTAGTCGTCGGCCTGCCAGCGCAGCACGCGCCGCCAGCCGCCGTTTTCCCACGCGTACGCGGTGAGCAGGTTGTCGTCGCCGCATGCGATGTCGAAGCCGGCGCGTACGAACAGCAGCGGGCGGGACGTGCCGTCGCGCGTGACGTCTATATTCGGGTTGCGGCCGAACGACGATTCGCCGGCTTTCGGCTGGGCAGGTTGGGTGGGCACGCCGAGCGTCGCCGCGAGCGTGCGTTTCAGTGTGGCCGGTTCGACGTGTTCGTCGCTGCATGCAAGGCGCGCGTCGATCGCCGTGACGAGTGCCTGCTTGTAGGCGCGAAGCGCGTCGCGTAAAGGCGGCGAAACGTCAACGGTGCCGGCACCGTCGCTTTCCGGGTTGGGGACGTGTTGCACGCGATGTTGCGCGTCGAGGGCGGCGCGCGCGGCGGTGTCGGCGGCGGGGCAGGGGCCGGCGGCGAAGCTCGCGGGCGGTAGCATGACAAGCGTGCACAGTATCTGCGCCGCGTACTTGAGCGTCTTCTTCATCGATGACGTGTCGTTTTGATTTTCTGAAATTTGAGCCGGCGAATCGTTACGGCCGACGATTCCTCCGAATTGCCCCGCGGCACGCATGCTTTACCCCGCCGCATCCTCCGCCTTCCAGTCCCCCGACTTCCCGCCGCGCTTTTCGCGCACGCTCACGTCGGTGATCACCATCCCGCGATCGACCGCCTTGCACATGTCGTACACGGTCAGCAGCCCGACCTGCACGGCCGTCAGCGCCTCCATCTCGACGCCGGTCCGCCCGAACGTCTCGACCTGCGCGATGCAATGCACGCCCGGCAGCGCATCGTCGAGTTCGAAGTCGACGGCCACGCGCGTCAGCGCGAGCGGATGACACAGCGGAATGAGATCGGCGGTGCGCTTCGCGCCCTGGATGGCGGCAATGCGCGCGACGCCGAGCACGTCGCCTTTCTTCGCCTTGCCGTCGCGGATCAGCGCGAACGTCGCGGGCAACATCCGGATCGTGCCGCGCGCGATCGCGATGCGTTGCGTTTCCTGCTTGCCGCCGACGTCGACCATGTGCGCGTGGCCGGCGGCGTCGAAATGGGTAAGTCCTGACATGTCGTGCTCCGATCTCGGGTGTCGCGGCCGCTCGGTTCGCCGCATCCGGCGCCGGGCCGCAAACATCTGCAACGTTTCAACGGGCGCCTATCATAGCAGCGGCCGGTACGACGCCACGCGCGCAGATCGTGCGTTCGCCGCACCGAACAGTCGCGATCGCACCGGTACAATGACCCGAATATTCAGACCAAACGCCGCGATGCGCGCCCGGCGCGCGGGACGGCGTCGCCTTCAACCTGCCATGCGTGTCAAACAGTTGCTTGCCGTGTTGCTGTCGGCGGCGCTTTCGGTGCCGCCGAGCGGCTACGCCCAGCGCGCGTCGGCGCTGCCGCTCGAGCCGGCGGCCGGCGCATCGCCGTCGCTTTCGACGGTGCCGGCCGGCATCGCGCCCGGCGTGTTCGGCACCTACGGCGGCGCGGAAAGCCGCTTTTCGGGCGTGGGCGCCGGCGGCGCCTCCGCGCCCGTCGCGACCCTGCGCGCCCCGCTGCGCGCGCTGGAACTGCCCGATCTCGGCGACGGCTCCGGCGGTTCGCTCACGCCGCAGGCGGAGCGCCGTCTCGGCGAGCGCGTGATGCGCGAGGTGCGGCGCGACCCCGACTATCTCGACGACTGGCTGGTGCGCGACTACCTGAACGCAATGGCCGCGCGGCTCGCGGCCGCGGCGGCGGCGCGCTACATCGGCGGCTACACGCCGGACTTCGACCTGTTCCCGGTGCGCGATCCGCAGATCAACGCGTTCTCGATGCCGGGCGGTTTCATCGGCATCAACAGCGGGCTGGTCGTCACGACGCAGACGGAATCGGAACTCGCGTCGGTGGTCGGCCACGAGATGGGGCACGTGCTGCAGCGGCACATCGCGCGGATGATCGGCGCGAACGAGAAGACGGGCTACACCGCGCTCGCGACGATGCTGCTCGGCGTGCTGGCCGGCGTGCTCGCGCGCAGCGGCGACCTGGGCAGCGCGATCGCGATGGGCGGGCAGGCGTATGCGGTCGACAACCAGTTGCGCTTCTCGCGGTCGGCCGAGCGCGAGGCCGATCGCGTCGGGTTTCAGCTGCTGGCGGGCGCCGGCTACGACCCGTACGGGATGCCGGGCTTCTTCGAACGGCTCGAACGCGCGTCGATGGGCGACGCGGGCGTGCCGGCCTATGCGCGCACGCACCCGTTGACGGGCGAGCGGATCGCCGACATGGAGGATCGCGCGCGGCGTGCGCCGTACCGGCAGCCGCGCCAGTCGGCCGAATACGGTTTCGTGCGCGCACGGCTGCGCATCCTGCAGAACCGCGCGCCGAACGACATCGCGGCCGAGGCGCGCCGGATGCAGCTCGAAATCGACGATCGCACCGCGCCGAACGTCGCGGCGAACGACTACGGGATCGCGCTCGCGAACACGCTGCTCGGCCAATACGACGCGGCCGACCGCGCGCTCGCGTCGGCACGCGCCGCGTTCGACGCACGCGAGCGGCGCGCGGACGATCCGGCCACGAGTTCGCCGAGCCTCGACGTGCTGGCCGCGGACATCGCCCGCCGTGCCGGCCGCACCGACGACGCAGTGCGGCTCGCGGCGCTCGCGCAGCGGCGCTGGCCGGCGTCGCACGCGGCGATCGTCGCGCACCTGCAGGCGCTGCTCGCCGCGCGCCGCTTCGCCGACGCGCAGGCGCTCGCGCGCACGCAGGCGAAGGCGGACCCCGAGCAGCCGGACTGGTGGGACTACCTCGCGAAGGCGAGCGACGGACGCGGCGACGTGCTTGCGCGGCGCCGTGCGCTCGCGGAAAAGCTGGCGCTCGACGGCGCGTGGCCGTCGGCGATCCGCCAGCTGAAGGAGGCGCGCGACGCGAAGGACGTGTCGTTCTACGACCAGTCGATCATCGGCGCACGGCTGCTGGAATTCGAGGCGCGCTACAAGGAAGAGCGCGAGGACGAGAAGAACGGCCGCGGATGACGGCCGTCAGCCCCCGGTCACGGCTGCTGCTGCGCGCTCAGCTGTCGACGTCACCGTCGCCGCCATCCGGCGGCGCGTCTTGATCGCGACGCGCGCGCTGCGCAGGGCTCACGACGAAGCCGAACGTCGCCGGCACGTCGGCACAGGCGACGTTGCCGAGCGGCAGCGTGTGCCCGTCGCACCAGCGCAGTACGGGAGGCTGCGCGTCGAAGTCCGCGTGATCGGCGAACAGGCCGAGGTCGTGGTCGTGCAACGCGGCGATGCGCGGCGGTGTGCCGGCCGCGCGAAACAGTACGCCGCCCGCATCGTCGAGCCACGCGGCGTCCGGTTCGAACGGCGCGCCGGTCTGGTCGGTGAGCGCGAGCTTTCCGTCGCGCTCGGCCAGTCGTACGATCCACGGCGTATACGCGAGTTCGACGTACACGCGCTGCGGCCCGTTCTGGAAGAACCACTGGCCGTGCGCATCGCACTCGTAGTTCCGTCCGATGAACGCGTTCAGCGCCGCATGCCGGATCGGCGAGCCGAGTTCGCCGGCGGCCTGCGCAGCGTCGTCGCGCAGCCGCCATTCGCCGCGCCGGTCGAGCAGCAGCCAGCCCGTGCAGTGCGGAACGTTGGGCCATTTGGCGATGGCCTGCCTGACGATGTCATCCATGGTCGACGAATTTGGAGCAATAGCCGAACACCCGCGCCGACAGCCAGTCGAGGCGGCCGGGGAACGGCCCGGTCATGAATCCCGCATGGCCGCCGTGCGCGGGCTGGTCGAGCTCGACGGCCGGCGACACGTCGGCGGGGCTCGGCAGCGCGGATTCGGGCAGGAACGGATCGTTGCGGGCGTTGAGGATCAGGGTGGGTACGTCGATTGCGCGCAGCAGCGGGCGCGTCGTGGCCTGGGTCCAGTAGTCGTCCGCGTTCGCGAAGCCGTGCAGCGGCGCGGTCACGACTTCGTCGAAGTCGCGCATCGTCACGGCCCGCAGCATCGCGTCGCGGTCGAACAGCCCCGGATACTGGTCGAGCTTCGCAAGCCCCTTGCGTTTCAGCGTCTTCAGGAAGCTGCGCGTGTAGACCATCGCGAAGCCCTGCGACAGCGCGCGGCCACCGGCATGCACGTCGATCGGCGTCGAGATCGCGGCGGCCGCATGCACGATCGACGTGTCGCTGCGGTGCTCGCCGAGCCAGCGCAGGAGCACGTTGCCGCCGAGCGACACGCCGGCCGCGACGATCGGTCCGCGATGCTGCGTGGCGAGCCGGCGCAGGATCCAGTCGACCTCCGCGCTGTCGGCGAGATGATAGAAGCGCGGCTGCCGGTTGAGCTCGCCGCTGCAACTGCGAAAGTGCGGGACGACCGCATGCCAGCCCTTCGCGCGCGCGGCGGACATCATCGCGAGCGCATAGTGCGAGCCGGAACTGCCTTCGAGGCCGTGGAACAGCACGAACAGCGGCGCGTCGGGCGGCGGCGCCGCGCTGTCGAGGTGCGCGACCCAGTCGAGATCGATGAAGTCGTGGTCGGGGGTTTCCCATCGCTCTCGTCGGTACGCGACGGTCGGTCGTCGCGCGAACAGCGCGGGCACGATGGTTTGCACATGGCTGTTCGGCAGCCAGCGCGGTGCGCGATAGCGCAATGAATCGTCGTCGGGGGCCGGGGCCCCGGTCAGCGGCGAGGTGGGCGGAGAAGCCGTACTCATGATCGCCCCGCTAATGCGTTGCTTCGTTCTTCGTCAGTGCAGCGGACCCTGCCCGTGACGGATCTTCGCGGCGAATTGTCCGGCCGCCTGTTCGGGAATCGGACTCGCGTGGATGTGCGCGATCCGCCACTCGCCGCGTTCGTGGATCATCACGTACGTCGCGAAAACCATGTCGGGTTCGGCCGTCAGGTCGGCCTGCTGATGCGCCTCGGCGATCGTGTAGACGACGGTGCCGAGGCTATCGTATACGCGGATGTCGAGCGGCTCGATCGTCACCGGGCGCGTCGCGAGGCGATTGCCGAGCCCGCTGCGGATCTGGTCGAGGCCGTGCAGATGCTCGCCGTCGGCCCAGACGCAGCTGGCGAAGTCCTCGTCGATCCACAACCCCAGCAGCGCGTCGAGATTGGCATCGGCGACGGCCTGGTAGTAGGCGTTCAGCGTATCGGCAGCGGCTTCGAAAAGGCGGGCAAAACGTGGCATCGGGGTTGTCTCTCGCGCGCGTCGCGCGCCGTATTCGCACGGCGGCCCGGGTAGGGCCGCCATACACCGGTGAATCGGATTGCCCGGCGCGTCGTGCGACGCTGCCGGTCAGGGTCAGCGCTGCCCGACGAGCATGCCGCGCAAATCGCCGAATACCTGCTCGGGCCCGAGTTCGCGCAGACAGTTCAGATGGCCGAGCGGACACTCGCGTTCGAAGCAGGGACTGCATTCGAGATGCAACCATTGTACCTTCGCCAGCTCCGACAGCGGAGGGGTGTGGCGCGGATCCGTCGAGCCGTACAGCGCGACGAGCGGCCGGCGCAGCGCGGCGGCAACGTGCATCAGCCCCGAATCGTTGGTCACGACCGCGTTCGCGCGCGCGATCAGCGCGCAGGCCTCGGACAGCGACGTCTGCCCGCACAGGTTGCGCACGTTCGGCGCGTGGTCGGCGATCGCCTGCGCGGCGGCCGCGTCCTTCTGCGAGCCGAGCGCGACGATCTGCGTGTACGGGAACGACTGGTGGACGATCGTCGCGAGCGTCGCGAAATGCTCGGGCGGCCAGCGCTTGGCCGGGCCGTATTCCGCGCCCGGGCAGAACACGACGAGCGGCTTGCGTGTATCGAGATTGAAACGCGCGGACACGCGCGCCGTCTCGTTCAGGTCCGCGTCGAGGCGCGGCGCGGGCAGCGTCTTCATCGACTCGGGCAGCTTCGCGCCCGGCGCATACGCGAGCGCCGCGTAGTGCGTCGTCATCGGCGGCCGCTCGGCCGACTTGTCGGGGTTCGCGTGCCGCACGTTGAGCAGCCCGTAGCGGTGCTCGCCGGTATAGCCGATCCGCAGCGGAATGTTCGCGAGCCACGGGATCACCGCGGACTTCAGCGAATTGGGCAGCACGTACGCCGCGTCGTAGCCGACGTCGCGCAGGTCGCTCGCGAGCTGCCAGCGGCGCAGCAGCTGCAGCTTGCCGTGCGCGAGATCGGTCGCGTAGACATCGTGGATCTCGGGCATCCGCTCGAGCACGGGCGCGACCCAGGTGGGCGCGACGGCATCGATCGCGATGCGGGGATGGAGCTTCTTCAGCAGCGCAAAAAGCGGCTGCGCCATCAATGCGTCACCGATCCAGTTCGGTGCGATAACCAGCGCTCGACGCATCAGGTCGACTTCCGATGTCGTAATGAAGCACGGCGCGCAGGCACCGCGTTCGGGTTGTCAGAACAGGAAAAGGGCGGCGCGCCGGGTTTCCGGCTGCGCCGCCTCGCGTGCGGCGGGCCCACGGGCCCGGACCGGGGCTCAGTGGCCCTTGACCACCTCGCCGTCGCGCAGCTTGTAGCGCGTGCCGCAGTACGGGCAGCGCGCCTCGCCGTGCGACACGTCGATGAAGACGCGCGGGTGCGCGCTCCAGCGCGCCATCGCCGGGTTCGGGCAGTAGGCGGGAAGATCCTTGGCCGTCAGCTCGACCAGCGGCATTTCCTTGATTTCACTCATGAGACTTTCTCTTATCACTCTTTTGTGGGGCGGTCGGTCGCGCGGCGCGCTCAGACCTTGGTCAGCCAGTGCGAATACTTCGCGTTCTTGCCCGACACGATATCGAAAAACGCCGACTGGAGCTTTTCCGTGACCGGGCCGCGCGCGCCGCTGCCGATCGTGCGGTTGTCGAGCTCGCGGATCGGCGTGACTTCGGCGGCCGTACCGGTGAAGAACGCTTCGTCGGCCGTGTAGACCTCGTCGCGCGTGATGCGCTTCTCGATCACGTCGATGCCGGCATCCTTCGCGAGCGTGATGACCGTGTCGCGCGTGATGCCGTCGAGGCACGACGACAGGTCGGGCGTGTACAGCTTGCCGTTGTTGACGAGGAAGAAGTTCTCGCCGGAGCCTTCCGACACGTAGCCGTCGACGTCGAGCAGCAGGGCTTCGTCGTAGCCGTCGGCGGTCGCTTCCTGGTTCGCGAGGATCGAGTTCACGTACCAGCCCGACGCTTTCGCGCGCACCATCGACACGTTCACGTGGTGGCGCGTGAACGACGACGTCTTCACGCGGATGCCCTTCGCGAGGCCGTCCTCGCCGAGGTACGCGCCCCACGGCCATGCGGCGATCGCGACGTGGATCGTGTTGCCCTTGGCCGACACGCCGAGCTTTTCCGAGCCGACCCAGATGATCGGGCGCAGGTAGCACGACTCGAGCTTGTTCTCGCGCACGACTTCCAGTTGGGCGGCCGCGAGCGTTTCGCGGTCGAACGGCACGTCCATCTGGAAGATCTTCGCCGAATTCAGCAGACGTTTGGTGTGCTCGGCCAGGCGGAAGATCGCGGTGCTGCCGTCGGCCGTCTTGTACGCGCGCACGCCCTCGAAGACGCCCATGCCGTAGTGCAGCGTATGGGTCAGGACGTGGATCTTGGCGTCGCGCCAGTCGATCAGCTTGCCGTCCATCCAGATCTTGCCGTCGCGGTCGGCCATTGACATAGGATTCTCCTGGAAGCAGTGAGGTGCTGCGGGTTGTGTGCAGCGTTGAGCCGGAAAGACGCTTATTTTAGCGTCATTTGGCGTCGATCCGGTCGGTCGGCACAGGGCCGGCGCTATAATCGGCCGGTACCGATTCCAATAACGACGGGCCTTGCCGGCAGGAGACGCCGGCGCCCGGCCGAACCGCCCGCTGCGGCCCGCTTTCCGATGCTCGCTCGATTGTCCGCCACCGACCGCTTCGCGCTGATCCAGGGCGCCCGCGACTATTCCCCGACGCTGATGGCGATCCTGTCGTGGGGCCTCGTCACCGGCGTCGCGATGAGCAAGTCGGTGATGACGCTCGGACAGGCGAGCGCGATGTCGATCTTCGTCTACGCGGGCTCGTCGCAGCTCGCGGTGCTGCCGCTCCTCGTCGCGAAGCTGCCGATCTGGACGATCCTGCTCACGGCCGCGATGGTCAACCTGCGCTTCGTGATCTTCAGCGCCGGGCTTGCGCCCCATTTTTCCTACCTGCCGCTGTGGCGGCGTCTCGCGATCGGCTATTTCAACGGCGACGTGATCTACCTGCTGTTCCAGAAACAGGGCTTCGCGTACGGCCACGTGCCCGGCAAGGAAGCGTATTTCTGGGGGATGGCGCTCGCGAGCTGGGCGTCGTGGCAGGCGTCGTCGCTCGCCGGCATCCTGCTCGCGAGCTTCTTTCCCGCGAGCTGGGGGCTGGAACTGGCCGGCACGCTCGCGCTGATCCCGATCATGGTGTCGGCGGTCGCGAACCGTTCGACGCTCGCGGCCGTCGCGGTCGCGGGCATCGTGTCGCTGATCGCGTTCGACCTGCCGTACCGGCTCGCGCTGCCGATCGCGGTGCTCGCGGCGCTCGCCGCCGGCTGCACGGCGGATTTCTTCGTCGAGCGCGCCGACTGGCGGCGCATCCGTACCGAAACCGTGCACGAAAAGGAAATCGATTGAGCGCGACCGAAATCTGGATCGTCATCGTCGGGATGACGATCGTCACGGCTGTCACGCGTGCGCTGTTCCTGCTCGGCGGCGAGCGCACGGTGCTGCCCGAGCGCGCGCAGCGCGCATTGCGCTATGCGCCGGCCGCCGCACTCGTCGCGGTCGTGCTGCCGGACGTGCTCGAAACGCCGGCCGGGCTGTCGTTCGCGCTGTCCAATCATCCGTTCTACGCGGCGCTCGCCGGCCTCGGCTGGTATTTGTGGCGGCGCAGCATGCTCGGCACGATCGTGATCGGCATGCTCGTCTTTACCGCGCTGCGCCTGATCTTCTGACTGGCCGCGGCGCCGGCCGCCCATGCACCGGCGCGCTTGCGGGTGCGCATTGCTGCATTGCAGCAGTGTGTCGCCCGGCACGCACGATCCCAAATAGGCGGAATTCGCCGCCGCACGGGTCAGTCTGCCGGGTGGATCGGCTAGAATGCCCGTTCGAGATTTTTACCCGTGCGCGTCATGCGAACCGCCAGCCACGGCCGCATCCGGCGCCCTTTCGCGGCAGCCCGCGCACGTCCAGCGTGAACCCCCTTTCCCCATCCACTACTTCAATCTGTTCAACATGAGCCAAGTCAAGCGTCTTACCGACCTGATCGCCGCCGGCCAGCTCGCCGGCAAGCGCGTGTTCATCCGCGCCGACCTGAACGTCCCGCAGGACGATCACGGCAACATCACCGAAGACACGCGCGTGCGCGCGTCCGTGCCGGCCATCCGGGCCGCGCTCGACGCCGGCGCGGCCGTGATGGTCACGTCGCACCTCGGCCGTCCGACCGAAGGCGAATTCAAGCCGGAAGACTCGCTCGCGCCGGTCGCGAAGCGCCTCGGCGAACTGCTCGGCCGCGACGTGCCGCTCGTCGCGAACTGGGTGGAAAACGGCGTGAACGTCGCGCCCGGCCAGGTCGTGCTGCTCGAGAACTGCCGCGTGAACAAGGGCGAGAAGAAGAATTCGGACGAGCTCGCGCAAAAGATGGCGAAGCTCTGCGACGTGTACGTAAACGACGCGTTCGGCACCGCGCACCGTGCGGAAGCGACCACCCACGGAATCGCGAAGTACGCGCCGGTCGCGTGCGCGGGCCCGCTGCTTGCTGCGGAACTCGACGCGCTCGGCAAGGCGCTCGGCAACCCGGCGCGTCCGCTGGTCGCGATCGTCGCCGGCTCGAAGGTGTCGACCAAGCTGACCATCCTGAAGTCGCTGGCCGGCAAGGTCGACCAGCTGATCGTCGGCGGCGGCATCGCGAATACGTTCATGCTCGCGGCCGGCCTGTCGATCGGCAAGTCGCTCGCGGAAGCCGATCTCGTCGCCGAGGCGAAGGCGATCATCGACGAAGCGCGCGAGCGCGGCGCGTCGGTGCCGATCCCGACCGACGTCGTCACCGCGAAGGAATTCGCGCCGACGGCCGCGGCCACGGTGAAACAGGTCGCCGACATCGAAGCGGACGACATGATTCTCGACATCGGCCCCGATACGGCCCGCGCGCTCGCGAGCCAGCTCGAGAAGGCCGGCACGATCGTGTGGAACGGCCCGGTCGGCGTGTTCGAGTTCGACCAGTTCGGCAACGGCACCAAGACGCTCGCCGAAGCGATCGCCAAATCGTCCGCGTTCTCGATCGCGGGCGGCGGCGACACGCTCGCGGCCATCGCGAAGTACGGCATCCACGACCAGGTCAGCTACATCTCGACGGGCGGCGGCGCCTTCCTCGAGTTCCTCGAGGGGAAGAAGCTGCCGGCGGTGGAAGTGCTCGAAACGCGGGCGGCCTGAGCGTGGCGGCGCGCGCAGGGGTGACGAGGGCCGCGCGCTCCGCGAAAGCGGAGCAGCCGGCCGGCGCGGGCAAGCGCAAACGCGCGCCCGCGCGGGCGAACTCGGCCCCGCGCGCACCGGCGGCCGCCGGCGACGCGGCCGTGCAGCACCACGAGATTCAGAACAAAGCGATGCCGGGCGCAAGCACCGGCACGCCCCCCGGAACGGCCGCCGCTGGGCCCGCCGATTCCGGCTCTCGCAGCGTTTCACCCAGCGCATCCACCTTGATCCAGAAGAGGAGTTTCATGCAGCGCGCCACCAAGATAGTCGCCACGATCGGCCCGGCTTCCAGTTCGCCGGAGATTCTGCTGCAGATGATGCAGGCGGGCCTCGACGTCGTGCGGCTCAATTTTTCGCACGGCACGGCCGACGATCACCGCCAGCGCGCCGAGATGGTGCGCGAGGCCGCCCGCAAGGTCGGCCGCGAGATCGCGATCATGGCCGACCTCCAGGGGCCGAAGATCCGCGTCGGCAAGTTCGAGAACGGCAAGACCACGCTGACGCCGGGTCAGGCGTTCATCCTCGACGCGGGCTGCGAGCTCGGCAACGACGAGCGGGTCGGCCTCGACTACAAGGAGCTCCCGCGTGACCTGAAGCCGGGCGACCTGCTGCTGCTGAACGACGGGCTGATCGTGCTGACCGTCGAGCGCGTGCTCGGCGACGAGATCCACACGGTCGTCAAGGTGGGCGGCGAGCTGTCCAACAACAAGGGGATCAACCGCCAGGGCGGCGGCCTGTCGGCGCCCGCGCTGACCGCGAAGGACATGGAGGACATCCGCACCGCGATGTCGCTCGGCGCGGATCTGGTCGCGGTGTCGTTCCCGAAGAATGCGACCGACATGGAAATGGCGCGCCAGCTCGCGAACATCGCGGGCGCGCCGTACGGCATCAAGCCGAAGATGATCGCGAAGATCGAGCGCGCGGAAGCGATTCCGGCGCTGCAGAGCATTCTCGACGCGTCCGACGGGATCATGGTCGCGCGCGGCGACCTCGCGGTGGAAGTCGGCAACGCGGCCGTGCCCGCGCTGCAGAAGCGGATGATCCGGATGGCGCGCGAGTCGAACAAGCTCGTGATCACCGCGACGCAGATGATGGAGTCGATGATCCACGCGCCGGTGCCGACCCGCGCGGAAGTGTCGGACGTCGCGAACGCGGTGCTCGACGGCACCGATGCGGTGATGCTGTCGGCCGAGACGGCCGCCGGCAAGTACCCGGTCGTCACGATCGAGACGATGGCGGCCGTGTGCGTCGAGGCGGAAAAGTCCGAAGAGGTCGAGCTCGACAAGGATTTCCTCGATCGCACGTTCACGCGGATCGACCAGTCGATCGCGATGGGCGCGCTGTTTACCGCGTACCACCTCGGCGCGAAGGCGATCGTCGCGCTCACCGAATCGGGCGCGACCGCGCTGTGGATGTCGCGCCACTACACGCACGTGCCGATCTTCGCGCTGACGCCGCGCGTCGGCAGCGAGCGCACGATGGCGCTGTACCGCAACGTGACGCCGCTGCACGTCGATTTCAACAGCGACCGCGACTCGGCGTTGCAGGCGGCGCTCGAGATCGTCGTCAAGCAGGGCTACGTGCAGCACGGCGACATGGTCGTGCTGACCGTCGGCGAGCCGATGGGGCAGGCGGGCGGCACGAACACGCTGAAGATCGTGCGCGTCGGCGAGCACTATTGAGCGGGCCTGACCGACGCCGCTAGACATGCCGCGACCGGTCCGGCGACCGGTCGACCGGCCGCCGGAGCTGATCCGGCACCGTTTTTTGATCGAAAGCCGCGCGGGGTCCGATGCCCCGCGCGGCTTTTTTTCTGTTTTTTGCCCCGATTGTGCCGTGCGAAGGTAACAAATTGCGAGTGCGCGCCGCCGGGCGGTCGGAATCGGAGGCGCTTCGCGATAAAATGCGGCTATTCGACGCTCAGCCGCGCCGTGCCGTCCCGGTTCAGACGGGAGCGAGCGCCGCGCCGGCGTCAGGGCGCACCGGTTTTCATTCCAAGGAGTTCCACAATGCCTCTCGTATCAATGCGTCAATTGCTGGACCACGCGGCAGAGCACGGTTACGGCCTGCCGGCCTTCAACGTGAACAACCTGGAGCAGGTCCAGGCGATCATGGCGGCGGCGGATCAGGTCGGCGCGCCCGTGATCATGCAGGCATCGGCCGGCGCGCGTAAGTATGCGGGCGAGCCGTTCCTGCGCCACCTGATCGAAGCGGCGGTCGAGTCGTATCCGCACATCCCGGTCGTGATGCACCAGGACCATGGCCAGTCGCCGGCGGTCTGCATGGCCGCGATCCGCAGCGGCTTCACCAGCGTGATGATGGACGGTTCGCTCGAAGCCGACGGCAAGACGGTCGCCTCGTACGAATACAACGTCGACGTGTCGCGCAAGGTCGTCGAGATGGCGCACTCGATCGGCGTGACGGTCGAAGCCGAACTCGGCGTGCTCGGTTCGCTCGAGACGATGAAGGGCGACAAGGAAGACGGCCACGGCGCGGAAGGCACGATGACCCGCGAGCAGCTGCTGACCGATCCGGAGCAGGCCGCCGACTTCGTGAAGCTTACGCAGTGCGATGCGCTCGCGATCGCGATCGGTACGTCGCACGGCGCGTACAAGTTCACGAAGAAGCCGACGGGCGACATCCTGTCGATCCAGCGCATCAAGGAAATCCACGCGCGCATCCCGAACACGCACCTCGTGATGCACGGTTCGTCGTCGGTGCCGCAGGAGCTGCTGGCCGAGATCCGCGAATTCGGCGGCGACATGAAGGAAACCTACGGCGTGCCGGTCGAGGAAATCCAGGAAGGCATCAAGCACGGCGTGCGCAAGATCAACATCGACACCGACCTGCGTCTCGCGATCACCGGCGCGATCCGCCGCTACATGTTCGAGAACCCGGGCAAGTTCGATCCGCGCGACTACCTGAAGCCCGCGCGCGAAGCGGCGAAGAAGGTGTGCGTCGACCGCTACCTCGCGTTCGGCTGCGAAGGCCAGGCCGCGAAGATCAAGCCGGTCGCGCTCGACAAGATCGCCGAACAGTACAAGTCCGGCGCGCTCGCGCAGGTCGTGCGCTGAGACTGTAGTACGATTGCCCCGCCCGGCGTTGCCGCCGGGTCGAGGCTGGCTGCCCGGGCGCCGGATCCGATCCGGCCCTGACAGCCGTTCCGTCCGGCCGAACAAGGGCCGGCCGGCAGCCGCGGGCGCGAGCGCCCGCCGGTTCGCCGACGCATTGCAAGACCGCCGTTCCCGCCTGCCGCGGGGAACGGCGTTTCCCTTTTTGTTTGGCTCCTTATCTGCGAAAAGACGATGTCTACCCTTTACGAATCCACGCTCCGCTCGCTGCCGCTCCTCGGTCGCGGCAAGGTCCGCGACAACTACGCGGTCGGCAACGACAAGCTCCTGATCGTCACGACCGATCGCCTGTCGGCATTCGACGTGATCATGGGCGAGCCGATTCCGAACAAGGGCCGCGTGCTGAACCAGATGGCGAACTTCTGGTTCGACAAGCTCGCGCACATCGTGCCGAACCACCTGACCGGCGACGCGCCGGAATCGGTCGTCGCGGCTGACGAAGTCGAGCAGGTCAAGGGCCGCGCGGCGGTCGTCAAGCGCCTCGAGCCGATCATGATCGAAGCGGTCGTGCGCGGCTACCTGGCCGGCAGCGGCTGGAAGGAATACCAGGAATCGGGCGCCGTGTGCGGCGTGAAGCTGCCGGAAGGGCTGCAGAACGCGCAGAAGCTGCCCGAGCCGATCTTCACGCCGGCCGCGAAGGCCGAACTCGGCGAGCACGACGAGAACATCACGTTCGAGGAAACCGAGCGCCGCATCGGCACCGAGCTGGCCGCGACGATCCGCGACATCTCGATCAGGCTGTACAAGGAAGCGGCCGACTACGCGGCGACGCGCGGCATCATCATCGCCGACACGAAGTTCGAATTCGGCCTCGACAACCACGGCAAGCTGTATCTGATGGACGAAGTGCTGACGGCCGATTCGTCGCGCTTCTGGCCGGCCGACCAGTACCAGGTCGGCACCAACCCGCCGTCGTTCGACAAGCAGTTCGTGCGCGACTGGCTCGAGACGCAGCCGTGGGGCAAGACCGCGCCGGCCCCGGCGCTGCCGGCCGACGTCGTCGCGAAGACGGCCGCGAAGTACCAGGAAGCGCTCGAACGCATCACCGGCCAGCCGCTCGCCTGACAGAGGAAACGCACGAAATGAGTGAAGTCCAGACTGCCCACACGCACAGCGCGCCGCTCGTCGGCGTGCTGATGGGTTCGAGTTCCGACTGGGACGTGATGAAGAACGCGGTCGCGATCCTGCAGGAATTCGGCGTGCCGTACGAAGCGAAGGTCGTGTCCGCGCACCGGATGCCCGACGAGATGTTCGACTATGCGGAGAAGGCGCGCGAGCGCGGGCTGCGCGCGATCATCGCGGGCGCCGGCGGCGCCGCGCACCTGCCCGGCATGCTGGCCGCGAAGACCACGGTGCCGGTGCTCGGCGTGCCGGTCGCGAGCAAGTACCTGAAGGGCGTCGATTCGCTGCACTCGATCGTGCAGATGCCGAAGGGCGTGCCGGTCGCGACGTTCGCGATCGGCGAGGCCGGCGCCGCGAATGCCGCGCTGTTCGCGGTGTCGATCCTGTCCGGCACGTCGGTCGACTATGCGAACCGGCTCGCCGCGTTCCGCGTGCGCCAGAACGAAGCCGCACACGCGATGGTGCTGCCGCCGCTCGCATGACGGCACCGGCGGCTGCACATCGTGGCCGTCCGACCCTCCCCACTGCGGCGGGCAGCGCCCGCCGCGACCGACCACTGACATGACCGCAACTCCTGATTCCGTTTCCCCGATCCTGCCCGGCGCGTGGCTGGGCATGGTCGGCGGTGGCCAGCTCGGCCGCATGTTCTGCTTTGCCGCCCAGTCGATGGGCTATCGCGTCGCCGTGCTCGATCCCGATCCGACGAGCCCAGCGGGCGCGGTCGCCGACCGCCACCTGCGCGCGGCGTACGACGACGAAGCCGCGCTTGCCGAACTGGCCGGGCTGTGCGAGGCCGTGTCGACGGAATTCGAGAACGTGCCGGCCGCGAGCCTCGACTTCCTCGCGCGCACCACGTTCGTCGCGCCGGCCGGCCGCTGCGTCGCCGTCGCGCAGGACCGGATCGCGGAGAAGCGTTTCATCGAGGCGTCCGGCGTGCCGGTCGCGCCGCACGTCGTGATCGAATCGGCGGCGGCACTCGCCGCGCTCGACGATGCGTCGCTCGCCGCGGTGCTGCCGGGCATCCTGAAGACGGCGCGCCTCGGCTACGACGGCAAGGGCCAGGTGCGCGTGAACACCGCGCAGGAAGCGCGCGACGCGCATGCGGCGCTCGGCGGCGTGCCGTGCGTGCTCGAAAAGCGCCTGCCGCTGAAGTACGAAGTGTCCGCGCTGATCGCGCGCGGCGCGGACGGCCGCTCGGCCGCCTTTCCGCTCGCGCAGAACGTGCATCACAACGGCATCCTCGCGCTGACGGTCGTGCCGGCGCCGTCCGCCGATGCGGCGCGCGTCGAGGAAGCGCAGCAGGCGGCCATCCGGATCGCCGATACGCTCGGCTACGTCGGCGTGCTGTGCGTCGAATTCTTCGTGCTGGAAGACGGCTCGTTCGTCGCGAACGAAATGGCGCCGCGTCCGCACAACTCCGGCCACTACACGGTCGATGCGTGCGCAACCAGCCAGTTCGAGCAGCAGGTGCGCGCGATGACGCGCATGCCGCTCGGCAACCCGCGCCAGCATTCGCCGGCCGCGATGCTGAACATCCTCGGCGACGTGTGGTTCCCGAACGGTGCGACCGGCGAGGCCGTCACGCCGCCGTGGGACACGGTCGCCGCGATGCCGGCCGCGCACCTGCACCTGTACGGCAAGGAAGAAGCGCGCGTCGGCCGCAAGATGGGCCACGTGAACTTCACGGCCGAGACGCGCGACGACGCGGTCGCCGCCGCGAACGCGTGCGCGCAGCTGCTGCGCGTGCCGCTCGACTGAGGCGCGTGCCGATGTCCATCGATCTCCCGAACTCGGTGACGCCCGCGCAGATCGACGCGGCCGCCGCGCTGCTCGACGCGGGGCAGCTCGTCGCGTTTCCGACCGAAACCGTGTACGGGCTCGGCGGCGACGCGGCGAATCCCGAGGCCGTCGCGCGCATCTACGCGGCGAAAGGGCGTCCGGCGAATCATCCGGTGATCGTGCATCTGCCGCCCGGCGGCGATCCCGGCTACTGGGCCGCCGGCCTGCCGGCCGATGCGCAGGCGCTGATCGATGCATTCTGGCCGGGGCCGCTCACGCTGATCCTGAAGCGCCATGCGCGCATTCCCGACGCCGTCAGCGGCGGCCAGGATTCGGTCGGCCTGCGCTGCCCGTCGCATCCGGTCGCGCAGGCGCTGCTGGCCGCGTTCAGCGCGCGGCGCGGCGGCCACGGCGGCGTTGCCGCGCCGTCCGCGAACCGCTTCGGCCACGTGAGCCCGACCACCGCGCAGCACGTGCGCGACGAATTCGGCGACACGGTGCACGTGCTCGACGGCGGCGCGTCCGAAGTCGGCATCGAATCGACGATCCTCGACCTGTCGCGCGGCTTCCCCGCGCTGTTGCGGCCGGGCCACGTGACGCCGCAGCAGATCGCCGACGTGCTCGGCCGCGCGCCGCGCCTGCCGGACGGCAGCGACGCGACCGCGCCGCGCGCATCCGGCACGCTGAAGGCGCATTACGCGCCGCGCACGCCGCTCGCGCTGCTGCCGTTCGATGCGCTCGAGCCGCTGCTCGCGGCCGCGCAGGCGGACGGCGAACGCGTCGCGCTCGTCGCGCGCGCATCGCGTGCGGGACGCTGGGCGCAGGCCGACGGCGTGCATTTCGTCGCGGCGCCGGAAGATCCGCAAGCCTATGCGCGCGACCTGTACGGGATGCTGCGCGCGCTCGACCGTGCGCAGGTCGCACGCATTCTCGTCGAGAAACTGCCCGAGACCGTCGAGTGGATCGCGGTCAACGATCGGCTCGGCCGCGCGGCCGCAGCGTTCGAGGCGCGCGACTGACGCCGCCGTCCACACCGTCCACGCAAACAAAAAACGCCTGACCGGCGCGAACCGGTCAGGCGTTTTCGTTTGGGCGCGTGGCCGGCGGCTTACTTGCCGACGCCGGACTTCGCGATCTGCTGTTCGACGTACTGCGCGAACAGCGCGTGCAGGCGCGTCGTCGGGTGGACCGTATCGGCGAACATGTAGGTCTGGTCCGCGTTCGCGACCGTGTAGGTCTGCGGCGAGCAGAACAGCGACGAACCGAACGCGGTCGCATTCGCGACGCCGTACTGCGTCGCGGCCTGGACCATCGCTTTCAGGTTGCACGCCGTATCGGTGTTCTTCACGCTGAAGCCGTTCGCCTGATAGTTGGCCGCGATGCCGTCCTGCCACGTGAACGAATCGACCACCGCGTACTTCGTCGGGTCGACCTTCAGCGCGGCAAGCGTGCCGACCAGCGTCTGGTTGAAGAGGCCCGACAGTTGCGTGAACGCGGCCTGCGTGCCGCCCTGCAGCGCGAGCGGCGTGCCGCCGATGTCCGGCACGTTCGCGACGAACACGTGCGTCGCGCCGGCCGCGACGATCTGCTGGACGATGCCGCCGAGCTGCTGCGCGGCGAGCCCGATCGCCTGCGCGGCCGCGAGCTGCGCGGCCGGCGTGTTGCCTTGCGCCTGCGCGACCTGCGCCTGGTAGAAGATGTCGTTCGCGCCGCCGTTGATCAGCACGATCTGGCCGGCGTTGAAGCTGCCGTGCTGCGACAGGTACTGCTTGACCTGATCGGCGATCGGCGTCGTCGTCGCCTGCGCGTAGTCCGCGTTCGCGACGCTGGCATCCGCGTGGCCGATACCCGGCTGCAGCGTCACGCGCGAGCCGCCCTGTGCGTAGCCGAGCCCGCCGGTGGCCTGCAGCGGAATGCCGAAGCCGCCCTGGTTCGCGGGCTGCAGCGTGTCGCCGTAGTACTGCGCGACGTCCTGCGTCCACACCTGGCCCGGGTTGGTCGTGAAGCGGCCGCCGCCGAAGCCGAGCTTGATCTGCGAGTAGGTGCCGACATCCGACAGGCTGTCGCCGAACGATACGATCTGCATCTTCACGCCGGACGGCGGCGTGTTCGACGCGCTGCTGCCGTTGTTGTCGTCGCCGCCGCCGCATGCGGCGAGCAGCGCGAGCGCGGCGCCCGCGATCGCGATTTGCGCGGTGCGCAGCAGGCGGTGGCGGTTGCGCGACGGCGTGATTTGTTGTGTCTGCATCTGATGTATCTCCTCGTAGATATGGCCCGATGTGTTGTGCATCTGCCGCGTGCCTCCTCAGGTACAGGCTGCGCGGCGGCCGTTGGCTGAAGCGGTTTATTGGTCGCGCACGGCCGCAAGCGGCGCGGTGCGCGGATCGTGATTCGCAGCCTCGGCGTTCTGCGCATGATAAGCGCTCGCCCATTCGGGCGGGCCGAAAATCGCGCGCAGCTTGTTGCGCCATCCTGGCACGCGCAACGCGTCGGCCGCCATCGACACCCACTCGTGAAACGTTGCGACGAGCGGGTTGTTCGAGCCGAGCGGCTCGACGATGCCGTATTGCGGCGGATCGTCGGGGGCTTCCTCGACGAAGCTGCCGAACAGGCGGTCCCAGATCACGAGCACGCCTGCGTAATTGCGGTCGATGTAGCGCGGGTTGCGCGCATGGTGCGCGCGATGGATCGACGGCGTGTTGAACACGTATTCGAGCCAGCCGAGCTTGCCGATCGCCTGCGTATGCACGAAGAACTGGAACGCGAGGTTGATCAGCACGACGCCGACGATCTGCTGCGGCGGGAAGCCGAGCACCGCGAGCGGCAGCCAGAACGCCCACATGCCCGCGACGGGGTACATCAGGCTCTGCCGGAACGCGGTCGAGAAATTCATCCGCTCGGACGAGTGGTGCACGACGTGCGCGGCCCACAGCCAGCGCACGCGATGGCTCGCGCGATGGAACACGTAATAGAGGAAATCCTGGCCGACGAACAGCACCGCGAACGACAGCCAGCCGTCGTGCCACGTGAACAGCCGGAAATGTGCGTAGCAGTACGCATAAACGGGAATCACGAACAGCCACGCGAGTTTATCGGCGCCCTGGTGCATCAGTGCGAGCGCCGCATTGCACAGCGTGTCGCGCCACGCGTAGACATGGTCCTGCGCGCGCGTGCGCGCGAGGTGCCACGCTTCCCACGCGATGCACAGCAGGAAGACGGGCGCCAGCGCGAGCAGAAGCAATTCGACGTCGAATCGCATGGACGTGTCTCCTCCTTTCCCCTGCAAGCCGTGAGGCCGGGCGTGCGGCCCGTTGTAGATATCGGTCAGGCCAACAGCCTACGCAATCGCCACGCGCTAGGCGAGGGGGCAGCGTAGAGGGTTCCCTCTGAGGACAGGGTTTTTACGGAAGCCGCGCGGCGCGGGGCCGCGCGGTGTGGCCCTGTTTGCAGGGCGGGCTGGCGCGCGGCGTCCGGCGCGCCGCCGCGGGTAGGCGTTTCAAACCGCGAACGGCGGTTTCGCGGGTGGGGCAGCGATCGGTTGAGCGCGCGGTTCCCGTGCATGCGGCGCCGGGCGAGGCCGGCGCAATGCGACCGCGAGCATTTGCCGCGCGGCGCCCCGGCATCCGGTGCCGGGCCACGGCCGGCGCAATGCAATCGCGAGTGCCGGCGCGCCGCCGCGCAGTGCGTGCCGCGTCAGTGCGCGCCCGCGTAGACCCATTCGAGCAGCGTGTCGTGCGCGGCGCGCGCGGCTTCCGCATGATCGTCGTTGATGAAGCTGACGACGATGTAGCTCTGGCCGTCGGCACCGGCCACGTAGCCCGCGATCGCGCGCACGTCGCGCAGCGTGCCGGTCTTGATGTGCGCGTTGCCGAGCACGCCCGCGTTGGTCAGGCGGTTCTTCATCGTGCCGTCGATACCGGCGATCGGCAGCGAATCGATGAACGCCTGCGCGACCGGGCTCGCGTTCGCGGCCTGCAGCAGCGCGGCGAGCGACAGTGCGCTCACGTGCTCGTCGCGCGACAGGCCCGAGCCGTTCTCGAGCTCGAGGTCGGGCATCGCGATGCCGCTCTTCTGCAGGAACGCGCGAATCGCGCGGCTCGACTGCTCGGGCGTCGCGGGCGGCTTGCCGGCGACCGCGCCGATCGTCAGGAACAGGTTGCGCGCCATCACGTTGTTGCTGAACTTGTTGATGTCGTACACGATGCTGCCGAGCACCGGGCTGTGATGCACGGCGAGCGGCCGCGCGGCGGTCGGCACCTTGCCTTCGCTGACCGGGCCGGCGATCGTGCCGCCGTCCTGCTGCCACAGCGCGAGGAAGCCGCGCGCGAAGAACGTCGTGTGATCGAGGATCGCGAGGTTGGTCGTGCGCGCACCGCAGCGCAGCGGATAATCGCCGGCGAACGACGCGGTCATGATCCCGCCGCCGCCGGCCGACAGCGTCGGGCGAGCGGCCGCGGCGGCCGCGCCGCACGAGCCCGTGCCTTCGTACAGCTGATTGTCGATCGACAGGTTCGCGAGCGGCGGCAGCACGTCGATGGCGACCTTGCCGTCGTCGCCGGGCGTGACCGTGAACGACACGGCCTTGAACGCATACAGCAGCGGATCGGGGCCGACGTTGTACGGCGCGCTCACGTCGTCGTCGAACGACGGCAGGTCGCGCGTCGATGCGGCGAAATAGGTCTTGTCGAGCACGAGCCCGCCGGCCACGCGCTTGACGCCCGCCTTGCGCAGCTTGTCGACGAGGTCGATCAGTTCCTCGGGCACGAGCTTCGGGTCGCCGGTGCCCTTGATGTACAGGTTGCCTTGCAGCGTGCCGTCCGGGTCGACCGGGCCGTCCGCATACGCAGTGGTGCGCCAGCGGAAGTCGGGGCCGAGGATCGACAGGCCGGAGTACGTCGTGACGAGCTTCATCGTCGACGCCGGCAGCATCGGCCGGCTCGCGTTCCATGCGATCAGCGGCTCGGGATCGCCGACGCGCTCGACGACGACGCTCATCGCCGACGCCGGCACCTTCGCGCGCTGCAGCGCGACGAGCACGGACGCCGGCAGGCCGGCGGCGCGCGCGGCGGGCGACACGACGGCGGTCTTGCGTGCTTCCTTGTGGGATTTCTTGCGGGCCTGCGCGGGCGGCGCGAACGCGAGGGCCGTGCAGGTGGCGATGACGGCGGCCGCGCGCAGGCACACGCGGGCACGCGGGGCGAACCGGGCGGAAAGATCGGAAATCGGCATGGGCGAATACGGGAAAAGCACAGGGTCCGGGCAGGGCGCGCGCGGCGCCGGAGCGCACATTGTAGAGACAACTCCGTCCGCAGCCGCTGCAAACTGCCTTTCTGTTGCATTGCAGGGAGCACCGTCGATTCGCGGCGCTACAATGGTCGCCATGTTTTACTCGTCCCATGGGTTCCGGTTCCGATGCGGATTCTGCTAGTTGAAGACGATCGAATGATTGCCGACGGCGTGCGCAAGGCGCTGCGCGCCGACGGCTTCGCGGTCGACTGGGTGCAGGACGGCGACGCGGCGCTCACGGCGCTCGGCGGCGAAACGTACGACCTGCTGCTGCTCGACCTCGGGCTGCCGAAGCGCGACGGCATCGACGTGCTGCGCACGCTGCGCGCGCGCGGGCTGTCGCTGCCGGTACTGATCGTCACCGCGCGCGATGCGGTGGCCGATCGCGTAAAGGGCCTCGACGCGGGCGCCGACGACTACCTCGTCAAGCCGTTCGACCTCGACGAACTCGGCGCGCGGATGCGCGCGCTGATCCGCCGCCAGGCGGGACGCAGCGAGTCGCTGATCCGCCACGGCGCGCTGACGCTCGACCCCGCATCGCACCAGGTGACGCTCGACGGCGCGCCCGTCGCGCTGTCCGCGCGCGAGTTCGCGCTGCTCGAGGCGCTGCTCGCGCGGCCCGGCGCGGTGCTGTCGAAGAGCCAGCTCGAGGAGAAGATGTACGGCTGGGGCGAGGAGATCGGCAGCAACACGGTCGAGGTCTACATCCACGCGCTGCGCAAGAAGCTCGGTTCGGACCTGATCCGCAACGTGCGCGGGCTCGGCTACATGGTCGTCAAGGAAAGCTGACGCGTGAGGTCGATTCGTCATCAATTGCTGATCTGGCTGCTCGCGATCGTCGTCGCGGGCGTGGGCATCGCGGGCTGGCTGATCTACCGGCAGGCGCTCGCCGAAGCGAACGAACTGTTCGACTACCAGTTGCAGGAAATCGCCGCGGCGCTGCCGTCGGAACCGTTCTCGCAGGTGTTCGGCTCGCGCACCAACGGCGACGAGGGCATCGTGATCCAGATCTGGAACCGCAACGGCGTGCTGATGTACTTCTCGCATCCGCGCGCGCCGATCGCGCCGCGCGCGGAACTCGGCTTCTCGACCGAGCGCACCGATCGCGGCGAATGGCGCGTGTACGGCGCGATCGTCGGCGACAACGTCGTGCAGCTCGCACAGCCGCTGTCGGTGCGCAACCGGCTCGCCGCGAACGTCGCGCTGCGCACGCTGTGGCCGCTGATCGTGCTGCTGCCGTTCCTCGGCGCGGCGGTGTGGACGATCGTCGGGCGCGGGCTCGCGCCGCTCGAACGCGTGACGCGCGCGGTCGAGGCGCGCCGGCCGGAAGCGCTCGATCCGCTGCCCGACGCGCGGCTGCCGCTCGAGGTGCAGCCGCTCGTGCGCGCGCTGAACGGGCTGCTCGCGCGATTGTCGGCGGCGCTCGACACGCAGAAGGCGTTCGTCGCCGATGCCGCGCACGAACTGCGCACGCCGCTCGCGGCCGTGCAGATCCAGGCGCAGCTCGTCGCACGCGCGAAGGACGATGCATCGCGCCGCGAGGCGGTCGCCGATCTGCAGGACGGCGTCACGCGCGCGACGCGTCTCACCGAACAGCTGCTCGCGCTCGCCCGCGCGGAACCCGACGGCGCGACCGTGCGCGAGCCGGTCGACCTGCACGCGCTGCTCGCCGAATGCGTGGCCGCGCACGCGCCGCTCGCGCAGCGGCGCGCGATCGACCTCGGCTTCGAGGAGGCGCGCGCGGCGACCGTCGTCGCGGACGTCGGCGCGCTGCGCGTGATGTTCGGAAACCTGCTCGACAACGCGGTGAAGTACACGCCGGACGGCGGCCGCATCGACGTGTCGCTGACGCGCGATGCGGCCGGGCGCGCGTGCGTGCAGATCGCCGACAGCGGGCCCGGCATCCCGGCCGACGAGCGCGAGCGCGTATTCGACCGCTTCTACCGCGACAGCTCCGCGCGCGCGCGCGCCGACGTGTCGGGCAGCGGGCTCGGGCTCGCGATCGTCAAGCGTGTCGCCGCGCAGCAGGGCGCGACGGTGTCGCTCGGCGACGCGGCCGCGGGCGGGCTGCTCGTGAGCGTCGTGTTCCGCGACGCCGACACGCGCGAGCCGGCGCCGCACGCGTCCGAATTCGCGTGACCGAGGCGCGCGTAGCGGCTTAAGCCCCGCTTAAGGGCGATTAAGCCTCCTTTAAGTCAGGGTCGTTACGCTGCGACCTAACAAAGAGGAGGTCCTACGATGAACACCCGATTCCTTGCGCGCGGCGCCGTCGCGGTCGCCGTGGCGGCCGCGCTGTCCGCCGGCTATGTCGCGGGCACCCGCCACGCCGATCCGCAGATCATCACGCCTGCGCAGGCTGCCGCGCTGATGCCGGCCGAAGCCGCGGCGAAGACCGGCATCCCCGATTTCTCCGGGCTGGTCGAGACGTACGGCCCGGCGGTCGTGAACATCAGCGCGAAGCACGTCGTGAAGCAGGTGTCGCGGCGCGTGCAACAGCCGCAGTTGCGGATGGATCCGAGCGATCCGTTCTACCAGTTCTTCAAGCACTTCTACGGCCAGGTGCCGGGCATGGGCGGCGACGCGCAGCCGGACGACCAGCCGAGCGCGAGCCTCGGTTCGGGATTCATCGTCAGCTCCGACGGGTACATCCTCACCAACGCGCACGTGATCGACGGCGCGAACGTCGTCACGGTGAAGCTGACCGACAAGCGCGAATACAAGGCGAAGGTCATCGGCTCGGACAAGCAGTCCGACGTCGCGGTGCTGAAGATCGACGCGAGCGGCCTGCCGACCGTGAAGATCGGCGATCCGGCGCAGAGCAAGGTCGGCCAGTGGGTCGTCGCGATCGGTTCGCCGTACGGTTTCGACAACACGGTCACCTCCGGCATCATCAGCGCGAAATCGCGCGCGCTGCCCGACGAGAACTACACGCCGTTCATCCAGACCGACGTGCCGGTGAACCCCGGCAACTCGGGCGGCCCGCTGTTCAACCTGCAGGGCGAGGTGATCGGCATCAATTCGATGATCTACTCGCAGACGGGCGGCTTCCAGGGCCTGTCGTTCGCGATTCCGATCAACGAGGCGATCAAGGTCAAGGACGAGCTCGTGAAGACGGGCCACGTGAGCCGCGGCCGCCTCGGCGTCGCCGTGCAGGGGCTGAACCAGACGCTCGCAAGTTCGTTCGGGCTGCAGAAGCCGGACGGCGCGCTCGTCAGCTCGGTCGATCCGAACGGCCCGGCCGCGCAGGCCGGCCTGCAGCCGGGCGACGTGATCCTGGCGGTCAACGGCTCGCCGGTCGCCGATTCCACGTCGCTGCCCGCGCAGATCGCGAACCTGAAACCGGGCTCGAAGGCCGACCTGCAGGTGTGGCGCGACAAGTCGAAGAAGTCGATCAGCGTGACGCTCGGCGCCATGACCGACGCGAAGGTGGCGTCGAACGACGGCAGCCCCGTCGAGCAGGGGCGCCTCGGTGTCGCGGTCCGTCCGCTCACGCCGCAGGAGCGCAGCGCGACCAGCCTGTCGCACGGGCTGATCGTGCAGCAGGCCGGCGGCCCGGCCGCGAGCGCGGGCATCCAGCCCGGCGACGTGATCCTCGCGGTGAACGGCCGTCCGGTCACGAGCCCCGAGCAGTTGCGCGAGGCCGTCAAGGGAGCGGGCAACAGTCTTGCTCTGTTGATTCAGCGCGATAATGCACAGATCTTCGTGCCGGTCGACCTGAGCTGACCGGCGGCCGTTGCGGGCCGGCGTGGCCGGCCCTGGCGGGCGCCGCAGGCGTTCGGCCCCGTGGGTGCTGTGTTCCGACCCGAAAGGAGAGAGCCATGCAATATCTACGCAACGTGTCCCGATTTACCGTCGCGGCGGTGCTGGCCGCCGGCCTGGCGGCTGCCGCGCCCGGCGCGTACGCGCAATCATCGGACGGCCTGCCCGAAGCGACCGAGCAGGGTGACGTCAGCTATGTGTCAGGCGGCATCGGCAAGGATCAATCGACGGCGTTCGAGCGCAACGAGGCGGCATGGCCGCTCGCGCTGCGCTTCACCGGCAAGGGCGGCGAATATCTGGCCGACGTCCACGTGCGGATCGTCGACGGCAAGGGCACCGAACTGCTGAAGACGGATGCGCGCGGGCCGTACATGCTCGTGAAGTTGCCGCCGGGACGCTATACGGTGCATGCGTCGTACCAGGGCAGCGACGAGACGCGCGCGGTTACGGTCGGCGCGAAGGGCGGTGCGAAGGCCGCGTTCCAGTGGAGTGCGCAGTAACGCACCGCGCGCGAGCCCGCCGCGGGTCGCGCAATCGGACGAAGTTTCGCCCATAATGAAAGCCACGGCCTCGTGCCGTGGCTTTTTCGTTTCCGCGCCCGGCGTGCCGCCGGGGCTGCCCGGAGGAGAAACGATGTCCGCTGCCGCCGACCCTCGCCTCGAAATCGTGCCGAACCGCCATCGCGTGCGCGTGATCCATCGCGGCATCACGTATGCCGACTCGCACGGCGCGCTCACCGTGCGTGAGACGGGCCTGCCGGACACCCATTACCTGCCGCGCGGCGACGTCAACATGCGCAGGCTCGTGAAGTCGAGCGTCACGACCGTCTGTCCGGTGCGGGGACAGGCCGTCTACTTCGACCTGCAGACCGAAGACGGCGTGATCGAGAACGCCGCATGGAGTTACGAAGAACCGGCGGAGGCGGCGTTCGCGCTTGCGCACTACGTCGCCTTCGATGCCGCACGGGTCGACAGTCTCGTCGAGACGTCCTGATGCGGCGCGCGTTCATCGAGGAAGCGCCATGGAACTGAACGACACGTTACGCGTACCGCTCGCGCCGGCCGTCGTGCGCGACGCGCTCGAGGATCTCGCGCTGCTGCGCGCGAGCTTCGACCATTGCGAGTCGTTCGAGAAACTCGGGCAAGGCGAATTCGCGCTGACGATCACGGTGCCGCTCGGCCCGCTGCGCGCACGCTACGACGTGCGTGCGCATTCGGCGAACGAGCAGGGCGATGGCGAAGGGCAGCCGCGCCGCGTGCTGAACTTCAAGGCGCGGGCCGACGGTCTCGGCGCGCTGCGCGGCCAGGTCGAGCTCCTGCTGCTTCCGGAACAAGGCGACGCGGACGCGACGCGCATCGATTACGTGGTGTGGGCGACGGCGAGCGGGCCGCTCGCCGAGTTGCCGGCCCGGCAGATCGAGAATGCGCTGCGCGAGTGGACCGACGATTTCTTCCGCGAATTCAGCGCGGTCGTGCAGGCGAAGCACGGTCTCGTGCCGAACCGCGCACGGGCGAACCCGCCGCGCCGCCAGCACGTGTTCCTGCGGCCCGCGTCGCTGATGGCCGCGGCGAAGCGTCCGCTGCCGCACCTCGGCGGCGCACTGAGCGGACGTGCCGCAAGCGCCGTTCATCATCGCGAATCCGGCCCGCTGCCCGGCTGGGCGTGGGCGGCGATCGTCGTGTTCGTCGCGCTGCTGCTGTATGCCGCGCGCTGGATCAACGGCGCCTGAGCGCCCGCGCCCGCTCGCGTCTTGCCCGTCCGCCCGCGGCTGGCGCGGCGGCCGTCAGCGCGATGCGTCGGGCCCGGCGCCGCGAAATTCCTTCCGATAGGCCGACGGCGACGTGCCGAGCGCGCCCGCGAAATGCTGGCGCAGCGACACGCTCGACCCGTAGCCGGCCGCCTGCGCGATCGCGTCGATCGATTGTCCGGTGGTTTCCAGCAGATGCTGCGCGCGCGTGAGCCGCTCCGCCTGCAGCCACGCGGTGACGGTCGTGCCCGTCGCCTGGCGAAAGTGGCGCGTGAACGTGCGCCGGCTCATCAGCACGCGTTCGGCGAGCGAATCCACGCTGTGCGCGACGTCGAGATGCGCGCGCACCCAGTCGAGCAGGCCTGCGAGCCGGGCATCGCGCGGATGCGCGGCGACCGGCTGCGGCACGTATTGCGCCTGACCGCCCTGGCGGTGCGGCGGGATCACGAGGCGGCGCGCGATCCGGTTTGCGGCGTCCGAGCCGAAGCGCCGCCGCACGACGTGCAGGCAGCAGTCGAGCCCGGCGGCGGTGCCGGCCGACGTCATCAGGTTGCCGTCGTCGACGTACAGCACGTCGGGGTCGAGCCTCACGCGCGGAAAGCGCTGCGCGAAGTCGTCGGCCCATGCCCAGTGCGTCGTGGCCGGGCGCCCGTCGAGCAGCCCGGCTGCGGCGAGCACGTATGCACCGAGGCACAGGCCGACGACCTGCGCGCCGCGCGCGGCCGCCGTGCGCACCGCGTCGACCATGGCCGCCGGCGGCGCTTCTTCCGGATCGCGCCACGCGGGCACGATCACGATGTCCGCATCGTCGAGCGCATCGAACCCGTACGGCGCGGTGATCGTGAAGCCGCCCGTGGTCGACAACGGAGCGCGTTCGGCCGAACAGACGCGGAAATCGAACGCGGGCGTCGCGGCCGCATCGCGCTCCTTGCCGAACACGACGGACGGCACCGACAGATGGAACGGGCTGATGCCGTCGTACGCGATCACGGCGACGACGGTCGGGGCGGGGGCAGCGGACGACGCAGCGGCGCGCATGGCGGGCTCCGGAATGGCGATGGCCCGATTCTATCGAATATTGGCTATCGGGCCACTGTCCGCGTGCGCGGGGCGATCCGACAATGCATCCCGTCGCGCTGCTGGCCGCTTCGTTCCGGAGCGGGGCGGCGCCGTCAAACCGGGAGTCCTGTCATGTCGAATGCCGTGTCGTCGTCCTCCGCCTTTTCTGCTTCCGCTTCCCGCCGTGCGCTGATCGTGATCGACGTGCAGAACGAATACGTGACGGGCGGCCTGCCGATCGAGTATCCGCCCGTCGACGCGTCGCTCGCGAACATCGGCCGCGCGATCGACGCCGCGCATGCGGCCGGCGTGCCGGTGATCGTCGTCCAGCACGTCGCGCCGGCGGGCGCGCCGATCTTCGCGCCCGGCACGGACGGCGTCGCGCTGCATCCGGTCGTCGCCGGCCGCCCGTATGCGCACCTGATCGTGAAGGCGCAGGCCAGCGCCTTCGCCGGCACCGATCTCGCCGCGTGGCTCGACGCGCACGGAATCGACACGCTCACGGTCGCCGGCTACATGACGCACAACTGCAATGCGTCGACGGTCTATCACGCGGCGCATGCCGGGCTGACCGTCGAGTACCTTTCGGACGCGACCGGCGCGGTGCCGTACGAGAACGAAGCCGGCGCGGTGAGCGCCGAAGAGATTCACCGCGCGTACACGGTGGTGTTCCAGTCGAACTTCGCGGCGGTGATGTCGACCGATGCGTGGATCGCCGGGCTCGGCGGCGCGGCGATGCCGACGCGCGATTCGGTGGCCGCGTCGAACCGGCGGGCCCGCGCGCGGCGAGCGAAGGCGGCGTGACGGAAGCGGGGACGGGAAGGGAAGTATTCCTCGGGTGGCAAGCCATTGCCGCTGCCGCCCGGGCGGCCGGCCGATCCGGCCGACGGCGATGAAACGGCGCAACGCGCCGGCCAAAGCGGCTCAGTCGGCCGCCTTCAGCATCGCCGGGCTGTAACGCATCATGTCGAAGCAGCCGTCGACGAGCTGTTCCGCATGCTGCTCGGCGTCGATCTCGTCGGGCAGCATCAGCATGTCGCGCACGAAACCGCTGACGAGCGTGTGCAGCATCAGCGTCGCGCGCCACGTGTCGAGGCGCTCGGGCAGCAGCTTGAGCCGCACGGCCACCGCGAGGTCCGCGTCGATCGCGTGCAGCGCCTCGCTCATTCCGGCGCGATTGCGCTGCAGCAGCGGCTCCATGTCCGCCACGTATTCGCACTTCATGAACAGGATGCTGAACACGCGCCGCAGTTGCGAGTCGCGCTGCACGCCGAGCAGGCACCAGATCAGGATCTTGCGGATCTTCTCGAGCGGATTGCCGCCGGGCGCATCGAGCGGCATCCGCTTGAGCTCGTCGATCGGCAGGAACACGCGGTCGAACATCGCATCGAACAATTCGCTCTTGTTCGCGAAATGCCAGTAGATCGCGCCGCGCGTCACGCCGGCGTGCTGGGCGATGTCCGCGAGCGACGTGTGCGACACGCCCTTCTCGAAGAACACGTGTTCGGC
The DNA here is from genome assembly GCF_052851275.1 of Burkholderia sp. SR8. NCBI lineage: Bacteria > Pseudomonadati > Pseudomonadota > Betaproteobacteria > Burkholderiales > Burkholderiaceae > Burkholderia > Burkholderia sp. SR8. Next base: position 79,899 of record NZ_JAULUC010000015.1, read on the forward strand.
GGCGTCGAGAATGCGGTTCCGCGTCTCGAGCGCCTCCTCCTTGGTGCGTCTGACCATGTGCAGGCCTGAATGGATCGATCGTAGGTGAATATAGGGTCTGTGACCGTCGCCGCCGTCGGGCGGAGCCGCTATGCTTGCGACTAGTAATAATTCGTAAGACTGGACGGTTGGCGGCGGGCGAGCGGGCTTTTTACATACATTCGTGAATGTATATACAATACCACCCTACGATCGAATGACCCAAGTGGCAATCAGTTAATATCCCACTCTGCTGATTCCCGCCCTAGTACTTGTCCGCAGTTCGCGGCATCTCGTCGGCATGGAGGTCTCGTGCCGACTTGCTGTATCCAGTAGTCCAGTAATTCAGGTGTTCGATCGGCGCCGCGAGGCGCATCCGTGTGACGCTCCGTCCGGGCGCCGCACTTATTCCATTGGTTATACACAGAGGTCGCTCCATGCGCGTCGAACGGGTTCCATACCGCTTACTCACTGTCGCGACGGCCGCCGTTTTCCTGGCCGCGTGCGGGAAAAAAGAATCGGCACCGCCGCCGCAAACGCCGGAAGTCGGCGTCGTCACCGTCCAGCCGCAATCCGTTCCGGTGTTCACCGAACTGCCCGGCCGCACCAGTGCCTTCCTCGTCGCGCAAGTCCGCGCACGGGTCGACGGCATCGTGCTGCGTCGTGAATTCACCGAAGGCAGCGACGTCAAGGCCGGCCAGCGCCTCTACAAGATCGACCCGGCGCCGTACCTCGCGCAGCTGAACAGCGCGAAGGCGACGCTCGCGAAGGCGCAGGCGAACCTCGTCACGCAGAACGCGCTGGTCGCGCGCTACAAGGTGCTGGTCGCCGCGAATGCAGTGAGCAAGCAGGACTACGACAACGCGGTGGCCACGCAAGGCCAGGCGGCGGCGGACGTCGCGGCCGGCAAGGCAGCGGTCGAGACCGCGCAGATCAACCTCGGCTATACGGACGTCGTTTCGCCGATCACCGGCCGCGTCGGCATTTCGCAGGTCACGCCGGGCGCGTACGTGCAGGCGAGCCAGGCGACGCTGATGTCGACGGTGCAGCAGCTCGATCCGGTCTATGTCGACCTCACGCAGTCGAGCCTCGACGGGCTGAAACTGCGCCAGGACGTGCAGAGCGGCCGCCTGAAGACGAGCGGCCCGGGCGCGGCGAAGGTGACGCTGATCCTCGAGGACGGCAAGGCGTATCCGGAGCCGGGCAAGCTGCAGTTCTCCGACGTGACGGTCGACCAGACCACCGGCTCGGTCACCATTCGTGCGGTGTTCCCGAACCCGGGCCGCGTGCTGCTGCCGGGGATGTTCGTGCGCGCACGGATCGAGGAAGGCGTGAACGAGAACGCGTTCCTGGTGCCGCAGATCGGCGTCACGCATGACCAGAAGGGCCAGGCGGTCGCGATGGTCGTGAACGCGAACAACAAGGTCGAGCCGCGTCCGCTGAAGACGACCGGCATGCAGGGGCAGAACTGGGTCGTCGAAGGCGGTCTGCAGGCGGGCGACCGCGTGATCGTGCAGGGCGTCGACAAGGTGCGTCCGGGCGCGACCGTGAAGTCGGTCCCGGCGCAGCTGCCGGCCGCCGCAGCGGCATCGGGCGCTGCAGCCGCTTCGGGTGCCGCCGCCTCGGGCGCAGCACCGGCGAGCGCCGCCGCTGCGTCGAGCGCGCAATAACAGGGAGCCTGTTTCATGGCAAAGTTTTTTATCGATCGCCCGATCTTCGCGTGGGTGATCGCCATCATCCTGATGCTGGCCGGGGTTGCGGCGATCTTCACGCTGCCGATCGCGCAGTATCCGACGATCGCGCCGCCATCGATCCAGATCACCGCGAACTACCCGGGCGCTTCCGCGAAGACGGTGGAAGACACGGTGACGCAGGTGATCGAGCAGCAGATGAGCGGTCTCGACAACTTCCTGTACATGTCGTCGACGAGTGACGACTCGGGCAACGCGACGATCACGCTGACGTTCGCGCCGGGCACCAACGCCGACATCGCGCAGGTGCAGGTGCAGAACAAGCTGTCGCTCGCGACGCCGGTTCTGCCGCAGGTCGTGCAGCAGCTCGGTCTGTCGGTGACGAAGTCGAGCAGCAGCTTCCTGCTGGTGCTCGCCTTCAACTCCGAAGACGGCAGCATGAACAAGTACGACCTCGCGAACTTCGTGGCGTCGCACGTGAAGGATCCGATCAGCCGGCTGAACGGCGTCGGTACCGTCACGCTGTTCGGCTCGCAGTACGCGATGCGGATCTGGCTCGACCCGACCCGCCTGACGAACTACGGCCTCACGCCGGTCGACGTGACGAGCGCAATCACCGCGCAGAACGTGCAGATCGCGGGCGGCCAGATCGGCGGCACGCCGGCGAAGCCGGGCACCGTGCTGCAGGCGACGATCACCGAATCGACGCTGCTGCAGACGCCCGAGCAGTTCGGCAACATCCTGCTGAAGGTGAACCAGGACGGCTCGCAGGTTCGCCTGAAGGACGTCGCGCAGATCGGGCTCGGCGGCGAGAACTACAACTTCGACACGAAGTACAACGGTCAGCCGACCGCAGCACTCGGTATCCAGCTCGCGACCAACGCGAACGCGCTCGCGACCGCGAAGGCCGTGCGCGCGAAGATCGACGAGCTCGCACCGTTCTTCCCGCACGGCCTCGTCGTCAAGTATCCGTACGACACGACGCCGTTCGTGAAGCTGTCGATCGAGGAAGTGGTCAAGACGCTGCTCGAAGGTATCGTGCTCGTGTTCCTCGTGATGTATCTGTTCCTGCAGAACCTGCGGGCGACGATCATCCCGACGATCGCGGTGCCGGTCGTGCTGCTCGGCACGTTCGCGATCATGTCGCTGGTGGGCTTCTCGATCAACACGCTGTCGATGTTCGGCCTCGTGCTCGCGATCGGTCTGCTGGTCGACGATGCGATCGTGGTGGTCGAGAACGTCGAGCGCGTGATGGCGGAAGAGGGGTTGTCGCCGAAGGAGGCGACCCGCAAGGCGATGGGCCAGATCACCGGCGCACTCGTCGGCGTCGCGCTCGTGCTGTCGGCGGTGTTCGTGCCGGTCGCGTTCTCCGGCGGTTCGGTCGGCGCGATCTATCGCCAGTTCTCGCTGACGATCGTGTCCGCGATGGTGCTGTCGGTGCTGGTCGCGTTGATTCTGACGCCCGCACTGTGCGCGACGATCCTCAAGCCGATCCCGCAGGGCCATCACGAAGAGAAGAAGGGCTTCTTCGGCTGGTTCAACCGCACGTTCAACAACAGCCGCGACAAGTACCACGTCGGCGTGCACCACGTGATCAAGCGCTCGGGCCGCTGGCTCATCATCTATCTGGTCGTGATCGTCGCGGTCGGGCTGCTGTTCGTGCGCCTGCCGAAGTCGTTCCTGCCCGATGAAGACCAGGGCCTGATGTTCGTGATCGTGCAGACGCCGTCGGGCTCGACGCAGGAAACGACCGCGAAGACGCTCGCGAACATTTCCGACTACCTGCTGAAGGACGAGAAGGAAATCGTCGAGTCGGCGTTCACGGTCAACGGCTTCAGCTTCGCCGGCCGCGGCCAGAACTCGGGTCTCGTGTTCGTGAAGCTGAAGGACTACTCGCAGCGTCAGCACGCGAACCAGAAGGTCCAGGCGCTGATCGGCCGGATGTTCGGCCGCTACGGCAGCTACAAGGACGCGATCGTGATCCCGTTCAACCCGCCGTCGATTCCGGAACTCGGTACCGCCGCCGGCTTCGACTTCGAGCTGACGGACAACGCCGGTCTCGGCCACGACGCGCTGATGGCCGCGCGCAACCAGCTGCTCGGGATGGCCGCGAAGGATCCGACGCTGCAAGGCGTGCGTCCGAACGGGCTGAACGATACGCCGCAGTACAAGGTCGACATCGATCGCGAGAAGGCGAACGCGCTCGGCGTGACCGCGGATGCGATCGACCAGACGTTCTCGATCGCGTGGGCGTCGAAGTACGTGAACAACTTCCTCGACACCGACGGCCGGATCAAGAAGGTGTACGTGCAGTCCGACGCGCCGTTCCGGATGACGCCGGAGGACATGAACATCTGGTACGTGCGCAACGGGTCGGGCGGGATGGTGCCGTTCAGCGCGTTCGCGACCGGTCACTGGACGTACGGTTCGCCGAAGCTCGAGCGTTACAACGGCGTGTCGGCGATGGAAATCCAGGGTCAGGCCGCACCGGGCAAGTCGACCGGTCAGGCGATGACCGCGATGGAAGGGCTCGCGAAGAAGCTGCCGGTCGGTATCGGCTATTCGTGGACCGGCCTGTCGTTCCAGGAAATCCAGTCGGGCTCGCAGGCGCCGGTGCTGTACGCGATCTCGATCCTGGTCGTGTTCCTGTGTCTCGCGGCACTGTATGAAAGCTGGTCGATCCCGTTCTCGGTGATCATGGTGGTGCCGCTCGGCGTGATCGGCGCACTGCTCGCGGCGACCATGCGCGGCCTCGAGAACGACGTGTTCTTCCAGGTCGGCCTGCTGACCACCGTGGGCTTGTCCGCGAAGAACGCGATCCTGATCGTGGAATTCGCGCGCGAACTGCAGATGACGGAGAAGATGGGGCCGATCGAGGCCGCGCTGGAAGCGGCGCGCCTGCGGCTGCGTCCGATCCTGATGACGTCGCTCGCGTTCATTCTCGGCGTGATGCCGCTCGCGATCAGCAACGGCGCGGGTTCGGCGAGCCAGCACGCGATCGGTACCGGCGTGATCGGCGGGATGATCACGGCGACGTTCCTCGCGATCTTCATGATCCCGATGTTCTTCGTGAAGATCCGTGCGATCTTCAGCGGCGAGAAGGAAGACGTCGACGAGGCGCTGCGCCTGGCTCAGGAGCACTCGCACCACGAAGAGAAGCCGGGCAACGGCGACGAAGGCAACAAGGGACAGTGATGATGCAAAAACACGCTTTGACTGCAATCGCGGTCGCACTGGCCGCCGCGCTCCTTGCCACGGGCTGCACGCTGGCGCCGCATTACAAGCGGCCCGACGCGCCCGTCGCGCAGGCATACCCGGCCGACGGCGTCTATGCGACGCAGCCGGGTGCTGCCGGCGCGCGCAGCGCGAACGGCCAGGCGGCGACCGCCATCGGCTGGCGCGAATTCTTCGTCGATCCGCGCCTGCAGCGGCTGATCGAGATCGCGCTGAAGAACAACCGCGACCTGCGGGTCGCGGTGCTGAACATCGAGGCATCGCGCGCGCAGTACCAGATCACGCGCGCCGGCCTGTTCCCGACGCTCGACGGCACCGGCACGGGCAGCATCCAGCGCCTTCCGGCCGGCGTCTCGACGACGGGCCGGCCGCTGATCACGCGCACCTACAACGTCGGCCTGTCCGCGTCGTGGGAGCTCGACCTGTTCGGTCGCGTGCAGAGCCTGAAGGACCAGGCGCTCGCGCAGTATCTGGCGACGTCGTACGCGCGGCAGGCCACCGAGATCTCGCTCGTGTCGCAAGTCGCGGATCAGTACCTGACGCTGCTGTCGACCGACGACCTGCTGAAGGTCACGGAAAACACGCTGAAGACCGCGCAGGCGTCGTACGACCTGACGAAGCTGCAGTTCGACAACGGCACGGGCTCCGAGCTCGAGCTGCGTCAGGCGCAGACGGTCGTCGAGACGGCGCTCGCGAACCAGCAGGCGCAGGCGCGTGCGCGTGCGCAGGCAGTGAACGCGCTGGTGCTGCTGATCGGCGAGCCGCTGCCGGACGATCTGCCGGCGGGCATGCCGCTCGATGCGCAGAACCTGCTGGCGGACGTGCCGGCGGGCCTGCCGTCGGACCTGCTGACGCGTCGTCCGGACGTGATGCAGGCCGAGCAGACGCTGCTGGCCGCGAACGCGAACATCGGCGCGGCGCGCGCGGCGTTCTTCCCGCGCATTTCGCTGACGGGCGCGTTCGGTACCGCGAGCCCGACGCTCGGCGGGTTGTTCAAGGCCGGCACGGCGGCGTGGTCGTTCGCGCCGCAGATCACGATGCCGATCTTCGAAGGCGGGCAGAACATCGCGAACCTGAACCTCGCGAACGTGCAGAAGCGCATCGAGATCGCGAACTACGAGAAGGCGATCCAGTCGGCGTTCCGCGAAGTGTCGGACGGGCTGGCCGCACGCGGCACGTACGACCAGCAGATCGCCGCGCTCGAGCGCAACGAGCACGCGCAGCAGCGCCGCTTCGATCTGTCGGACCTGCGCTACAAGAACGGTGTCGACAGCTACCTGTCGGTGCTGACCGCGCAGACCGATCTGTACTCGGCACAGCAGACGCTGATCAGCGCACGTCTCGCTCGCTGGACGAACCTCGTCGATCTGTACCGCGCATTGGGCGGCGGCTGGATCCAGCGCGCGGGCGAGACGCCGCGTGCGCCGGACGTGACCGAAGGCTACGACGACAAGGCCGTAGCGCCCGCAAGCGCATCGGCAACCCGCACGAACGGGTAAGCGCGACGGCGGGCAGGGCGGGCGACCGCTCCGGTTCGCCGAAGGCCGCGCCGCCCGGCATGCAACGACGCCACGGACGACAGTTCGTGGCGTTTTTTTGTTCGCATGTCTGGTGCGCGTGGTTTCGCGCCGCATGCGCACGCGTGGCGGTGCGGCATGCGGTCGAGCGACGCGGCCGTCGTACGCGAGTTCGCCGGGCGCTTCCATCGCCGGCAATCGATGGGGCGCCACGCGATACGGCGCACGCCGCCGGCCGGTGGTCGGTGGTCGGCCGGCACCCGGCGCTGCTGTCCGCGGCGTCGTCACGTCAGTGAGGCGCCGCCTTTAACCGCAGCGACGCGGCGCGCTGCACTGCCGCCGACCCACATCCGTACCGCAACGGGCTCGCACCAAGCAAAACGCCACGGCATGCCGTGGCGTCTTTCGTTGCCGCTGCGATGCGCCGTGCGCCGGCGCAGGCAGACCGGTCAGTGATGCACGTCGGCCGGGCGTCCGTCGAAGTCGTGCCCTGCGCGGCGGATTTCGCAACGCGCGTCCTTTTCGCCCTTCACGCCGTTGAACACGATGTTCAGGATCACGGCCGTCGCGGACGCGAGCAGGATGCCGCTGTGCAGGATCGGTGCGAGCGCGGGCGGCAGCTTCGAGAAGAAGTGCGGCGACACGACCGGCACGAGGCCCATGCCGACGCTCACGGCGACGATGAACAGGTTGTGCGAGTTGTTCACGAAGTCGACCTTCGACAGCACCTTGATGCCGTTCGCGGCCACCATCCCGAACATCACGATGCCCGCGCCGCCGAGCACGAACGGCGGCACCGACGCGACGACCTGCGCCATCTTCGGGAACAGGCCGAGCAGCACCAGGATCACGCCGCCCGTCGCGCAGACGAACCGGCTCTTCACGCCCGTCACGCCGATCAGGCCGACGTTCTGCGAGAACGACGTATGCGGGAACGAGTTGAAGATGCCGCCGATCAGCGTGCCGAGGCCGTCGACGCGCAGGCCGCGCACGAGGCGCTCCTGGTTGACCGGACGATCGACCATGTCGCCGACCGCGAGGAACATCCCGGTCGATTCGATGAACGTGACGAACATCACCGTGACCATCGTCGCGATCGACAGCGGATCGAAGTGCGGCAGGCCGAAGTGGAACGGCATCACGAAGCCGACCCACGGTGCGTGTGCGACGCCGTCGGTATTCACGCGGCCGATCGCGAACGCGATCACGAAGCCGGCGACGATGCCGAGCAGCACCGAGATGTTCGCGAGGAAGCCGCGGCCGTACTTGTTGATCAGCAGGATCAGCGTGAGCACGAGCAGCGACAGGCCGAGGTAGACGGGGCTGCCGTATTCGGGGTTGCCGACGCCGCCGGCCGCCCAGTTGATCCCGACTTCCATCAGCGACAGCCCGATCACCGCGATCACCGTGCCGACGACGACGGGCGGGAAGAACCGCAACAGCTTGCCGATCATCGGCGCGAGCACGATGCCGATGATGCCGGCCGCGATCGTCGAGCCGAAGATGTCGAGAATGCCGAGGCCGGGGTTGGTGCCGATCGCGATCATCGGGCCGACTGCCGCGAACGTGCAGCCCATGATGACGGGCAGGCGGATGCCGAAGATCCACAGTCCGAGCGTCTGGATCAGCGTCGCGATGCCGCACGAAAACAGATCGGCGCTGATCAGGAACGCGATCTGGTCTTTGGGCAGCTTCAGCGCGCCGCCGACGATGAGCGGCACGGCGACGGCGCCGGCGTACATGACGAGGACGTGCTGGAGACCAAGCGTTACAAGCTTGCCGGTCGGCAGCACCTCATCGCACGGATGGACCGTGTTCGATTGCATCTGTCTCACTCCATGATCTTGTATTCGGGGTGATACGAAGTTATGCGGAATGCCACATCGCAACAAGAGCGCTGGGTTCTATTCCGTTCTTTGCTGGTTCGATATGCCATTTCGGCATGAAAGAGGGTGTCGATCATCGGGAAACGCCGCTGGAGTGAGGTTTCCCGGTTTTATAGCCGTCCAAAATAGCGCGGGCCCCCGTGTCAAATATCGGTGGCTTTATGGTGTGTATCGCGAGCGCGGCATAGTGGCAAAAACGACCGGTGAAAAATCGTGCCGGGTTAACCCGCGAGCGGGCGTTCGGGCGGGCCCGGTGCAGCCCGGTGGCACCTGGCATGCGCGGCCGCGCTTGCGCATCGTCACGACGACAAAAAGCGCCGCTTCGGCCGGGCCGCATGTCGCGATCCCGCTATCATCGATATCCGTTTACTCGAATACGCGATCCTGTCATGCGCCTGCTCGGAATCGACCTCGGCACCGGCTCCGTCAAACTCGTCACGCTTGATGCCGATGGCGTCGAACGCGCCGTCGCGAGCGAACCTTATGCGTTGTCGTCACCGCAGCCCGGCTGGGCCGAAATCGCGCCCGACGTGTGGTGGCACGCGCTCGTGCGCGCCGCTGCGCGGCTGCCGGCCGGCGAGCGCGAGCAGGTGGCCGCGATCGGCTTCTCCGGGCAGATGCATGGCGTCGTGCCGATCGATGCGCACGGGCAGCCGGTGCGGCCCGCGATGCTGTGGCCCGATACGCGCGCGGTGCGCGAAGCGGATCCGGCGAATTGGCCCGTCGCCGGATTGCCCGTCGCCGGTTTGCCCGTCGCCCCGAATCCCGTCGCGCCGGGGATGGCGGGCCCGCTGTTGCGCTGGCTGGCCGCACATGAACCGCATGCGCTGCAGGCCGCGCGCTGGGCCGTGCAGCCGAAGGACTGGTTGCGCGTCGCACTCGGCGGCGACGTCGCGGCCGATCCGAGCGATGCGTGCGCGACCGCGCTCGCGACGCCGGACGGCGCGTGGGATACGGCGCTGATCGACACGCTGGGTCTGCCGCGCGACCGCTTCGCGCCAGTGCGCGCGTCGGGCGCGCGCTGCGGCGTGCTCGGTGCGAAGGCCGCGGCGGCGCTCGGGCTGCCGGCCGGCGTGCCGCTTGCGACCGGCGCGGCCGATACCGCATGCGCGGCGCTCGGCAGCGGGCTCGTCGCGGCCGGCGACGCGCTGCTCACCACCGGCAGCGGCGGCCAGATCGTCGTGCTCGCGGACGTGCTGCCGCCTGCGCGGCGCGGGCTGCATCGCTATCGCACCGCGGCCGGCGGCGGCTATTACACGATGGCCGCGATGCAGAACGTCGGGCTCGCGCTCGAAGCGGTGCGCGGCTGGCTCGGCTATCCGCAGTGGGCGGACGCGTACGACGACGCGTTCGCGCAGCCGGCGTCCGAGCGGTTGTGCTTCCTGCCGTACCTGACGGGTGAGCGTTCGCCGTGGATGAATCCCGATGCGCGCGGCGGCTGGCTCGGCCTCGGTCTCGGCGACACGCGCGGCGCGATGATGCGCGCCGCGTTCGAAGGGGTCGCGTTCGCGTTGCGTGCGGGGCTCGATGCGATCCGCGACGCGAACCGCGCCGATCCGGTCACGACGCTGCGTCTGGCCGGCGGCGGCTCGGTCGATCCGCGCTGGCGCCAGTTGCTCGCGGATGCGCTCGGCGCATCGCTCGCCGCGGTCGATTGCCCGAACGCCGCGACGCGCGGCGCCGCGCTGCTCGCGGGCGTCGCGATCGGACACTGGCGCGACGACGCGCTGCGCACGCTTGCACCGGCCGCGTCGCCGGTCGCCGCGCCGCGCGACGATCGCGCGCTGGCCGCGCGCCACGCGCGTTTCATCGACCTGTATGCGCGTACGGATGCATGGTTCACGACCGGCGTTTAAACTCGGGCACGTGTCGTTTTGCGTCGCCGATGACGCGTCGTGGCAAGCCGGCGGCTGTTTCGCGCGCGCGACGCGTGGCGCGATCGGCGATCATGGCGAGCACGATGCGATGTCGCCGTGCCGGTTGCGAGCCCGCGCGGCACGGCTCGACCCAATGACGCGCGCGCCGCTCGACAATCGTCGCGGCAGCGCCGACCCGATGAAGAAGGGCGAATCGCTTCGCCCGATCGTGCTGTATTGAACGGAAGGGAATCCCATGCTCGAACTCGTTTCTTCGCATGCTTGCCACGGCGGCGAGCAACGCTTCTATCGCCACGATTCGACGGCCATCGGCCTGCCGATGAAATTCTCGGTGTACCTGCCGCCGCAGGCCGCGCACGGCCGCGTGCCGGTGCTGTTCTATCTCGCGGGGCTCACGTGCACCGACGAGACGTTCGCGATCAAGGGCGGCGCGCAGCAGTACGCGGCGCAGCACGGCGTCGCGCTCGTGATGCCCGATACGAGCCCGCGCGGCGCGGGCGTACCGGGTGAAGCCGATGCATGGGATTTCGGTGTCGGCGCGGGTTTCTACGTCGATGCGACTCAGGCGCCGTGGTCCACGCATTACCGGATGGAGTCGTACGTGACGGGCGAGCTGCGGGAACTCGTCACGAGCGAGCTGCCGATCGATGGCGCACGGCTCGGGATCTTCGGCCACTCGATGGGCGGGCACGGCGCGCTGACGCTCGCGCTGCGTCATCCGGGCCTGTATCGCTCGGTGTCGGCGTTCGCGCCGATCGCGGCGCCGACGCGCTGCCCGTGGGGCGAGAAGGCGTTCTCCGGCTATCTCGGCGACGATCGCGACGCATGGAAGCAGCACGATGCGAGCGAGCTCGTCGCGCGTGCGGATGCGCCGAAGTTCGCGGACGGCATCCTCGTCGACCAGGGCCTCGCCGACCAGTTCCTCGCGAACCAGCTGAACCCCGACGTGTTCGAAGCCGCGTGCGAGAAGGCCGGCCAGCCGCTGACGCTGCGCCGCCATGAAGGCTACGACCACGGCTACTACTTCATCTCGACGTTCGTCGCCGATCACATCGCGCATCATGCGCGTGTGCTGGCCCGGTGAACGCGGCAAGCAGATAACGCACACGTCGCGCGGCAAACCGCGCGCGTAAAAAAAACGCCGGCGCCGCCCCTCGGGCACGCCGGCGTTTTCGTTGCCGCCGAGCGGACGCGACGCTCAGTGGCGCCGCAACAAGCTCGCCCCATACACGAGCGCGGACAACGCCGTGATCCAGAAGCTCGTCGGCCAGTCGGTGTGATATGCGAACGCGATCCCGACCCACGCTTCGAACAGCGCGAACAGCGCGGCGAGCAGCACGCCGGTCGACAGCCGCGTCGACACGTTCTGCGCGGCCGCGGCCGGCCCGACGAGCAGCGTGAACACCAGCAGCACGCCGACGATCTGCGTGGCCGCGGCGACCGCGAGCGCGCACACCGCGAGGAACAGCACCGACACCGTGCGCAGCGATACGCCTTTCGCCTCGGCCAGTTCCGGCTGCAGCGACGCGAACAGCAGCGGCCGCGCGATCAGCGCAAGGGCGGCGAGGCTCACCGCGCCGATGCCGGCCAGTACCGCGAGCGTGTCGCGGCTCACCGCGAGCACGTTGCCGAACAGCAGCGCGGTGACCTGCGTCGCGAACGACGTGTAGAAGTGCAGGAACAACAGGCCGAAGCCGAGCGCGCCCGACAGGATCACGCCGATCGCGACGTCGCGGCCCGCGAGCCGTTCGCCGAGCGCGCCCATCCCGATTCCGGCCGCGAGCGTGAAGCCGACCATTCCCCAGATCGGCGAGATGCCGAGCAGCACCGCGCCGGTCGCGCCGGTGAAGCCGACGTGCGACAGCGCATGGCCGGCGAAGGTCTGTCCGCGCAGCACCAGGAAGTAGCCGACGATGCCCGCGAGCACCGCGACGATTCCCGACGCGGCGAACGCGTTGATCATGAAGTCGTATTCAAACATCGTGCGAATGCCCGGGATGAGCGTGTCCGTGGTGGTGATGGCCGTGGCCGCCGCCGTGCGAATGGCCGTCGTCGTCCTCGTGTTCGTGATCGTGCTTCTCGATTTCCACGTCGCCGGACATCACGAAGATCCTGCCGTTCACGCGCATCACGTCGATCGGCGACCCGTAGAGCCGCGACAGCACCGGCTTCGTGATCACTTCGTCGACGGTGCCGAGCGCCGCGACGCCGTTGCCGAGATACAGCACGCGATCAAGCGCGTTCAGCAGCGGATTCAGCTCGTGCGCGGAAAACAGCACGGTGATGCCGAGCTCGCGCTGCACGTTGCGCACGAGTTCGACGACGCCGCGCTGATGATTCGGATCGAGGCTGATCAGCGGCTCGTCGAGCAGCAGCAGCTTCGGGCTGCCGAGCAGGCACTGCGCGAGCAGCAGCCGCTGCCGCTCGCCGCCCGACAGCTCGGACAGCGGCCGGCGCGCGAGCGCCGGGCCGCCGACGAGGTCGAGCACGCGATCGACGTCGCGCCGCGTCGCGGCGTTCGTGTGCGGCAGCCCCCAGCGGTGGCCGTCGGCGGCCATCGCGACGAAATCGTAGCCGCGCATCCGGCGATTCGCGAGGCCGCTGCGGATCTGCGGCATGTAGCCGATCGACGCGTTGCCGCGCTCGACCGGCACGCCGCCGACCGACAGCGTGCCGCCCGTGACCGGCACGAGGCCGAGCACCGCGCGCATCAGCGTCGTCTTGCCCGCGCCGTTCGGGCCGAGCACGCCGACGAATTCGCCGGGTTCGATCGAGAAGCTCACGTCGCGCAGGATCGTGCGGCCGCCCAGTTCGAGCGTGACGCGATCGAGTGCGAGGGCGTGGGGAGTGGCGCTCATGTCGTGATGTCGGTCATTTCTTGCTGGCGGAAAGCGCGGCCGCGAGCGCGTCGAGCTGGCCGGCCATCCATTGCTGGAAGGTCCTGCCGGCCGGCTGCGTCTCGGTGACGCTCACGGTCGGTACGCCGCCGTCGCGCGCGATCTTCAGCAGGCGCTTCGTCATCGGTGCTTCGGCCTGGCTGTTGTAGATCAGCGCGCGCACCTGCTTCTTGCGCAGGTCGTTCTCGAACGCGGCGACGTCCTGCGCGCTCGCCTCCGTATCGTTCATCGTCGCGAGCTGGAAGCGCTGGTTGCGCATGTCGAGGCCGATCGCGTCGGACATGTAGCCGAACACCGGCTCGGTGGCCGTGACCGGCACGCCCTTGTACTGCGCGCGCAGCGCGGCGATCTTGTCGTCGACGGGCTTCAGCGACGCGACGAACTTCTGCAGGTTCGCGTCGTAGTCGGCCTTGTTCGCCGGGTCCGCACGGCCGAGCTCGGCCGCGATCGCGCGCGCGGCGGCCGGCATCGTCGCCGGGTCGTACCACAGGTGCGGGTTGTCGCCGGCCTTCTTGCCGACCAGATCGGCGACGACGATCGTCGCGCGCTTGCCCTGCTTCGCTGCGGACAGCAGCTTGTCCATCCATGGATCGTAGTTCGCGCCGTTGTAGATCACGACCTGCGCGCGCTGCAGTGCGCGCGCGGTCTTCGGGCTCGCTTCGAACAGATGCGGGTCCTGTTCGGGATTGCTGAGGATGCTGGTGACCGCGACATGGCTGCCGCCGATCTGCGACGCGACGTCGCCATAGAAGTTCTCGGCCGCGACGACGTTGACGGTCGCTGCATGCGCGACGCCGGGTGCGGCGATCGACAGCACGGCGGCTGCAGCGGTGAGCAGGCGGGCAAGCGGCAGGGCGCGCCGCGGCGCGCGCTTCAGGGCAATGGACATGAAACTCCTCGTTGAAAAGGGCGGCGCGGTGCGCCGCGGGGTGCGGCGTCAGCGTTGCGCGGGCTTGCCCTTGCAGTGCCCGCACAGGCCGTTCAGCTCGACGACCTGATGGTGGACTTCGAACCCGTGCGCGGGCTCGCTCGCGGACAGCTGCTTCGCGAGGTCGCTGCCCGGGATCTCGACGGTCTCGCCGCACGAATCGCAGATCAGGAACTGGCCTTCGTGCGGCACGCCGATCTCGCAGCACGCGAAGAACGCGTTCTTCGATTCGATCCGGTGGATGAAGCCGTGCTCGACGAGGAAATCCAGCGCGCGATAGACGGTCGTCGGCGGCACGCGGCCGCGCTGCGGCTCGAGCTCGGCGAGCAGGTCGTACGCGCCGATCGGGCGCTGCGCGGCCAGCACGCGTTCGTAGACCTGGCGGCGCAGCGGCGTCCACGCGAGCCCGTGCTCGGCGGCGAATGCGTCGGCCCGGGACAGCCGGGCGTCGATGGGCGATGAGGTGGCCATGGCGTGAGGCAGGCGATGAAACGAAGTATCGCGATGATATAACGTATCTTCCCGCCGTGCAGCGCGAATTCGCCACCGCACGGCCGCTCCGTCCCCTTCGTCGCCGTTTCAGCCGCGCCGCACCCAGCGCGCCGCGCCTTGCCGCGCGGGGCGCGCCGACCCGTAGCGCAGCCCGCCGTGCGGCAGCGCATCATCGAAAGCCGTCGTGCCGCCTTGACAGCGTCAATCGCGTATCCGATCATTCGACCAACAACAGAGCAATTGATCGGTCAGCGAGCGTTCGCTCACCTCGCGACCTTCGAGCAGCAGAACGAACCGGAGACAACCAGTGAGACTGGCAGACAAGGTCGCGATCCTGACGGGCGCGGCAAGCGGCATCGGCGAAGCGGTCGCGCAACGCTATCTGGACGAGGGCGCGCGCTGCGTGCTGGTGGACCTGAAGCCCGCGAGCGGTTCGCTCGCCCGGCTGATCGAGGCCAACCCGGGCCGCGCGGTGGCCGTCACGGCCGACGTCACGCGCCGTGACGACATCGAGCGCATCGTCGCGACTGCCGTCGAACGTTTCGGCGGCGTCGACATCCTGTTCAACAACGCGGCGCTGTTCGACATGCGCCCGCTCCTCGACGAATCCTGGGACGTGTTCGACCGGCTGTTCGCGGTCAACGTGAAAGGGCTGTTCTTCCTGATGCAGGCCGTCGCGCAGCGGATGGTCGAGCAGGGCCGCGGCGGCAAGATCGTCAACATGTCGTCGCAGGCAGGGCGTCGCGGCGAGGCGCTCGTTTCGCACTACTGCGCGACCAAGGCGGCGGTGATCAGCTACACGCAGTCGGCCGCGCTCGCGCTCGCGCCGCACCGGATCAACGTGAACGGCATCGCGCCGGGCGTGGTCGACACGCCGATGTGGGAGCAGGTCGATGCGCTCTTTGCACGCTACGAGAACCGGCCGCTCGGCGAGAAGAAGCGGCTCGTCGGCGAAGCCGTGCCGCTTGGCCGCATGGGCGTGCCCGGCGACCTGACGGGCGCCGCGCTGTTCCTCGCGTCGGCCGATGCCGACTACATCACCGCCCAGACGCTGAACGTCGACGGCGGCAACTGGATGAGCTGACATGCCGCCGCTCGCACGCGCAACCCTGGCGGATCCGCTGCGCGCGGCCGCTGCCGCACGAGGGCACGCCTGATGGCCGAGATCGTGGTTGCCGGCGAACTGCTGGCCGAATTCGTCGCCGCCGAGCGCGGCCAGGGCTTCGATGCGCCGGGCCTGTTCGCCGGCCCGTTCCCGAGCGGCGCGCCGGCGATCTTCGCCGACCAGGCCGCGCGGCTCGGCGCACGCGTCGCGTATGCGGGCTGCGTCGGCCGCGACGCGTTCGGCGATGCGATCGTCGCACGGCTCGAACGCGACGGCGTCGACGTCGCGCGCATCCGCCGCGTCGCGCGCCCGACCGGCACCGCGTTCGTCGCGTATCGCGACGACGGCTCGCGCAGCTTCGTGTTCAGCTTGTCCACCAGCGCGGCCGCGTGCGTCGACGCAACCGACGTCGATACCGCGATGTTCGACGGCTGCCGCTACTTTCACGTGATGGGCTCGTCGCTGACGAGCGAATCGGCGATCGCGGCCGTGCAGCGCGGCGTGATCGAGGCCGCACGCGCCGGCGCGAAGGTGTCGTTCGACCCGAACGTGCGGCCCGAGATGCTGAGCTTCCGGCCGATGCGCGCAGCGCTCGACGCGATGCTCGCCGCGTGCCACCTGTTCCTGCCGAGCGAGGCCGACCTGCCGTTCTTCTGCGGGCCGCAGCCGGCCGAGCGCGCGATCGCCGGGCTGCTCGCGACGCATCCGCTGCTCGAGCGCGTCGTGCTCAAGCGCGGCGCGGCCGGCAGTGTCGCGTTCGATCGTGCGAGCCGCGTCGACGCGCAGGCTTATCCTGTCGACGAACTCGATCCGACCGGCGCCGGCGACTGCTTCGGCGGCACGCTGGTCGCGAGCCTCGTCGCGGGCCTGCCGGTCGACATCGCGCTGCGCCGCGCGAACGCGGCCGGCGCGATCGCGGTCACGCGGCGCGGCCCGATGGAGGGCAACAGCAGCGCGGCCGAGATCGACCGCTTCCTGACCGAACGAGGTGTCGCATGTCCGGCCTGACGACCATCGCCGAGCAAGCACGCACCGCGCACGCGCAGACCGTGCTGCGGATGATCTTCGACGCGAACCGCGCGGACGCGCAGCGCGGCATCTATTCGATCTGCAGCGCGCACCGGCTCGTGCTGGAGGCCGCATGCGAGGCCGCGCGCGCCGATGGCTCGCCGCTGCTGATCGAGGCGACCTGCAACCAGGTGAACCATCTCGGCGGCTACACGGGCATGACGCCCGCCGACTTCCGGCGCGACGTCGATGCGATCGCGCAGCGCTGCGGGCTTGCGCCGTCGGCGCTCGTGCTCGGCGGCGATCATCTCGGGCCGAATCCGTGGCGGCACCGCCGCGCGGCCGATGCGATGCGCGAAGCGGCCGCGATGGTCGCGGCCTATGTCGAAGCCGGCTTCGAGAAGATCCACCTCGACGCGAGCATGGCGTGCGCGGACGATCCGGTGCGGCTCGACGACCGCACGATCGCCGCGCGTGCGGCCGAGCTGTGCCGTGCCGCGGAAGATGCGGCGGCGCGCGCGGGCGTCGCGCCCGTCTACGTGATCGGCACCGAGGTGCCGACGCCGGGCGGCGAACTGGCCGGCGACGGCGATGCCGACGGCGCCGCGATCGCGCGGATCGCCGTCACGCGCACCGACAGCATCGCCGCGACGCTCGATGCGCACCGCGGCGCGTTCGCGGCGGCCGGGCTCGACGACGCATGGACGCGCGTGGTCGCGATCGTCGCGCAGCCGGGCGTCGATTTCGACGATCGTCACGTGCTCGACTACGACAGCGCGAAGGCCGCGTCGCTCGGCGCGAGCATCCTGCGCACGCCGCGCCTCGTGTTCGAGGCGCATTCGACCGACTACCAGACCGAAGCCGCGCTCGCCGCGCTCGTGCGCGACCATTTCGCGGTGCTGAAGGTCGGTCCCGCGCTGACCTTCGCGCTGCGCGAGGCGCTGTTCGCGCTCACGTTCATCGAGGACGCGCTGATCGACGCCGCGCAGCGTTCGCGCCTGCGCGACGTCGTCGACGCCGCGATGCGCGCGCAGCCCGAACACTGGGCGCCGTACTACCGCGGCGACGAGACCGAGCAGCGGCTCGCGCGCCAGTTCGGCTACAGCGACCGGATCCGCTATTACTGGCTGCAGCCGGCCGTCGCGGCGGCGGTCGAGCAGCTGTTCGACAATCTCGCGCGGCAGCCGGTGCCGGAAACGCTCGTCGCGCAGTGGCTGCCGGACGTGTACGCGGCGTGCCGCGCGGGCGGCCTCGCGAAGGAGCCGCGCGCGTGGGTGCGCCACCGGATACGCGACGTGATCGCGCACTATGCGCGCGCGTGCGGGATGCAGCGGCCGGCATGACGGGCCGCGAAGGAAGTTCGGCAACACGACATACGCACTACGCAACACGCAACACCGACGACAGTTCGAACAATCACTGGAGACATGCCATGCAACGAAAGATGCTCGATGCCGCCGTACGCTGCTTTGCCGGAGCCGCGCTCGCGACGGCCGCGTGCGCGGCGTCCGCCGGCACGCTGACGATCGCGACGCTGAACAACCCGGACATGATCGAGTTGAAGAAGCTGTCGCCGGCGTTCGAGAAGGCGAACCCGGACATCAAGCTGAACTGGGTGATCCTCGAGGAGAACGTGCTGCGCCAGCGCGCGACCACCGACATCACGACCGGCAGCGGCCAGTTCGACGTGATGGCGATCGGTACCTACGAGACGCCGCAGTGGGGCAAGCGCGGCTGGCTCGCGCCGATGACCGGACTGCCGGCCGACTACGACCTGAACGACATCGTGAAGACCGCGCGCGACAGCCTGTCGTACAACGGCCAACTGTATGCGCTGCCGTTCTACGTCGAAAGCTCGATGACGTTCTACCGCAAGGACCTGTTCGCGGCGAAGGGGCTCAAGATGCCCGACCAGCCGACCTACGACCAGATCGCCGAGTTCGCGGACAAGCTCACCGACAAGGCGAAGGGCACCTACGGGATCTGCCTGCGCGGCAAGGCCGGGTGGGGCGAGAACATGGCGTACGTGTCGACGGTCGTGAACACGTTCGGCGGGCGCTGGTTCGACGAGAAGTGGAACGCGCAGCTGACGTCGCCGGAATGGAAGAAGGCGATCAATTTCTACGTGAACCTGCTGAAGAAGGACGGCCCGCCGGGAGCGAGCTCGAACGGCTTCAACGAGAACCTGACGCTGACCGCATCGGGCAAGTGCGCGATGTGGATCGACGCGACGGTCGCGGCCGGCATGCTCTACAACAAGCAGCAGTCGCAGGTCGCCGACAAGATCGGGTTCGCGGCCGCGCCGGTCGCCGTCACGCCGAAGGGCTCGCACTGGCTGTGGGCGTGGGCGCTCGCCGTGCCGAAGACGTCGAAGCAGCAGGATGCGGCGCGCAAGTTCATCGCGTGGGCGACGTCGAAGCAGTACATCGAGATGGTCGGCAAGGACGAAGGCTGGGCATCGGTACCGCCGGGCACGCGCACGTCGACGTATCAGCGCGCCGAGTACAAGGCCGCCGCGCCGTTCTCGGACTTCGTGCTGAAGGCGATCGAGACGGCCGACCCGAACGATCCGTCGCTGAAGAAGGTGCCGTACACGGGCGTGCAGTACGTCGGGATTCCTGAATTCCAGTCGTTCGGCACGGTGGTCGGGCAGGCGATCGCGGGTGCGGTGGCCGGCCAGATGTCGGTCGACCAGGCGCTCGCTGCCGGGCAGGCCGCCGCGGACCGGGCAGTGCGGCAGGCCGGCTACAAGAAGTAACGCGGGCGGTAACGCGGCTTGCCCCGTGCGCGCTGCCGCACGCGGGGCCAGCCGCCGAAGCGGCAACGCGGGCAGGCCGTTCGCGCCCGCGCATCAACCGGAGGGACTCCGATCATGCGTCATTTACGTCTTCCCCTGAGCCACGCGCCGTCGGTCGGCGACGCGTCGTCGCCGCCCGGCGCGCCGCGCCGCGCGCGCGGCGCGAGCTGGCTCGTGTCGCCGTCCGTCGCGGTGCTGCTGCTGTGGATGTCGATTCCGCTCGCGATGACGATCTGGTATTCGTTCTCGCGCTACAACCTGCTGAACCCGGACGTGAAGGGTTTCGCCGGGCTCGACAACTACCGCTTCCTGGCGACCGATCCGTCGTTCCTGCCCGCGATCTGGCACACGCTCGTGCTGATCGGCGCGGTGCTCGCGATCACCGTGGTCGGCGGCGTGCTGATGGCCGTGCTGTTCGACCGCAAGTTCTACGGGCAGGGCATCGCGCGGCTGCTCGCGATCGCGCCGTTCTTCGTGATGCCGACGGTCGCCGCGCTGATCTGGAAGAACATGATCCTGCATCCGGTGTACGGGCTCGTCGCGAACGCGATGCGCGCGCTCGGCTTGACGCCGGTCGACTGGTTCGCCGATTACCCGCTCACCGCGGTGATCATGATCGTCGCGTGGCAGTGGCTGCCGTTCGCGTTCCTGATCCTGTTCACCGCGATCCAGTCGCTCGACCAGGAGCAGAAGGAAGCCGCGCGCATCGACGGCGCGGGCCCGATCGCGATGTTCTTCTACATCACGCTGCCGCACCTGAAGCGGGCGATCGCCGTGGTCGTGATGATGGAGACGATCTTCCTGCTGTCGATCTTCGCGGAAATCTACACGACGACGGGCGGCGGCCCCGGCGACGCGACGACCAACCTGTCGTACCTGATCTACGCGCTCGGCCTGCAGCAGTTCGACGTCGGCCTCGCATCCGCGGGCGGGATCATCGCCGTCGTGGTCGCGAACGTCGTGTCGTTCTTCCTGGTGCGGATGCTCGCGCGCAACCTGAAGGGGGAGTACGAGAAATGAGCGACCTGACTATCGAAGGCCGGCGCGCGCCGGCCCCGTTCGAGCTCGTGCGGCGCGCGCTGCCCGGCGCGCTCGCCTGGCTGCTCGCGCTGCTGCTGTTCTTCCCGATCTTCTGGATGGCGATCACCGCGTTCAAGACCGAGCAGCAGGCGTATGCGTCGACGCTGTTCTTCATGCCGACGCTCGACAGCTTCCGCGAGGTGTTCGCGCGCAGCAACTATTTCGCGTTCGCATGGAACTCGGTGCTGATCTCGGCGGGCGTCACGGCGATCTCGCTGCTGCTCGCGGTGCCGGCCGCGTATGCGATGGCGTTCTTCCCGAACCACCGCACGCAGAAGGTGCTGCTGTGGATGCTGTCGACCAAGATGATGCCGTCGGTCGGCGTGCTGGTGCCGATCTACCTGCTGTGGAAGAACGCTGGGCTGCTCGATACCGTATCGGGCCTCGTGATCGTGTATACGCTGATCAACCTGCCGATCGCGGTGTGGATGACCTTCACGTACTTCAACGAGATTCCGAAGGACATTCTCGAAGCCGGCCGCATCGACGGCGCGTCGACGTGGCAGGAGATCGTCTACCTGCTGATGCCGATGGCGCTGCCGGGGCTCGCATCGACCGCGCTGCTGCTCGTGATCCTGTCGTGGAACGAGGCGTTCTGGAGCATCAACCTGTCGAGCTCGAACGCGGCGCCGCTGACCGTGTTCATCGCGTCGTACTCGAGCCCCGAAGGTCTGTTCTGGGCGAAGCTGTCCGCCGCGTCGCTGCTCGCGGTCGCGCCGATCCTGATCGTCGGCTGGCTGTCGCAGAAGCAGCTGGTGCGCGGGCTCACGTTCGGGGCCGTCAAATGACGGCGGCCGGCGAGGGCGGGGCGCGTCACGGCATGAACGTGCTGATCTGCGATTGCGACGGCGTGCTGATCGACAGCGAGGCCGTCGCCGCCGACGTGCTCGTGCGCGAACTCGACGCGCGCTGGCCGGGCATCGATGCGCGGCCGGCGGTGATGCCGCTGCTCGGGCTGCGGATCGAGCGCGTGCTGGCCGGCGCGAGCGAGGCCGTCGGCCGCACGCTGTCTGCCGACGACGTTGACGCGATCCGCCGCGCGGTCGAAGCGGCGGCCGTCAACGCGCCGATGGTCGACGGCATCGATACGGCGCTCGCGGCGATCGAGCTGACGACCGCGTGTGCGAGCAACAGCTACCGCGCGTACGTCGAAGCGGCGCTCGCGCGCACCGGCCTCGCGCGCTTCTTCGGCGACCGGCTGTTTTGCGCGGACGCCGTCGCGCAGCCGAAGCCGGCGCCCGACGTGTATCTGGCGGCCGCACGCGCGCTCGGCGCGCTGCCCGCGCAGTGCCTCGTCGTCGAGGACAGCGTGACCGGCATCACCGCGGCCGCCGCGGCCGGCATGACCGTGCTCGGCTTCGTCGGCGGCGGCCATGCGTCGGCCGCGCAGATCGATGCGCTGCGCGGGATCGGCGCGCGGCACGTCTTCGACGACATGCACGAGCTGCCCGGCTACGTCGCGCGCTGGCAGGCGACGGGCGCCGTGCTGCCGGGCTAGCGGCCACGAACGATCGCGCGCGGCGTCGCCGCGGCGCATGACGAAACATCAAGCATCACGAACGAACGGAGACAGACCATGGCAAGCGTGCTCCTGCGCAATATCGCGAAGCGCTACGACGATACCGAAGTGCTGCGCAACGTGAACCTCGACATCGCCGACGGCGAATTCGTCGTGTTCGTCGGGCCGAGCGGCTGCGGCAAATCGACGTTGATGCGGATGATCGCCGGGCTCGAGGACATCTCGAGCGGCGACCTGCTGATCGACGGCGCGAAGGTCAACGACGTGCCGAGCGCGAAGCGCGGCATCGCGATGGTGTTCCAGTCGTATGCGCTGTATCCGCACATGACGCTGTACGACAACATGGCGTTCGGCCTGAAGCTCGCGGGCGCAAAGAAGCCCGAGATCGACCAGGCGGTGAAGCAGGCCGCGAAGATCCTGCACATCGATCACCTGCTCGACCGCAAGCCGAAGCAGCTGTCGGGCGGGCAGCGGCAGCGCGTCGCGATCGGCCGCGCGATCACGCGCAAGCCGAAGGTGTTCCTGTTCGACGAGCCGCTGTCGAACCTCGACGCCGCGCTGCGCGTGAAGATGCGGCTGGAATTCGCGCGGCTGCACGACGAGCTGAAGACGACGATGATCTACGTGACGCACGACCAGGTCGAGGCGATGACGCTCGCCGACAAGATCGTCGTGCTGTCGGGCGGCGCGGTGCAGCAGGTCGGCACGCCGAACGAGCTGTACCACGCGCCGGCGAACCAGTTCGTCGCCGGTTTCATCGGTTCGCCGAAGATGAACTTCCTGAAGGGCACGGTCGAGTCGGCCGATGCGGCCGGTGTGCTGGTGCGCTTCGACAGCGGCGAGACGCAGCACGTCGCGGTCGAAGCAGCGGGGCTGCAGCGCGGCGCGGCCGTGACGGTCGGCGTGCGGCCCGAGCATCTGCTGGTGGGGGCGGCGGCCGACGGTGTCGCCGCGCGGACGATGGCGGTCGAGTCGCTCGGCGATGCCGCGTACCTGTATGCGGAGTCGGCAGTCGCGCCGGACGGGCTGATCGCGCGGATTCCGCCGCTCGACACGTACCGTACGGGCGAGGCGCTGCACGTGCATGCGCAGGCCGAGCATTGCCACCTGTTCGATGACGCGGGGCAGGCGTTGCGGCGGTTGAGCGCGCACGCGAAGGCGGCTTGACGGCTGCTCGCCGGTTACAACGGCAAATGCCCGGCCATGTGATCGACGAACGCGCGCAGCTTCGGCATCGGATGGCGGCCCGACGGCCATAGCACGTAGAACGGCGTGCGGCTCACGACGTGATCGTCGAGCACCGCGCGCAGCCTGCCGTCGTCGAGCGCATCGCGCACGAAGAACTCGGGCAGGCATGCGATGCCGAGCCCGCGCAGCGCGAAGCACAAGCGCGTCTCGGCGTTGTTGCTGACCATCGAGACGGGCAGCGCCGGCGGCGTGCCGGCGCGCGGGGCACGCACCGGCCAGATCTCCAGCTTGCCGCTGCTCGGAAACCGGTAGTGCAGGCAGCGGTGCTGCGCGAGATCGGCCGGCGTGCGCGGGGTGCCGTGCCGTTCGAGATAGTCGGGCGACGCGACCAGGTGCTGGCGGAAGTGGCCGAGCAGCCGCGACGACAGCCGCGAATCGGTCGGCCGGCCGGTGCGCAGCACCACGTCGAAGCCTTCGTCGACCACGTCGACGATCCGGTCGCTGAAGTCGATGTCGAGCTCGATTTCCGGATACGCGGCCATGAAATCGGCGAGCACCGGCAGCAGCAGCGTGCCAATCGTCGGCAGGCTCACGCGCAGCCGCCCGCGCGGCGCCTCGGCGCTCTGCGTCAATTCCCGCTCGGCCGCGTCGATTTCGGCGATCACGCGCCGGCATCGCTCCAGGAACCGCGCGCCTTCCGCAGTCAGCGTGATGCTGCGCGTGCTGCGGTGAAAGAGCCGCACGTTCAGTCGCGCTTCGAGCCGCGCGATGCGCTTGCCGATCGCCGACGCCGACAGCCCGAGCGCACGGCCGGCCGCGACGAAGCTGCGCGTTTCCGCGACCTGGACAAACACGACGAAGCCGCCAAGATTTTCCATGCAGGTTCCCGATTGCGGACACTGACGTCCGGAGTGTCAGGAACTCTAACCCGGTTTTTCTTCTCGTGCCGGCTCCCTACGATGGGCGTTCCTTCACTGTTCGAGGTCACGCCATGTCATCCCTGCCTGTCACCGCCCGTCGCGCCGAACCGGACGCCGCGCTGCGCGATCGGCTCGACGCCGTGCTCGATCGCGGGCTGGCCGACGCGCGCGTGGTCGGCGCGGTCGTGCTGGTCGCCCGCGACGGCGAACTGCGCTATGCGCGCGCGGCCGGACTGGCCGATCGCGAGGCCGGTACGCCGATGCGCGAGGACACGCTGTTCCGGCTCGCGTCGGTGTCCAAGCCGATCGTGACGGCCGCCGCGATGCGACTGGTCGCGGCAGCGAAGATCGGGCTCGACGAGCCGGTCGCGCGCTGGCTGCCGGCATTCACGCCGACGCTCGCGGACGGCACGCGTGCCGACGTCACGCTGCGTCATCTGCTGTCGCACACGGCCGGCCTCGGTTATCGCTTCCTCGAAGCCGACGCCGACGGACCGTATGCGCGCGCGGGCGTGTCCGACGGAATGGACCGCGCGGGACCGTCGCTCGCGGAGAACGTCCGGCGCATCGCCGGCGTGCCGCTGCGGTTCGCGCCCGGCACGTCGTGGGACTACTCGCTTGCGACCGACGTGGTGGGCGCGCTGATCGAGGCGGTCGACGGCCGGCCGCTCGTCGACGCCGTGGCGGCGCTCGTGACGACACCGCTCGGGATGACCGACACGGCATTCTTCACGCACGACGCGGCGCGCATGGCGACGCCTTACGTCAGTACGCAGGACGTGCCGCGCCGGATGGCCGACGACGATCTCGTCCCGGTGTACGACGGCACAGTCGGCATCCGCTTTGCGCCGGCACGCGCGTTCGACGCGGCTGCGTGGCCGTCGGGCGGCGCCGGGATGATCGGTACCGCGGGCGACTGCATGACGCTGCTCGATACGTTGCGCACCGGACGGAACGACTGGCTTGCACGCCGCTGGATCGACGAAATGTCGCGCGTGCAGCCGGGCGCCCACGACCTGCCCGACGCGCCGGGCTTCGGCTTCGGGCTCGGCTTTTCCGTGCTGCATGACCCGGCGGCCGCGCAATCGCCGGAGTCGATCGGCACGTGGCGCTGGGGCGGCGCGTACGGGCATGCGTGGTTCGTCGACCGGGCGGCGGGGCTGACGGCGGTTGCACTGACCAATACGTTGTACGAAGGGATGCACGGGCGGATCGTCACCGACGTGCGCGATGCGGTCTACGGCGTCGACAATCGGAGCGTGCGATGAGCGAGTGCGTATCCGTCTCCGATCGCGCGGCCGATCGCGCGGCCGCCCGCCGCGCACCGGCGCGCGCGCGCCTGCCCGTCGCGAACCTGCTGGCGCTCGCTACCGCGGGCTTCATCACGGTCCTCACCGAAGCGCTGCCGGCCGGCCTGCTGCCGCTGATGAGCGCCGACCTGCGCGTGACCGAGGCGCTGATCGGCCAGCTGGTCACCGTCTATGCGCTCGGCTCGATCGTCGCTGCGATTCCGCTCGTCGCGGCGACGCGTGCGGTGCGCCGGCGCCGGCTGCTGCTCGCGGCGCTGGCCGGGTTCGTCGTGTCGAATGCGCTGACGGCTGCGTCGCCGTACTACGCGCTCACGCTGGCAGCACGGTTCGTCGCCGGGATGTCGGCCGGGCTGCTGTGGGCGCTGCTGGCCGGCTATGCGAGCCGGATGGTCGATCCGTCGCTGCGCGGCCGCGCGATCGCGGTGGCGATGCTCGGCATTCCGGCGGCGATGTCGATCGGCATTCCGGCCGGCACCGCGCTCGGCGCGATGTTCGGCTGGCGCATCGCGTTCGCAGGCATCACGGTCGCGGCGTTCGTGCTGATCGGCTGGATCCGGCTGCGCATGCCGGACTATCCCGGCCAGCCGGCCGGTGCGCGCGAGCCGGTGCTCGGCGTGATCGCGCTGCCCGGCGTGCGCACGGTGCTGGTCGTGATGTTCGCGTACGTGCTCGCGCACAACATGCTGTACACGTACGTCGCGCCGTTCCTCGCGGGCGCGCGGATGGGTGCGCAGGTCGACGCGGTGCTGTTCGTGTTCGGCGTCGCGTCGCTGGCCGGCATCGCGCTGACGGGCGCATGGATCGGCGCCGCGCAGCGCCGGCTCACGCTCGCGAGCATCGCGCTGTTCGGCGTCGCGGCGGTGATGCTCGGCGCCGGTTCCGGGACCGCGACCGTCTATGCGGGTGTCGCGCTGTGGGGGCTCGCGTTCGGCGGCGCGCCGACGCTGTTCCAGACGGCCACCGCGAACGCGGCCGGCGACGCGGCCGATGTCGCGCAGTCGATGCTCGTGACGGTGTGGAATCTCGCGATCGCCGGCGGTGGCCTCGCGGGCGGCATGCTGCTCGGGGCGAGCGGCGCTGCATCGATTCCGTGGGTGCTCGTCGCGCTGCTGGCTGCGGCGTGGCTTGGCGCATGGCGCGCGCGCCGGCATGCGTTTCCGGCATCACGTGCGGCCGCGTGACGGGCCGCCCGTATCACGCCGCCTTCGCCTCCAGCGCCGCCCGTGCACAGGTCTCGTCGGTGACGAGCCCCGACACCCAGCCGCCGCGCAGCGCGGCGATCACCGCGTCGCGCTTCTTCGGGCCCCCGGCGAACGCGATGGTCGGGCGCTTCGGCGGCGTCTCGAGCGCGACGCTCGTCACGCGCGCGCTCGTCGACACGTCGACCAGCTTGCCCTGCGCATCGATCGGCACGCCGAGCAGTTCGGCCACCGCACCGAGCGCGGTCATCTCGTCGCGCTCCTGCTCGGTGATGAAGCCGTCCTCGTAGAGCGGGCAGTGCGGGCCGATGTTGCCGATCCCGACGAATGCGACGTCGGCCTGCGCCGACAATGCATCGACGATCCGGTACAGCCGGTGATTGCACCACTGCGCGCGCTCGGCGTCGCTGTCGGCGAACAGCGGCGCGGGCAGCAGAAAGTGCTTGCTGCCGGTCTTTTCGGAAATGTACTGCGCGACGTCGTAGCGGTTCGACGATCCGTCGGCCGCGATCGCGCCGACCATCGACACGAGCCGGTGCTGCGGCCGCTCGATCTGAGCGATCTGCGCGACCGCCGCCTTCAGCGTGCGGCCGCTGCTGACCGCGATCACCATCGGCCGCGTTTCGTTCAGATAGCGCTCCATCACCTGTGCGCCGGCGACCGCGAGCTTGCGGTCGATCGCTTCGGGCGCGTCGGCATCGACGGGCACGACTTCGCACATCGTGAGCCCGTAGCGCTTCGACAACTGCGCGCCGAGCTCGAGGCAGTCCGCGAGCTGATGATCGACGCGCACGCGGATCAGGTTCTTCTCGACCGCGAACGCGACCAGGCGCTGCGCGACGGGGCGCGACACCTGCAGCTTCTCGGCGATTTCGTTCTGCGTGTCGCCGGCGACGTAGTAGAGCCACGCGGCGCGCGTGGCGAGATCGAGTTTTTCTGAGGACTTGGACACGATAGCGGTTCGGTTTGGATCTGGGGGCCGCCCCGCGGGCCGGCCGTCAGGCGGCGCAACGGCATCCACTGTAACGCATGCCGCACGCGCGGCCGACGGCCTCGGCGCGTTGCCGCGGCGGCGCCTACGCGAGCCGCGCGCGCGACGGTTCGTAAAGCGGGCGCACGTGACGGTACAGCGAGCGGAACGCGTCGAGGCGCTCGCGCAGCTGCGCATGACGCGCAGCGTCGGGCGCGTATTCGGCGCGCACCGGCGGCTTGGTCAGCACCGTGTGAGGATCGCCGCCGACGGCGAGCCAGCCCAGGCGCGCGGCGCCGAGGGCCGCACCGGTTTCGCCGCCGCCGTGCTGGCGCGTGCGCACGTTCAGCGCATCGGCGATCAGCTGTGCCCAGAACGCGCTGCGCGCGCCGCCGCCGATCAACGACAGACGATCGGTTTCGACGCCCGCCGCGTGCAGCGCGTCGAGGCCGTCGGCGAGGCCGAGCGTCACGCCTTCGAGCACCGCGTAGCCGAGATGCGCGCGCTCGGTCGCATGCGTCATCCCGAAGAACACGCCCTGCGCATACGGATCGTTGTGCGGCGTGCGCTCGCCGGACAGGTAGGGGAGGAACAGCGGCGCCGTCGCGAGTGCGTCCGCGTCGAGCGCTTCGATCTCGGCGAGCAGCGCCGGCTCGTCGGTGCCCGTCAGCTTGCAGACCCAGCGCAGGCAACTCGCGGCGGACAGCACGACGCTCATCAGCTGCCAGCGATCGGGAATCGCATGACAGAACGCGTGCACGGCCGACGCGGGATTCGGCATGAAGCGGTCGCCGACCACGCTCAGCACGCCCGACGTGCCGAGCGACACGAAGCCGTCGCCCGCGTGGATCGCGCCGATGCCGAGCGCGCTGGTCGCGTTGTCGCCGCCGCCGCCGGCGACCACCACCGCTTCGGACAAGCCGAGGTCGCGCGCGACGTCCGCGCGCAGCGTGCCGGACGGCGCATTGCCTTCGACGATGCGCGGCATCTGGTCGCGCGTCATGTCGCAGGCGGCGAGCAGCGCGTCGGACCAGTCGCGGCGCGCGACGTCGAGCCACAGCGTGCCGGCCGCGTCGGACGGGTCGGACACCTTCGCGCCGGTGAGCCGGAACCGCAGATAGTCCTTCGGCATCAGCACGCACGCGGTCGCGGCGAACACGTCGGGTTCGTGCTTCGCGACCCACAGCAGCTTCGGCGCGGTGAAGCCCGGCATCGCGAGGTTGCCGGCCAGCGCGTGCAGATCGGGGGCGCGTTCGGTGAGCAGCGCGCATTCGTCGGCGCTGCGCATGTCGTTCCACAGGATCGCGGGACGCAGCACGCGGTCGTCGCGGCCGAGCAGCACCGCGCCGTGCATCTGGCCGGACAGGCCGATCCCGCGCACTTGCGCGAAAGCGTGCGGATGCCGCTCGCGCAGCGCCGCGAGCGCGCCGAGCGTGCCTTGCCACCAGTCGTCCGGATGCTGTTCCGCCCAGCGCGGGTGCGGCCGCGACACGCTGAACGGCGTGCCCGCGGTGCCGACCACGGTGCCGTCCGGGGCCAGCAGCAGCACCTTTACTTCCGAGGTGCCGAGGTCGATGCCGAGATACATGAGCGATCCGTTCCGTCAGTGAGGAGCCGCTACTTTAGCCGCACGCACGCGTGCCTGCCAACGCAGGTTCGCCCGGATGCGCGGCCGCGTGCGGGCTGCCGGTTGCCGGACGCGGCACCGCGCATCAGCGCTGTGCGAGCCATGCGTCGACGCGAGCGAGCCCGGCACGCAGCGCTTCGTACAGCGCCGCGTTGCCTGCGAGCGAGCCCCACAGCGCGCGGCTCGCGCACAGCGCGACGGCGGGGTCGTCGGCTTCGACGATCGCACGCGCGGCGCCTTCGTCCATCACGCCGTCCTGGTACGCATACGGCAGCAGGCCGCGCGCCCAGCGTTCGAGAAAGCGCAGGAACAGCGCCGGGAGTACGGCGGTCGCGACAGGCGTCGCGCCGCGCGCGAACGATTCGACGAGCGTCGGCGCGATGAAGCCGGGAATCTTCGAGAAGCCGTCG
The DNA here is from genome assembly GCF_052851275.1 of Burkholderia sp. SR8. Lineage (NCBI taxonomy): Bacteria > Pseudomonadati > Pseudomonadota > Betaproteobacteria > Burkholderiales > Burkholderiaceae > Burkholderia > Burkholderia sp. SR8. The sequence continues at coordinate 109,572 of NZ_JAULUC010000015.1, forward strand.
GCCGCGACGCGCTGGTTCGTATCGAGCACGTACGGATTGCCGAAGCGTTCGAGCACGACGTCGCGGTAGCGCGCGAGATCGAGCGGGCTCGGCGTGAGGCACGGCATCACGTCCTGCGTCACGTAGTCGTGCGCGAAGCGGCGGATCGCCGCGTCGTGCGTGCCGTCGTGGATATACGTGTAGCCCGCGAGCGTGCCGGCCCATGCGATGCAGCTGTGCGTCGCGTTGAGGATGCGGATCTTCGCCTCCTCGTACGGATGCACGTCGCCGACCAGTTCCGCGCCGGCCAGCTCCCAGCGCGGCCGGCCGGCCGCGAAGCGGTCCTCGATCACCCACTGGATGAACGATTCGCCCATCACCGGGCAGGCATCGTCGACGCCGGTGGCCGCGCGCACGCGCTCGCGCACGTCGGCGGTCGGCCGCGGCGTGATGCGGTCGACCATTGCGCTCGGCGTCGCGACGTGCGCATCGAACCACGCGAGCAGGCCGCCTTCGCCGCGCCGTTCGAGGAATTCGCGCATGCCCGCGCGAAACCGCGCGCCGTTGTTGCGCAGGTTGTCGCAGCTCTGCAGCGTGAGCGGCCCCGCGCCGCGCTTCACGCGTTCGGCGAGCAGTGCGGCGAGCGCGCCGTACAGCGTCGTGCGCGCGCCCTGCAGATCGGCTGCAAGATCGGCGTTCGCGACGTCGAGCCGGTTGTGTTCGTCGAGGTAGTAGCCGCCTTCGGTGACGGTGAACGACACGATCCGGCAGGCCGGATCGGCGCCCGCATCGATCAGCGCGGCGAGGTCGACCGACCACGGCAGCACGCGCGAGATCGCGCGGATCGTCTCGTACGCGCGCTCGCCCTGCGGCGTGACGGTTTCGAGCGTGTACGCGCCGTGCTGTGCGGCGAGCGCGTCCATCGTCGCGCGCATGTCGTCGCGGATGTTGCCGACGGTCAGCGACCAGCGTTCATCGGCCGGCACGGCCGCGTTCACGCGATGCAGGTACCACGCCTGATGCGCGCGGTGGAACGAGCCTGCGCCGATGTGCAGCAGCACGGGCGTGCGGGCGGAGGGCGATTCGGTCATCCGGTGTCTCCTTTCGCGATGGGGGCGCGGGCGGCCTTGCCGCAGCATCCGCGATCGTCGCTGTCGAATACGATCATTTGCTCTTCATGTGAGCGAATGATCGTATTCGGGAGAACGAAAGTCAAGGCGTGGGCGCGGCATTTCGATGGTGCGTTGCGGCGGCGGGCGCCGGTGGCGCGCTGGGCAGGCAATGACCGGTACGGACGGAGGGACGGCACGGACGGCGGGGGCGGCGCGGAAGGCGGAAAGGGAGAAGCGGTACGTGCAGGGACAGCAGCCACAGCAGGAACGGGCGGGGGCAAGCAAGCCCGAGCAGGCCCGAGCAGGCCCGAGCAGCCCCGAGCAGCCCCGGGCAGCCCCGAGCAAGCCCGAGCAAGCCCGACCACGGCCCACCATCACCCGCCGTCGCGTGTCAGCGCGACGAGTTCGTCGAGCAGCTTCCCGGCCGGCCCCGGCAGAATCCCGTGGCGGCGCCGGAACGCGGTGAGCGTGCGCACCGCGACGACCTCGCGCACCGGCAGCGTGTCGATCGTGCCCGCGCGCTGTTCGGCGCCATACATCGGTTCGGCCATCCAGCTCAGGAAGCCCGCATGCGCGACGAGGCTCTTCAGCGTCGTGACCGAGCGCGTCTCGACCGCGATGTCGGGCAGCGCCAGCCCGTGCGCGTCGAAGGTCGCCCGCATGTGATCGAACGGCGCGGTGCCGCGCGGCGGGATCGCCCAGCGCGCGTGCAGCGTGTCGGCGAGCGTCGGCGCGCGGCCGAGCGCGCGCAGCGGATGGTGCGGCGCCGCAACGATATGGCTGCGGTCTTCCCAGCGGCACTCCGGAATCGCGACGATCTCGTCGGTGTCGGGCCCGTGCGCGGACAGCGCGAGATCGATCTCGTGCTTGTTCAGCCCTTCGGCGAGCCGGTCCCACACGCCTTCGAGAATCTCGACACGCAAGTTCGGCCAGCGGTCCAGCACGCGGCCGACCGCGACCGGCAAAACCAGGCTCGCGATGCTGCCCACCGTGCCGACCTTGATCGTGCCCTTCGCAAAGCCGCGCATCGCGTCGAGCTCCTCGCGCGCGTGCTCGGCCTCGTGCTGCAGCAGCGTCGCGTGCGGCAGCAGCGCGTCGCCGAACGCGGTCAGCTGCACGCCTTTCGAATGGCGCTCGAACAGCGGCGCGCCGACTTGCTCCTCGAGCCGCTTCAGGATCCGGCTCAGCGCCGGCTGCGTCACGTGCAGCGCTTCCGCCGCGCGGCCGAGGCTGCCGCACGCGACGATGGTCGTGAATGCCCGCAATTGCCGAAGATCGAAAGTCATGCCGAACCGTAATGGCTTTTCGCAAAAAATACAGTATCCGCGAATGACTCGCGCTTCGATACTGTGGAAACCGCCAAGCCACCGAGGAGACGCCCGAGCATGTCCGGCACCCCGTCCCGTTCCGCCACATCTTCCGCACCCGCCGCGCCGGTGACCGTGCGCGACGCCGTCATCGACCTGTTTCGCCAGTTCGGGATCGACCGCGTGTTCGGCAATCCCGGCTCGACCGAACTGCCGATGTTTCGCGACTTCCCCGCCGATTTTCAGTACGTGCTCGGCCTGCAGGAAGCCATCGTGGTCGGCATGGCCGACGGTCATGCGCAGGCCACCGGCAATGCGGCGGTCGTCAATCTGCATTCGGCGGCCGGCGTCGGCAACGCGATGGGCAACCTGTTCACCGCGTTCAAGAACCGCACGCCGCTGATCGTCACCGCGGGCCAGCAGGCGCGCGCGATCCTGCCGTTCGACCCGTTCCTGGGCTCGACGCAGGCCGCCGAGCTGCCGAAGCCGTACGTGAAATGGAGCATCGAGCCCGCGCGTGCGCAGGACGTGCCGGCCGCGATCGCGCGTGCGTACCGGATCGCGATGCAGGAGCCGCGCGGGCCGGTGTTCGTGTCGATCCCGGTCGACGACTGGGACCAGCCGGCCGAGCTGCTGCCGCGCCGCGACGTGAGCAGCGTCGTGCGGCCCGATCCCGACGCGCTCGCGCGGCTCGGCGACGCGCTCGATGCCGCGCGCCGTCCGGCGCTCGTGGTCGGCGCGGCCGTCGATCGTGCCGGCGCATGGGACGACGTCGTGCGGCTCGCCGAGCGGCACCGTGCGCGCGTGTACGTCGCGCCGATGTCCGGCCGCTGCAGCTTCCCCGAAGACCACCCGCTGTTCGCCGGCTTCCTGCCGGCGATCCGCGAGAAGATCGTCGCGCGGCTCGACGGGCACGATCTCGTGTTCGCGCTCGGCGCGCCCGCGTTCACCTATCACATCGAGGGCTTCGGTCCGCACGTGCCGCCGGGCGCGACGCTCGTGCAGCTCGTCGACGATCCGGGCATCGCCGCATGGACGCCGTGCGGCGATGCGGTGATCGGCAACCTGCGGCTCGCGGCGCGCGACCTGCTCGCGCGGCCGGCGCCGCCCGAGCGGCCGATGCCCGCGCCGCGTCCGGCACGACCGCGCGCTGAAGCGCCAGGCGCCGGCGAGCGGATGTCGGTTGCGTTCGCGCTGCAGACGCTCGCCGACGTGCGCGACGCGCACGACATCGTCGTCGAGGAAGCGCCGAGCGCGCGGCCGGTGATGCAGGACTACCTGCCGTCCACGCGCAGCGGCACGTTCTACACGATGGACAGCGGCGGGCTTGGTTACGGGATGCCGGCCGCGGTCGGCGTCGCGCTCGCGCAGCCGGGGCGGCGCGTGATCGCGCTGATCGGCGACGGCTCGAGCCTGTATTCCATTCAGGCGCTGTGGAGCGCCGCGCAGCTGAAGCTGCCGATCACGTTCGTGATCCTGAACAATCGCCGCTACGCGGCGCTGCAGGATTTCGCACCGGTGTTCGGCTTCGGTCCCGGCGATCCGGTGCAGGGCACCGAGCTGCCCGACCTGGATTTCGTCGCGCTCGCGCAGGGGATGGGGTGCCGCGGCGTACGCGTCGCCGACGCCGCGCGGCTGCGCGCGACGTTGACCGATGTGCTGACCGACGCGCTGCGGGCCGCTACGCCCGTCGTCGTCGACGTCGAGGTTGCCTGACGCGCATCGCGCGTCTTCCGGAGAATCCATGCAAACCGTATCGATGCTGATCGGCGGCGAACGCCGCCATTCGTCCAGCGGCGCGACCTTCGTGCGCCGCAACCCGCTCGACGGCGAAGTCGCGTCGGCCGCACCCGCGTGCACGGTCGACGATGCGCGCGCGGCGGCCGACGCGGCCGCGCGCGCATTTCCCGAATGGGCGGCGCTCGGCCCCGGCGCGCGCCGCGCGCTGCTGCTGAAAGCGGCCGCCGCGCTCGAAGCGAAGCACGAGCAGTTCGTCGCCGCGATGGCGGCCGAAACCGGCGCGTCGGCATTGTGGGCCGGCTTCAACGTGCATCTGGCCGCGAGCGGGCTCGTCGAGGCCGCGTCGCTGACCACGCAGGTCGGCGGCGAGCTGATTCCGTCCGACGTGCCGGGCGCGCTCGCGATGGGCGTGCGGCAGCCGGCCGGCGTCGTGCTCGGCATCGCGCCGTGGAATGCGCCGGTGATCCTCGCGACGCGCGCGCTCGCGCTGCCGCTCGCATGCGGCAACACGGTCGTGCTGAAGGGCTCCGAACTGTGTCCGGTCACGCACGGGCTGATCGTCGAGGCGCTGCAGGAGGCCGGGTTGCCGCCGGGCGTCGTCAATTTCGTGACGAACGCGCCGGAAGACGCGGGCGCCGTGGTCGACGCGCTGATCGCGCATCCGGCCGTGCGGCGCGTGAATTTCACCGGGTCGACGCGCGTCGGGCGGATCGTCGCCGAAGCGTGCGCGCGGCATCTGAAGCCGTCGGTGCTCGAGCTCGGCGGCAAGGCGCCGTTCGTCGTGCTCGACGATGCGGATCTCGACGCGGCGGTCGCGGCCGCCGCATTCGGCGCGTTTGCGAATTCCGGGCAGATCTGCATGTCGACCGAGCGGATCGTCGTCGACGCGTCGATCGCCGACGCATTCGTCGCGAAGCTCGCCGCCAAGGCATCGTCGCTGCCGCTCGGCGACCCGCGCGAGGGGCCCGTCGTGCTCGGCTCGCTGATCGACATGAAGGCCGTCGAGCGCTGCAATGCGCTGATCGACGATGCGCTCGCGCACGGCGCGACGCTCCGGTGCGGCGGCAAGTCGGACAGCACGCTGTTCCCGGCGACGCTGCTCGACCACGTGACGCCCGCGATGCGCATCTACGCGGAGGAATCGTTCGGGCCGGTGAAGCCGATCGTGCGCGTCGACGGCGAAGCGGCCGCGATCCGGTGCGCGAACGACAACGCGTTCGGGCTGGCGTCGGCCGTGTTCAGCCGCGATGTCGCGCGCGCGATGCGGGTGGCCGCGCGGATCGAATCGGGCATCTGCCACGTGAACGGCCCGACCGTGCACGACGAAGCGCAGATGCCGTTCGGCGGCGTGAAGGACAGCGGCTTCGGCCATTTCGGCGGCAAGGCCGGCATCGCCGCGTTCACGGACCTGCGCTGGATCACCGTGCAGACCGCGCCGCGTCATTACCCGTTCTGAGGAGGCGCCGACGATGAGGATCGCGATTCTCGGCGCAGGTGCGATGGGTTCGCTGTTCGGTGCGCTGCTGGCCGAGCACGGCGAAGCCGTCACGCTGATCGACGTGAACGACGCGCATCTCGATGCGATTCGCCGCGACGGCCTGCGCATCGACGACGATCGCGGCGAACGCCGCGTCCGCGCGTTGCAGGCCGTCCGGCCGGGAGCGGCGAATGCGGCGGCGAGCGCCGCGTCCGATACACCATTCGACCTGCTGATCGTGTTCACGAAATCGCTGCACACGCGCGCCGCGCTCGATGGCGTGCGCGCGTTGCTGACGCCGCGCACCTGCGTGCTGACGTTGCAGAACGGGCTCGGCAACGTCGAGACGCTGAACGCGTTCGTGCCGCTCGAAAGCATCCTGGTCGGCGTCACGACGTGGCCGGCCGATTTCGCGGCGCCGGGGCACGTGCGTTCGCACGGTGCGGGCACGATCCGCATGATGACGGCCGACGGAGCGGCGCGCCCGTTCGCGGCGGCCGTGGCCGACGTGCTGTCGCGTGCCGGCCTCGCGTGTTCGCTCGATGCGGACGTGTGGGCGGCGATCTGGGAAAAGGTCGCGTTCAACGCGGCGCTCAATACGGTGTGCGCGGCGACGGGCTGCACGGTCGATCAGCTCGCCGGTGTGCCCGACGGGCCGCGGCTCGCACTCGCGATCGCGGCGGAGACGGCCGCCGTCGCGCGCGCGAAAGGGATCGCCGTGGATGGCGAACGCATCGCGCGCAACGTCGAGCATGCGATTCATGCGCACCACGGCCATCGGCCGTCGATGCTGCAGGACGTGCTCGCCGGACGCCGCACGGAGATCGACGCGATCAACGGCCAGGTCGTCGCGGCCGCACGCGAGACGGGCGTCGCGGTGCCGCATGCGGACACGCTGCTTGCGCTGATCAGGCTGATCGACGCGCGGCGCGACTGAGCATCGGGCCGGCGGCCGGCTTGCGCCGCATGACGAGAAGCGCGCCGCGCATTGACGACGGCGGCCGATCGAGACGGATGGGACAGCACACGGAGCCGACGCACATGCGTTGACGCCGCCGGTGCAGCACGAGATCCGGGCACGCGCGTGCGCGCCAGCCCGGGCAACTGGAGACGCCATGAAAGTCAGCAAATGCCGTTGTGTTGCCGTGCGCCGTTCGCGCACGTTGCCGCCGATGCGTTCGATGCGTTCGATGCCTTCGATGCCTTCGATGTCGCCGATGCCGCCGATACACGCCGCACGGGAGGCCGCATGAGCACGCGCGACACATTGCAGCCGCCGTCGGTCGACATCGGCGCGACGCTCGACGACGGACCGTTCACGACGATGCAGCGCTGCGTGGTGCTGCTTGCCGCGCTCGCGATCGTGCTCGACGGCTTCGACGGGCAGCTCATCGGCTTTGCGATTCCGGTGCTGATCCGCGAATGGGGAATCACGCGCGGCGCGTTCGCGCCGGCGGTGGCCGCCGGGCTGATCGGGATGGGGATCGGCAGCGCCTGCGCGGGGCTCGTCGCGGACCGTTTCGGTCGCCGCCACGCGGTGATCGGCAGCGTGTTCCTGTTCGGCGTCGCGACCTGCGCGATCGGTTTCGCGCCGGACGTCGCGACGATCGCGCTGCTGCGCTTCTGCGCGGGGCTGGGAATCGGCGGCGCGCTGCCGACCGCCACCACGATGACGGCCGAATACACGCCCGCACGGCGCCGCACGATGATGGTGACGGCGACGATCGTCTGCGTGCCGCTCGGCGGGATGCTGGCCGGCCTGTTCGCACACGAGGTGCTGCCGCACTACGGCTGGCGCGGGCTGTTCTTCGCGGGCGGCGCGCTGCCGCTCGTGCTCGGTTTCGTGCTCGTGCGCGCGCTGCCCGAATCGCCGCGCTATCTCGCGCGCCGCCCCGCGCGCTGGCCGGAACTCGGCGTGCTGCTCGCGCGCATGCAGCGGCCCGTCGCACCGGGCACCGCGTTCACCGATCTGCGCGACGCACGCGCGCCCGGCGCCCGCGGCGGGTTCGGCGCGCTGTTCGCCGGCGGCCAGGCGCGCGACACGATCGCATTGTGGTGCGCGTTCTTCATGTGTCTGCTCGCCGTGTACGCGGCGTTCAGCTGGCTGCCGACGATGCTGGCCGCGAGCGGGCTGAGCGTGTCGGTCGCGGGTTCGGGACTGACCGCGTACAACCTCGGCGGCGTGATCGGCGCGCTGCTGTGCGCATGGGCGATCGCGCATGCGGGCTCGCGCTGGCCGCTCGCGCTGTGCAGCATCGGCGGCGCGGCGAGCGCGGTGTGGCTGATGGGCGTCGATGCGGGACGCCACACAGGCTGGCTGATCGTCGGGCTCGGTCTGCACGGGTTGTTCGTCAACGCGGTGCAGTCGACGATGTATGCGCTCTGCGCGTACATCTATCCGACCGCGGTGCGCGCGACCGGCACCGCGAGCGCGCTCGCGTTCGGCCGGCTCGGCGCGATCCTCAGCGCGTTCGCGGGCGCGCTGGTGATCACGGCGGGCGGTGCGTCGGCGTACCTGACGCTGCTGGCCGCCGCGATGAGCGTGGTGTGCGTCGCGCTGCTCATGGTGCGGCGGCACATTCCGCGGCTGACGCGCGCCAGCGCGCCGCGGGAAGGGGAGGTGGCCCGCACGTCGTCGTGACGGGCGGGCGCGCCACGTGCGCGGACGTTACAGCGTGGTGCGCACGTGCCACAGCTCGGGGAACAGCACGACGTCGAGCATCTTGCGCAGATACGGCGCGCCGCTCGTGCCGCCCGTGCCCTGCTTGAAGCCGATGATGCGCTCGACGGTCGTCACGTGACGGAAGCGCCACTGCCGGAATGCATCCTCGAGATCGACGAGTTCCTCTGCCATCTCGTACAGCTCCCAGTGCTGCTGCGGGTGACGATAGACCTCGAGCCACGCGGCCTCGACGGTTTCGTCGTGACGCATCGGCTGCGTCCAGTCGCGCTCGAGCCGCTCGGGCGCGATCGGGAAACCGCGCCGCGCGAGCAGGCGCACGACCTCGTCGTAGAACGACGGCGCCTCGAGCGTCGCACGCACCTGTTCGAGAATGTCGGGCCGATGCGCATGCGGCTGCAGCATCTGCGCGTTCTTGTTGCCGAGCAGGAATTCGAGCTGCCGGTACTGGTACGACTGGAAGCCCGACGACTGGCCGAGATACGGCCGCATCGCGGAATACTCGGACGGCGTCATCGTCGACAGCACGTTCCACGCCTGCACGAGTTGCTCGAGAATGCGCGACACGCGTGCGAGCATCTTGAACGCGGGCGGCAGCGCGTCGCCGCGCACCGCATCGAGCGCGCCGCGCAGCTCGAACAGCGCGAGCTTCATCCACAGCTCGCTCGTCTGATGCTGGATGATGAACAGCATCTCGTTGTGATCGGGCGACAGCGGATGCTGCGCGTTCAGGATCGAATTCAGCGACAGGTAGTCGCCGTAGCTCATCGACTTCGAGAAATCGAGCTGCGCGTTGTGCCAGCCGGCATCGCCCGCGGCATCGCTGCCCGGCACGTGCGGCGCTTCGTGTGCGGGCTGGGCCGCGCGGGCGCCCGAGAACGGGCAGCCGGCCGGCGCGTCGGCGCCGGGTGGCTGCATATGACCAGAATTCACGACTTTCTCCAGATTTGAATGACGGGGCGCGGCGCGCAAGCCGCACGCCACTGCGGCGCGCGCCGGGCGGTGCCGATCAGGTCACCGCGCCGCGCTCGGCGAACTCGGGGGCCTTCCACGCATCGGTCGCGAGGATGTCGCGCAGCGTCTCGACGGCATCCCACACGTCGACGAAGCGCGTATAGAGCGGCGTGAAGCCGAAGCGCAGCACGTACGGCTCGCGGTAGTCGCCGATCACGCCGCGCGCGATCAGCGCCTGCATCACCTCGTAGCCGTGCGGATGCTCGAAGCTCGCCTGCGAGCCGCGCTGGTGATGCGCGCGCGGCGTGACGAGCTTCAGCGACAGGCCCGCGCAGCGTTCCTCGACGAGCGCGATGAACGCATCGGTCAGCGCGAGCGACTTGCGGCGGATCGTCTGCATGTCGGTCTGCAGGAACACGTCGAGCCCGCATTCGACCATCGACATCGACACGATCGGCTGCGTGCCGCACAGGAAGCGCGCGATGCCCGGATCGGGCGCGAAGCTCGGCTGCATCGCGAACGGCGCGCGGTGGCCCCACCAGCCCGACAGCGGCTGCGAGAAGTGCGCGAGATGGCGCTGCGGCACCCACACGAACGCCGGCGAGCCGGGGCCGCCGTTCAGGTACTTGTACGTGCAGCCGACCGCGCCGTCCGCATGCGCGCCGTTCAGGTCGACCGGCACCGCGCCGGCCGAGTGCGCGAGATCCCACAGCATCAGCGCGCCCGCGTCGTGCACGAGCTGCGTGACGGCCGGCATGTCGTGCATGTAGCCGGTGCGGTAGTTCACGTGCGTGATCATCGCGACGGCCGTGTCCGCGCCGAGCGCGCCGGGCAGGTCGGCCGGGTCGTCGATCAGGCGCAGCTCGTAGTTGCCGCCGAGCTGCTCGATCAGCCCTTGCGCGATGTACAGGTCGGTCGGGAAGTTCGAGCGCTCCGACACGATCACGCGGCGCTCGGGCGCGCGCTCGGCCTGGCGGCGCAGCATTGCCGACAGCAGCTTGAACAGGTTGATCGAGATGGTGTCGGTGACGACCGTCTCGCCGGGCGCGCCGCCGATCAGCGTCGCGAGCTTGTCGCCGAGGCGGCGCGGCAGCGCGAACCAGCCGGCCGTGTTCCAGCTGCGGATCAGGCCTTCGCCCCATTCGGCGCCGATCACCTGTTGCGCGCGGGCGGCCGACGCGCGCGGTTGCGCGCCGAGCGAGTTGCCGTCCAGATAGATCACGCCGTCGGGCAGCGCGAACTGGCCGCGCAGCGCGGCGAGCGGGTCGTCGCGGTCGAGGGCGAGCGCGTCTTCACGGGTCTTGATCATGATGTGAGTTCGTAGGTCGGGGTAATCAGGAAGCATGGGAAGCACGCCCGGGCAGCGCGCGCAGCACCGCGCGCACGGGGCTCGCGTCGAGCGTCGCGAATTTCAGCGGCAGCGCGATCAGCTCGTAGTCGCCGGCCGGTACGTCGTCGAGCACGATCCCTTCGAGGATCGCCATCCGGTGCGCGCGCACGCGGCGATGCGCGTCCATCGTCTTCGATTCCTGCGGGTCGAGCGACGGCGTATCGATGCCGATCAGCTTCACGCCATGCGCGGCGAGCAGGTCGACGGTTTCGGGCGCGACCGCGCAGAAGCCGCTGTCCCATCGTTCGACCGCGGCGCGCGCATAGGTACGCAGCAGCACGCGCGGCGGCACGCCGGCGAGCGCGGCTTGCACATCGGCCGCGCGCACGACCGGCGACGCGCCGATGCAGTGGATCACGCGGCACGGGCCGAGATACGTGTCGAGCGGCACCGCGCCGATCGGCGCGCCGTCGGCGTCGTAGTGCAGCGGCGCGTCGCAGTGCGCGCCCGTGTGCGGCGACAGCGTCACGCGCGCGACGTTGACCGGCGAGCCGGCCTCCATCCGCCACACGCGTTCGACGGAAACCGGCGTATCGCCCGGCCACACGGGGGTGGCGGGGCTGACGGGCGGCGAGATGTCCCAGAGTGTGTCCATGGCATGACGAATCGGTGAATCGATCCTTCGAATGATAGGTGGACGCTCGCAGAAAGTGCTTGCGAAATAAACATGGACAATCCGCCCGATTGGCAGATAATTCGAATCAGAGGGAAAACGGGGACCAAAAATGCACGCGATCACGCTCGATGCCACCGACTGCCGGATTCTGGCGGTACTGCAGGAGGAGGGCAGAATCAGCAATCTCGACCTGGCCGAACGCATCTCGCTTTCGCCGTCCGCCTGTTTGCGCCGGATGCGCCTGCTCGAGGAGCAGGGCGTGATCGAGCACTATCGCGCGTGCCTGAGCCGCGAGAAGCTTGGCTTCGAGCTCGAGGCGTTCGTGCAGGTGTCGATGCGCAACGAGGAGAATCAATGGCACGAGCGCTTCGCGGAAGCGCTGCGCGAATGGCCGGAGGTGGTCGGCGCATTCGTCGTGACGGGCGAGAGCCACTACCTGCTGCGCGTGCTCGCGCACAACCTCAAGCACTATTCGGATTTCGTGCTGAACCGGCTCTACAAGGCGCCGGGCGTGATGGACATCCGTTCGAACATCGTGCTGCAGACGCTGAAGGATGAAGCGGGCGCGCCGGTCGGGCTGGCGCGCACCGGGGCGATCAAAGCGGTGTGAGGCCGTGGAAGCCGCCGCCGTGGAACACGAGCGGCGGTGCGCCGTCCGCCGCGGCCCGCACGCCGCAGCGCTCCACTTCGCCGACGAAGATCACGTGGTCGCCTTCGTCGTAGCGGCTGCGGTTGTGGCATTCGAACCACGCGAGCGCACCGTCGAGCACCGGCATGCCCGAGTTGCCGGCCGCGTGCGCGATTCCTTCGAAACGATCGCCCTTGTAGGTCGAGAAGCGCTTGCACAGGTCGAGCTGCGACGCCGCGAGCACGTTCACCACGTAATGGCTGTTGCCGCGGAACACCGGCGTCGACGCCGATTTGTGCGCGAGGCTCCACAGCACGAGCGGCGGATCGAGCGACACCGAGTTGAACGAGCTCGCGGTGATGCCAATCAGTTGCCCGGACGGCGCACGCGTCGTGATGACCGTGACGCCGGTCGCGAACTGGCCGAGCGCCTGGCGAAAGGCGGCCGAATCGAAATCCGGCGGATTGGCTTGGTTCATCGGGCAGCCATCCGGAACGAAACGGACGGGCGCGGCGCGCGGCGGATGCAACGGGCGCGGCGGACGAAAGGCGGCAAGGCCGGGGCGGTCGGTTGGGAAGTGGTGCGCATGGCCCGATTTTAGCGGAATCGCGATCGCCGGGCCCGTGCGGACGGCCGATTGCGGGCCGAGCGTGAGGTAGCGAACACTGTCGTGCGGCGCGCGCAACCGTGCGGAGTCTGTCGTTCTGTCGCGTTTTGTTGCGTGCGAGTCGTGAGCTGCCGTCAGCGACCGCCACCATCACCGCCCACCGCCCACCGCCCACCTCGGGTCGCGCGCTGCCCCTACCGCGCCGCCGCGAGCCCGAGCGCCAGCGCACCCGTCAGGATCAGGCTCGACGCCCACACCGCGTCGAGGTTGAACCAGCTGCGCGCGACGAACTTCAGCCCGAGATAGCGGTACACGAGCCACGCGAGCGCGCCGCCCGCGGCGATCATCGCGGCCGCGTGCACGGCCGCGACGCCGAGCGCCATCCCGAGATGCGCATCGACGAGCGTCGCCGCCGCGCGATGGCCGGCGTCGCGGTCGAGCCCGCACAGCCCGAGATAGATCGGCACCAGCATCAGCCCTGCGCCATGCGCGAGCGCGACCGCGAACGACCACAACCCGAGCCGCGCGGGCGGAATCCGCGCGAGCGCACGCGGGTGGCGCCGCCGGATCAGCAGCACGGCGCCGAAGCCGATCACGAGCGCGCTCGCGCCGATCCGGATCGCCGTCTGCCACGCGAGCAGCGCGGCGAGCAGCCCGAACGGCAGCATCACCATGAAGACCGCGAGCGCATGGCCGAGTGCCAGATAGCCGAGCGCCGCGACGAGTGCGCGGCCGCGGCGCGTCATCAGCGCGTTCGATACCGCGAGCGGCCAGCCCATCGCCGGGTTGAGCCCGTGATAGACGCCGCTCGCGAGCACCGCCGCCCACAGCGCGAGCGGCGCGGGAAGGCCGGCGCTCAACGCTTGACCGACGGATAGCAGAACGAGTCCGTCGAGCAGTCGCCGCCTTCGAGCCGGATCTGGTGCGCGCGATAGCCGTCGGGGAACTCGACCCAGTAGTCGTCGGCGAGCGTCAGCCCGCCGTCGGGCCCTGCATGCGCGAGCACCTGCGCGGCCGGCACGCCGTCCGGATAGAACTGGTCGTCCCACGTCGAGTACAGCGAGTTGGTCCAGTACACGCGGCGGCCGTCGCGGCTGATCTCGACCATCTGCGGGCCGCCGGCGAACGCGCGGCCGTTCGTGTGCGGTGCGCGGCGCACGATCCCGCCGATGCGTACCGACCCCGCGAGCACCGGATGGTGCGGATCCGACACGTCGTACTGGCGCATCTCGCCGGTGCCCCAGCACGAGACGTACAGGAAGCGGTCGTCGAGCGACAGGTCGATGTCGGTCACGAGCGGCGGCACCGCGCCGAAACCCTGCAGCAGCGGCGGCAGCTCGTCGGCCGCGGCCGGCTCGGGCGGAATCGTCGCGGTTTTCTCCACATGGAACGTGCCGCCTTCGCGCCACCAGGTCCAGATCGACCCTTCGAGATTGGTCGTATCGACCACGACGCCGACGAACCCGTATTCGCGCACCGGATCGTGCGCGGGACGCACCTCGAGCGCCATCTGATGCTGCGCGCCGAGGTCGATCGTCTGCACGTTGCGCCGCGCGCGCAGGTCCCAGAAATGCAGCCGGTGGCCGTAGCGGTTCGCGAGCAGATCTTCCGGCACGATGCCGTGCTCGAACTGCGGCGGCAGCGCCCATTCGCTCGACACCATGTAGTCGCGCGGCAGGTTCCACCAGAAGTCGTAATGCTTGTCCTGCGGGCCGCGCTCGATCTCCCAGCGGCCGAGCACGTCGAACGTCTCGCAGTCCATGATGAAGATGCCGGGCGCGCCGTCGGTGCCATCCTCCCCGGCGCCGCCGAGCGTGCTCACGTAGATGCCCTCGGGGCCGCAGTGGACCGTGTGCGGCCGGGAATAGCCGGTCTTCGCGAACACTTCGGCGGGCTCGACGATCTTGTGGATGCGCGCCTGCGTCGGGTGCGGCTTCGTGTCGATCACGTAGATGCGCGACGACCGCAGGCCCGGGATGATCAGGAAGCGGCGCTCGAGAAACGCGTGGCCGGTCAGCGGCGACAGCGCCGACGAACACGCATTCCAGCCGAAGTGGTGAAACTCGTCGCCGGTGTTCGGCATCGTCACCGTGTGCACGATTTTTCCGTAGGTCGACGAGCCGGGTTTCACGTCGATCACCGCGAGCGCGTCGGGTCTGGAAAAATCGGGGCTCAGCAACAACGTATACGCGAACTCCTCCGCCGGCGCCTGCATCGCAAGTGCCGGCGAAGCGTGAAAGGTCGGGTCAGGCCGCATGCTCATCGTGGTGCCTCTCTCGGTTGGATCGGATCGAGGGCGCACGCCGTTCGCTGCTGGCGTGCGGGTCGGCGGGGTGCGCGGCGGCCACGCGTGTGCGGCTCGCTCGCGCTCGTGCATCAGGTCGGAAAAGCGGGAAAGCGAGGTGGAGTCGATCGCCGCACCGGCGATGCGGCAGGCGTGCGGCACCGCGACGGTGCGATCGCCGCGACGGCGTGCGGGACGCCGGCGGTCGGGCCGCCGATGCGGAGTGAATCTGCGAACGCGTACATATCGATGTTCCGGCGGATGATGTTGGCATCAGGGCGGGCATGCATCGGACGCTGCGTGCAGCCGGACGGTGTGCCGTCGCGGCGAAGCGTGCCTAAGTGTAGTCGAGAAACGTGCGGCGGGTCGGGCGCGGCACGCGTGCGGCCCAGCCGGATTCATGCGTGAGTGAGATACTTGAACGCATGCCGCTTCGCGCCGGGCCACCGGTCGGCGGCGACACGAATCGGCGGCTGCCGGCGCGCGACAGCGCGCGGCGTGCGGGTCGCCATCATCAACGAGGGTCTGAATTCATGGGGAGCGACATGCTTGAAACCGCGACGCTCGGCGGCGGGTGCTTCTGGTGCACGGAGGCCGTGTTCCTCGACGTCGACGGCGTGACGGCCGTCCAGTCGGGCTACGCGGGCGGCCATACGCGCAATCCCGGCTATCGCGACGTATGCGACGGCGACACCGGGCACGCGGAGGTGGTGAACGTGACGTTCGATCCGGCACGCATCGGCTATCGCGAGATCCTCGAGATCTTCTTCGCGACGCATGATCCGACGCAGCTTAACCGGCAGGGCAACGACGTCGGCACGCAATACCGTTCGGTCGTGTTCACGCATTCGGACGCGCAGCGCGACATCGCGCTCGACGTGATCCGCGAACTGGAGCGCGAGCAGGTGTTCGGACAGCCGATCGTCACGCAGGTCGTGCCGCTCGACGACAACTACTGGCCGGCCGAGGACTATCACCAGAACTATTACGCGCGCAATCCGGGGCAGGGCTACTGCTCGGTCGTGATCGGGCCGAAGCTCGCGAAATTCCGCCAGAAGTTCTCGCACCGGCTGAAGTCGCTGCGCGGCGCGTAATCGCGCGCAGCGTGCATGCAGCGCGCACGCAGCTCGCATGCCGCACCCGAGTCGTGCGCACGTGACCGCGCGCCAGCCCGCAAGCAGCGCGCGCCGCGATCCTTACGCCGCCTCGCTGCGCCAGTGCGCGCACGCGGCGGCGATCTCCCGCGCCAGCGCGATGCATGACAGCGGTGCGGATCCTTCCGCCTTGTTGTTGATCGTGATGATCACCGGCTGTCCCGCCAGCGCGTAGCGCGCGGCCAGCTCGGCGAGCGCCGAGCGCGTGGCCGGATCCTCGTCGACGAGCTTGTCGAACGGCTCGTATTTCGCTTTCGCCTGTTCGTACTTGAAGCCGCCATGCAGGCTCCAGCGCACGATCAGCGGGCCCGGCGCGTCGCCGTCGAGCAACGCGAGCGCGGCCGCCTGGCGCAGCGGGTCGGGCATCCGCGCATGCAGGCCGACGCAGTAGCGTACGCCGAGTGCGGCCAGCGCGCGGATGAAGCGCGGCGTGAGCAGGCACGCGTCGCGGATTTCGATCGCGTAGCGCGTGCCGTCGGCATCGCCCGGCAGCGGCGGCAGCGCCGCGAAGAACGCCGACAGCCGGTCGATCAGCGCGGCCGGTTCGGCGAGCAGTTGATCGGGCATCGGCGAAAACTGGAACACGAGCACGCCGGCCTTCTTGCCGAGCCCGTCGAGGCAAGGCTGCACGAATTCCTGGGTGGCAAGCTGCGCGTCGAGGAAGGTCGGGTTCGGGCCGGACGGCTCGCCGCGCCGGCCGCGCACGACCGCGTCGGTGACGGACGCCGGCGCCTTCACGACGAAGCGGAAGTCGTCGGGCACCTGTTGCGCGTAGCGCAGGTAATCGGCCACCGACAGCGGGCCGTAGAACGACCGGTCGAGGCTCACGCTTTTCAGCAGCGGATGCGCGCCGTACGCTGCCAGCCCCTCGCGCGACAGCTTCGTCTGCGCGAAATCGCCGTCGTAGACGATGCCGTCCCAGCCGGGGAAATACCACGACGACGTGCCGAGCCGCACGTTCGGCGGCAGCGCGGCCGCGGCGTCGGCGACTTCGGCCGACACCGGTGCGGGCGGTACGCCGCGCGGGCGCCGGCCCTTCTTCGGCGGCGCGGCGGGCGGGGCCGGTTCGTCCCATAACAGGCCGGAGGCGGGCGCAGGCTCCGACTCCTGGTCCGCGGCAGGACGGGGCGCCGCGCGCCCGGTGCGCGCACGCGCGTTGGCCGGCCGCGCGGCGTCGTGTTCGTCCGGCGTCAGGTGATCGCGGGCTGCAGGGTAATCGTCGTCCGCACGCGCGTCGTCGGGCACGCCGAACAGGTCGAACTGCCCGCCGGCGTGCGACTCGTCCGCTTCGTCGCGCTGCTGTCGTTGCGGCGGCGTGTTGCGCCGCGTGCTGCCGTCACCCATGCATGCCCAGCGTGAAATGCCGCCTAGCGCGGCAGCGGGTTTTCGTACATGTAGCGCCGCGACCACGGCAGCGTTTTCGCGCTGCGTCCGGCCTTGCGGCACACGATCTGGAAGATCGACACGTCGTCGTGCTCGAACGCATACGCGCAGCCGGCCAGATAGACGCGCCAGATGCGGAATTTTTCGTCGTCGACGAGCGCACGCGCCTGTTCCGCCTTCGCTTCGAAGTTCTCGGTCCAGATTTCGAGCGTGCGCGCATAGTGTCGCCGCAGGCTTTCGATGTCAATCGCCTCGAGCCCGCCGCGCTGCGCCGATTCGAGCGCGAGGCTGATGTGCGGCAGCTCGCCGTCCGGGAACACGTAGCGGTCGATGAACTCGCCGCCGCCGAGCGCGGTCTCGCCGCTTTCCGCATCGGTCGACGTGATCCCGTGGTTCATCGCGATGCCGTCGTCGGTCAGCAGGTCGTGCACGCGCGAGAAATAGAGCGGCAGGTTCTTGCGTCCGACGTGCTCGAACATCCCGACGCTCGTGATGCGGTCGAACTGGCCCTCGATCTCGCGGTAGTCCTGCAGGCGGATCTCGATCTTGTCCTCGAGCCCGGCCGCCTTCACGCGCGCGGTCGCGAGGTCGAACTGGTTCCGCGACAGCGTCACGCCGAGACATGTCGCGCCGAACTTCTGCGCGGCGCGCAGCACGAGCGCGCCCCAACCGCAGCCGATGTCGAGCAGGCGCTGGCCGGGCTCGAGCCGGATCTTGGTCAGGATGTGGTCGATCTTCTTGATTTGCGCGGTGGCCAGATCCTCGTCGCCGTTCTCGAAGTACGCGCACGAATACACCATGTTCTCGTCGAGCCACAGCTGGTAGAACTCGTTCGACACGTCGTAGTGGTACTGGATCGCCTTCTTGTCGGTGCTCTTCGTGTGATTGAAGTAGCGCCTCACGCGCGCGAGCTTGTTCGCGCTGGTGACCGTGCTGCGCGCGAGCGAGTAGCTGATGTTGATGATGTCCGACAGCCGGCCCTCGATGTCGATCTTGCCCTTCACGTACGCCTCGCCGAGATTGTCGAGGCTCGGTTCGAGCAACAGCGGCAACGCGGACGCGCTGTTGACCTTCAGCGTGACCTGCGGCGCGGTGAAGGTGCCGAAATCGAGTTGATCGCCGTTCCAGAGCACGAGGCGCGCCGGTAAGTTCGCCTTCGCCCGTACTTCGTCCGCCCACTGTGCCAGCTTCTTTTCCCAGAACATTTGGATTCTCCGTTTGTTCGTTGAATCGAATACAGCCAAGTATCTTGACGGTGCCCGCCGTTGCGACGCGGGCGCCCGGATGCAACACGAGACGCGGCCGGCACGCGCCGGCGCCGCTGCCGCCGCCGGCTTACGGCGACAGTCGCGAGATCGACCAGCCCGACGCCGCCGACGCGTCGCGCGTATAGAGCAGGCGATCGTGCAGCCGCGACGGGCGGCCCTGCCAGAATTCGATCGCGTCGGGCACGACGCGGTAGCCGCCCCAATGCGGCGGGCGCGGCGGGTTCTCGCCGTAGCGCTCGGCCACGGCCTGCTCGCGCGCTTCGAGCGTCGCGCGGCTGTCGATCACCGCGCTCTGTTCGGACGCCCACGCACCGATGCGCGAGCCGAGCGGGCGCGACGCGAAATAGCGGTCGCTTTCGTCGGCGCTGGTTTTCTCGATCCGGCCTTCGATGCGCACCTGGCGCTCGAGCTCGATCCAGTAGAACAGCAGCGCCGCGTGCGGATGGGCGGCGAGGTCGCGGCCCTTGCGGCTTTCGTAATTGGTAAAGAAGACGAACCCGCGTTCGTCGACACCCTTGATGAGCACGATTCGGGCCGACGGCCGGCCGTCCGCGCCGACGGTGGCGAGCGTCATCGTGTTGGGCTCGGGGAGCTTGGCGGCGAGCGCCTCCTTGAACCAGCGATCGAACTGTGCGAACGGGTCGGGGGCGGCATCGGCTTCATCGAGCGAAGCACGCGAATAGTTGATGCGGAGATCGGCGAGAGTCGTCATGTTATGCAAACGCTTCAATCTGGGGCCAGTATAGCGAACGCGCGAGAATCGTGCGTGCACAGTGGCGCGTGCCGGCGGGGAGTTCAGGCAAAATAGAGGGCTGCACGACTTACGTTTTCCTTGCTGCCATGCCCGCTGCCGACGCTGCCCCGCCCAGTTCCTCTGATCTTACCCCGACCCCGACAATCCGGCTTGACGTGGATCGCGAGCGCCGTTTCGGCGGCATCGCGCGGTTGTACGGCGCACCGGCGCTTGCCGCGTTCGAGCGCGCACACGTGGCCGTGATCGGCATCGGCGGCGTCGGGTCGTGGACGGCCGAGGCGCTCGCGCGCAGCGCGATCGGCACGCTCACGCTGATCGATCTCGACAACGTCGCGGAAAGCAATACGAACCGCCAGATCCACGCGCTCGACGGCAACTACGGCAAGCCGAAGGTCGACGCGATGGCCGAGCGCATCGCGCTGATCGATCCCGCGTGCCGCGTGCACCGGATCGAGGATTTCGCGGAACCCGACAACTTCGATGCGCTGCTCGGCGGCGGTTTCGACTACGTGATCGACGCGATCGACAGCGTGCGCACGAAGGTCGCGCTGATCGCGTGGTGCGTCGCGAACGGGCAGCCGCTCGTCACGGTCGGCGGCGCGGGCGGGCAGCTCGACCCGACGCGCATCCGCATCGACGATCTCGCGCTGACGATCCAGGATCCGCTGCTGTCGAAGGTGCGCGCGCAGCTGCGCAAGCAGCACGGCTTTCCGCGCGGGCCGAAGGCGCGCTTCAAGGTCAGCGCCGTGTATTCGGACGAGCCGCTGATCTATCCGGAAGCGGCCGCATGCGACATCGAGGACGGCGCGGAGCCGTCCACCGCCGCGCATGTCGCGGGGCTCAACTGTGCGGGGTTCGGTTCGAGCGTGTGCGTGACCGCGAGCTTCGGGTTCGCGGCCGCCGCGCATGCGCTGCGGGCAGTCGCCGCGCGGGCTGCCGGCTGATCGGGGCAGCGTTCGGTGCGAAAAGGAATGGTGCGGCGCGGCAGAACCGCCGCGCGCGACGATACGAGCCGGCCAGGCTGTTGCAGCCCGGCCGGTCGCGTGATCAGTTGAGCGCCATGCTCAGCTTGCGCCGCCATGCGGCGACCAGGTCGGGGCGGTCGCCCGCCAGCTCGAACACCGAAATCATCGTGCGGCGGCCGAGATCGTCGCCATACGTGCGGTCGCGCAACACGATTTCCAGCAGCTGCTCGAGCGCACCTTCGTACGCGCGTCGCGCGATCAGGCTCTGCGCGAGGTCGAAACGCGCTTCGAGATCGGCGGGGTTGGCTGCAATCCGCGCTTCGAGCGCGTCGGTCGGCGGCAGGTCGGCCGTCGCGTCGAGCGCATCGAAACGGGTCTTGATCGCCTGGTAGCGCGGGTCGCCGTTCTGCACGGTCTGCGGCGACAGGCGCTCGGCCTCGGCGCGTGCGGCGTCCACCTGGTTGCTCGCGAGCAGCAGTTCGATCAGGTCGAGCCGTGCGTCGTCGAAACCGGGGTTCAGCGCGAGCGCGGCTTCGAGGTGCGCGAGCGCATCGTCGTAGCGCGATTCGGCGATCGCAAATTGCGCGGCGCGGCGCTCGGCTTCGTCGGGCGCCGGCAGCAGCCGGTCGAGAAACGCTCGCAACTGGCCTTCCGGCAGCACGCCGATGAACTGGTCGACCGGACGCCCGTCCGCGAAGGCGATCACATGCGGGATGCTGCGCGTCTGGAAATGCGCGGCGAGTTCCTGGTTCTCGTCGACGTTCACCTTCACGAGCTTCCAGCGGCCTTCGTAGTCGGCTTCGAGCTTTTCGAGCAGCGGGCCGAGCGTCTTGCAGGGGCCGCACCACGGCGCCCAGAAGTCGACCAGCACGGGCGTGTCCAGCGACGCCTCGATGACGTCTTTCTCGAAAGTGGCAAGCGTGGTGTCCATGTCGTTCTCTTCCGTTCGAATGTCGTCAGGATGGGGGCGGCGCGCCCCTTTTTCAACGCGGCTTCGATTCGGGCAGCGGAATCCACTCGGTTTCGCCGGGCACCTGGCCCATTTCCTGGTTCGTCCACGCCAGTTTCGCGCGCTCGATCGCGTCGCGGCTGCTGGCGACGAAATTCCACTCGATGAAGCGTTCGCCGTCGATCTTGTCGCCGCCGAGCAGCATCGCGCGTGCGCCGTTGCCGCTCGCGAGCGTGACGGTCGCGCCCGGCGCGAGCACGGCCATCTGCTCGGCCGGCACCGGCGTGCCGTCGATCGTCAGGTCGCCGTCGACGACGTAGACCGCACGCTCCTCGTGCGACGCATCGAGTTCGATGCTGCCGCCGGCCGCGAATTCGGCGGCGACGTACAGCGTGCGCGAGAACGTCGTGACCGGCGAGCGCAGGCCGAACGCGTCGCCGGCGATGACCGTGAGCGCGACGCCGTTTGCGCGGTGCTTCGGCAGCGTGTCGGCCGCGTGGTGCTCGAACGACGGCTCGGTGGTTTCGTGCGCGACGGGCAGTGCGACCCAGGTCTGGATCCCGTGCACGGTGTGGCCGCTCGCGCGCTGCGCGTCGGGCGTGCGCTCCGAGTGCACGATCCCGCGGCCGGCCGTCATCCAGTTCACGTCGCCCGGCACGATTTCCTGCCGCGAACCGAGGCTGTCGCGGTGCAGGATCGCGCCGTCGAACAGGTACGTGACGGTCGCGAGGCCGATGTGCGGATGCGGGCGCACGTCGAGCCCGGTGCCGGCCGGCAGCGCGGCGGGGCCCATGTGATCGAAGAAGATGAACGGGCCGACGAGACGTGCGGCGAGCGCGGGCAGCGTGCGGCGCACCTGCAGGTTGCCGATGTCGCGGATGTGCGGCTTCAGCAGGGCTTTGATCGGATCGGTCATGGCGGGCCTCGTGGGGAACGGCTGGATTGCCGGTCATTGTACTGGCGGCACGGCGGCGGCGCGCGATGCGGAACGGTAATGCACGCGGTGCGTTGCGTTGCGGTGATTTGAGTTGAGTTGAGGTGAGGTGCGGCCGCGGCAGGCATGCGCCGTGCTGGCTGCGCGCGACCCAGCGCCCGCGGCTGCGTGTACCGCTGCGCCCGCTGTTGCGCCCGCCGCTGCGCCCGCCGCTGCGCATGCCACCGATTCCATTCACGCCGCGCGGGTATCGGGGCGTGCGGCGAAACCCGGTAGACTGACCGGCTTCAGAAATCATCCGACAATCGAGGAGACGCCGATGATGGCCCCGAAGGACCTGTTGCTCGCGCTCGTCGTGATCCTGGCGTGGGGCGTGAACTTCGTCGTGATCAAGGTCGGCCTGCACGGGATGCCGCCGATGCTGCTCGGCGCGCTGCGCTTCACGCTCGCCGCGGTGCCCGCGGTGTTCTTCGTGCGCCGCCCGCAGATTCCGTGGCGCATGCTGCTCCTGTACGGCGCGACGATCCAGCTCGGCCAGTTCGTGTTCCTGTTCACCGGCATGTACGTCGGCATGCCGGCCGGCCTCGCGTCGCTCGTGCTGCAGTCGCAGGCGTTCTTCACGCTCGTGTTCGCGATGCTGTTCCTCGGCGAGCGGCTGCGCGTGCAGAACCTGATCGGCCTCGCGATCGCCGCGACCGGCCTCGTCGTGATCGCCGTGCAGGGCGGCAGCGCGATGACGCTCGCCGGCTTCCTGCTGACCATCTGCTCGGCCGCGATGTGGGCGTTCGGCAATATCGTCACGAAGAAGGTCGGCAATGCGAACCTGGTGTCGCTCGTCGTGTGGGCGAGCCTCGTGCCGCCGGTGCCGTTCTTCGCGCTGTCGCTGTGGTTCGAGGGGCCGCAGCGGATCGGCGCCGCGCTCGCCGGGCTCGACCGCGCATCGATCTTCGCGGTCGTCTATCTCGCGTTCGTCGCGACGCTGGTCGGCTACGGCCTGTGGAGCCGTCTGATGTCGCGCTATCCGGCCGCGCAGGTCGCGCAGTTTTCGCTGCTGGTGCCGATCGTCGGGCTCGCGTCGTCGGCGCTGCTGCTCGACGAACACCTGAGCCACGCGCAGCTGATCGGCGCGGCGCTGGTGATGGGCGGCCTTGCGGTGAACGTGTTCGGCGGGAAGCTGATACGCCGCTTCGCGGCGTCGTGACGCGCCGGCACGCAGCGCGTGCCGGCGGCGGGGGGCGAGCGGTGGCGCGTCAGGCCATCCGGTTCTTCGCGAGCGGCGGATTCGCGGCGAAGTAACGCTTGATGCCGCGGAAGATCGCGTCGGCCATCTCGTCGCGATAGCTGTCGTCGTTGAGCTTGCGCTCTTCGTCCGGGTTGCTGATGAACGCAGTCTCGACGAGGATCGACGGAATGTCGGGCGCCTTCAGCACCGCGAACCCGGCTTGCTCGACCGAGCCCTTGTGCAGCTTGTTGATCCCGCCGACTTCCTTCAGCACGTAGTTGCCGTAGCGCAGCGAATCGCGGATCTGCGCGGTCGTCGACATGTCGAACAGCGCGCGGCTCACCGCTGCGTCCTGCGTCTTGATGTTGATGCCGCCGATCAGGTCGGACGCGTTTTCCTTGTTCGCGAGCCAGCGCGCGGCGGCGCTCGACGCACCGTGATCCGACAGCGCGAACACCGACGAGCCGCGCGCGGACGGCGTCGTGAACGCATCCGCGTGGATCGACACGAACAGGTCGGCACCGACGCGGCGCGCCTTCTGCACGCGCACGTTCAGCGGCACGAAGAAGTCGGCGTCGCGCGTCATCATCGCGCGCATGTTCGGCGCGCCGTCGATCTTCGCGCGCAGCTTCTTCGCGATGTCGAGCGCGATGTGCTTCTCGTACGTGCCGCCGCCGCCGATCGCGCCGGGATCTTCACCGCCGTGGCCCGGATCGATCGCGACCGTCAGCAGGCGCACCGTGCCGCCCTTGCCGGATTTCGGCGCGGTGAACTTGTAGGTGTCGCCGTCGTCGTCGCCGTCGTCGCGGCGCGCGATGACGGGCGGCGGCTTGACGGCCGGCTTCGCGGGTGCCGACGGCGTCGCTGCGGCAGGCGGCGTGCGCGGCGTGGACGGGGTCGCCGGCGCGTTCTGCGCGAAGCGCTGGAAGAACGCGTCGCTGTTGTCGGCCGCGGCGGGCGGCGGCGCGGCGGGGCCGGCGAGCGCAGGCGGCGGCTGCATCTGCTGCGCGCGCGCGCTGTCGTTGAGCGCCTGTTCCTTGCGTTCCGTCTGCGCGATCAGGTCGGTCAGCGGATCGGGCGCGACGGCCGGATACAGGTCGAACACGAGCCGGTACTTGTAGGTGCCCACCGGCGGCAGCGTGAACACCTGCGGCTTCACCGAGCCCTTCAGGTCGAACACCATCCGCACGACGTGCGGCTGATACTGGCCGACGCGCACCGACTGGATCTGCGGATCGTTCGGCGCGATCTTCGACACGAGGTCGCGCAGCGCCTGGTCGAGGTCGAGCCCGGTCAGGTCGACGACGAGGCGGTCGGGACCCTGCAACAGCTGTTGGCTATTCTGCAGCGGCTGGTCGGATTCGATCGTGACGCGCGTGTAATCGCGGGCGGGCCACACGCGCACGCCGAGCACCGACGACGCATGCGCGAGCCGCGGCGCGGCGAGGCCGAGCACCAGCGTCGACGCGCCCGCGCGCAGGATCTGGCGGCGGCGCCAGTTGTGCGTCGCGGTGGCCGCCGATTCGATCGAGCGGAACGGTTTGATCAACATCTTTCGAGACATGCCTTTCCTGAAGCGCTGTACGCCCGGACGGTGAGGGCGCGGCCGTCGCCGTCCACGTCGAGCGAGAAAACCAGATCGGGCACGCCGAGCAGGGTGCCCGCCTGTTGCGGCCATTCGACGAGGCAGATCGCGCTGGAATTGAAATATTCGCGAAAGCCTGCATCGGACCATTCGGCCGGATCGTTGAATCGATACAGATCGAAGTGATAGACCTCAAGTTCCCCGTCGTCGCGTGCGAAGGCATACGGTTCGACGAGCGTGTAGGTCGGGCTGCGCACGCGCCCCGCGTGGCCGAGGCCGCGCAGGATCGCGCGCACGAGGGTCGTCTTGCCCGCGCCGAGGTCGCCGAGCAACTGGATCTGCAGTCCGTCGAACGCGTGTGCGCGGGCGAGCTCGGTGCGCGCCGCGTCGAGCGCGTGCGCGAAGCGGGTGCCGAAGGCCTCGGTCGCCGCTTCGTCGGCGAGTGCGATCACGCGCTCCGCGAGCGGGGCAGGCAGCGTGTCGGCATGCGGCGTATGGGACGTGGCTGGCATTCTCGTAAAATAGTGCGATGAACCGATTACCGGAACTCGCCGCATCCGACACCCCTTCGACTCGTGCCGAAGGCGCGGCGCCGTGCGCGCTCGATGATGCGACGTTGACTGCGCTCGCCGCTCGCATCAGGGCGTGGGGGCGCGAATTGGGTTTCGGGGCGATCGGCATCGGCGATACCGATCTCTCGGATGCCGAAGCGGGCCTCGCCGCCTGGCTGGAAGCCGGGTACCACGGCGAAATGGATTATATGGCCAAACACGGGATGAAACGCGCGCGGCCGGCCGAACTTGTGGCCGGTACGCGACGCGTGATTTCCGCGCGGCTCGCGTATCTGCCGGCCGAAACGCTGGCCGCCGACGCGCCCGATGCGTCGTCCGGCGCGCTCGTGCCGCACGACTGGCGTGCGCGCGAGCGCGCGCGCGTCGACGATCCGCAGGCGGCCGTCGTGTCGATCTACGCACGCGGCCGCGACTATCACAAGGTGCTGCGCAATCGGCTGCAGACGCTCGCCGAGCGCATCGAGCGCGAGATCGGCGCATTCGGCTACCGCGTGTTCACCGATTCCGCGCCGGTGCTCGAGGTCGAACTCGCGCAGAAGGCCGGCGTCGGCTGGCGCGGCAAGCACACGTTGCTGCTGCAGCGCGACGCGGGCTCGCTGTTCTT
Organism: Burkholderia sp. SR8; assembly: GCF_052851275.1. Classification (NCBI taxonomy): domain Bacteria; kingdom Pseudomonadati; phylum Pseudomonadota; class Betaproteobacteria; order Burkholderiales; family Burkholderiaceae; genus Burkholderia; species Burkholderia sp. SR8. The sequence continues at coordinate 135,736 of NZ_JAULUC010000015.1, forward strand.
CCTCGGCGAGATCTACGTCGACATCCCGCTGCCCACCGACGCGCAAACGGCGCCCGACACCGCGCCCGAGACGCCCGGCGCGCACTGCGGCAGCTGCACGCGCTGCATCGATGCGTGCCCGACCGGCGCGATCGTCGAACCGTATCGCGTCGACGCGCGCCGCTGCATCTCGTATCTGACGATCGAACTGAAGGGCAGCATTCCCGAGCCGCTGCGGCCGCTGATCGGCAATCGCGTGTACGGCTGCGACGACTGCCAGCTCGTGTGTCCATGGAACAAGTTCGCGCAGGCCGCGCCGGTCGCCGATTTCGACGTGCGGCACGGGCTCGATCGCGCGACGCTCGTCGAGCTGTTCGGTTGGGATGCCGACACGTTCGATACGCGAATGCAGGGCAGCGCGATCCGGCGCATCGGCCATGAAAGCTGGCTGCGCAATCTGGCGGTCGGGCTCGGCAATGCGCTGCGCGCGCCGGCCGGCCGGCTCGCGCCGGATGCGCGCGACGCGATCGTCGCCGCGTTGCGCGCGCGCGCCGACGATCCGTCGCCGGTCGTGCGCGAGCATGTCGAATGGGCGCTGCGCGCCGCATGAAGGCGGCGTAAAGTGTCGGCGGCGCGCGGCGGCGCCGCCCGTTTCACCGGTGAGGAGAAGCTCATGTTCAACGCAGTCATCGACGCGCCATTCGGCAAGGTCGGCATTCGCACCGACGGCGCGGTGGTGCGCGAGATCGTCTATCTGCCCGAGTCGATCCGGTCGGTCGAGCCGGATTCGCCGCTCGCGAAGCGCGCGGTCGAGCAGATCGAACGTTATTTCGAGCGCGCGTCCGCGCGCTTCGACCTGCCGCTCGCCGACGTCGGCAGCGCGTTCCAGCACCGCGTGTGGGACGTGATCAGCGACATTCCGCCGGGCACGGTGCTGACGTACGGGCAGGTCGCGAAGCGCATCGGCAGTGCGCCGCGCGCAGTCGGCCAGGCGTGCGGCGCGAACTATTTCCCGCTCGTGATTCCATGCCATCGCGTCGTCGCGGCGGGCGGCCTCGGCGGCTTCGCGAACCACGACGACGGTGGCTATTACCAGAAAGTGAAGCGCTGGCTGCTGGCGCACGAGGGTGTGCCGTACAAATGAGCGAACCGCTGCTGTCCCCCGATTCCGATTCCCCGTCCGACGCGGACGACGCGATCGCCGCGGCCTCCGCCGCGTCGCCCGCGCTGCTCGCGAGCCGCGCGTCGATCGACGTGTTCTGCGATGCGCTGTGGCTCGAGCACGGGCTCGCGCGCAACACGCTCGATGCGTACCGGCGCGATCTGGTGCTGTTTTCTCAATGGCTGGCCGCGACGCACGACGCGCCGCTCGATGCGGCCGACGAAGCGATGGTGACCGGCTACATCGCCGCGCGCAGCGACGGCAAGGCGACGTCGTCGAACCGGCGGCTGTCGGTGTTCCGCCGCTATTACGGCTGGGCCGTGCGCGAGCATCGCGCGCACGCGGACCCGACGCTGCGAATCACGTCGGCGAAACAGGGGGCGCGGTTTCCGTCGACGCTGTCCGAGGCACAGGTCGAGGCGCTGCTCGGCGCGCCCGACATCGCGACGCCGCTCGGCCTGCGCGATCGCACGATGCTGGAGCTGATGTATGCGAGCGGGCTGCGCGTGAGCGAGCTCGTCACGCTGAAGACGGTCGAGGTCGGGCTCAACGAAGGCGTCGTGCGCGTGATGGGCAAGGGTTCGAAGGAGCGGCTCGTGCCGTTCGGCGAAGTCGCGCATGGCTGGATCGAACGCTATCTGCGCGACGCGCGGCCTGCGCTGCTCGGCGCGCGCGCGGCCGACGCGCTGTTCGTGACCGCGCGCGGCGACGGGATGACGCGCCAGCAGTTCTGGAACATCATCAAGCGCCACGCGCGGCAGGCCGACGTGCGCGCGCACCTGTCGCCGCATACGCTGCGGCACGCGTTCGCGACGCATTTGCTCAACCACGGCGCCGACCTGCGCGTCGTGCAGCTGCTGCTCGGCCACAGCGACATCTCGACCACGCAGATCTACACGCACGTCGCGCGCGAGCGGCTGAGGACGCTGCACGCGCAGCACCATCCGCGCGGCTAGCGCCGAGCGACGCGTGCGCCGGCCCGCGCCCGCCCGCGCGCGATGAGCGGGCGGGCGCTGCGCGTTACACGAGTTCGCGCAGCTTGTGCTTCAGCACCTTGCCGGTCGATGCGGCCGGCAGTGCATCGAGTACGCGGATGCGCGCAGGACGCTTGTAAGGCGCGAGCCGTTCCGCGCACCACGCGTGCAGCGCGGCTTCGGTCGCCGTCGCGCCGGGCACCAGCTCGACGAACGCGAGCACTTCCTCGTTGCCCTCGACCGCGCGGCCGACGACGGCCGCCTGCACGACGTCCGGGTGCGCGTTCAGCACCTGTTCGACCTCGACCGGATACACGTTGAAGCCCGAGCGGATGATCAGTTCCTTGCTGCGGCCCGCGATCGTCACCGAGCCGTCGGCGTCCTGGCGCGCGAGGTCGCCGGTGCCGAGCCAGCCGTCCGGCGACACGGCCGCGCGCGTCGCGTCCGCGTTGCGGTAGTAGCCGAGCATCACGTTCGGCCCGCGCACGCGGATTTCGCCGACTTCGCCGGGCCGCACGTCGGTGCCGTCGGGCGCGACGATCCGCATCTCCACGCCGGGGATCGGCACGCCGACCGAGCAGTCGGTGCGCGGCGCGTCGAGCGGCGTCTGCGTGATCGTCGGGCTGCTTTCGGTCATCCCGTAGCCGTTGTGCAGCGGCACGCCGTACACGCGTTCGACGCGCGCCTTCAGGTCGGCATCGAGCGGCGAGCCACCCGAATACGCGAAGCGCAGCCGCGGCGCATGCCACGCGTGCGCGTGCGTATTCAGGTGCTCGAGCAGCTTCGCATGCATCGCGGGCACGCCCTGGAAGATCGTCACGCCTTCGTCGGCGAGCGCGACGCGCACGGCCTCCGGCGAGAAGCGCGGCGCGAGCCGCAGCGTCGCGCCCGCATACAGGCTGCCGAGGCAGACCGATGCGAGCCCGTACACGTGCGACACCGGCAGCACCGTATAGACGACGTCGTCGGGCGACACGCGGCGCAGCGTGCTCGACGTCGCCGCGATGAACAGCAGGTTGCGATGCGACAGCATCACGCCTTTCGGCGTGCCCGTCGTGCCGGTCGTGTAGATCAGCGCCGCGCATTGCGCGGCGCCGTCGGCCGCGACCGGTTCGCCGGGCGCGCGCGCGTCGACGTGGTGCGACCACGCGCCGATGTCGACCGGCAACGCGCCGGCGGGCGTCGCGTCGTAACGCGCGGCGTGCGCACGCGCATCGGGCGACGCTTCCGTCGCGAACGCGATCAGCTTCGGGCGCGCGTGCGCGGCGATCGCATCGAGTTCGCCGGCCGACAGCCGCGCGTTCGACATGAGCGCCCATGCGTCGATGCGCGCGGCCGCGAACAGCAGCACGATCTGCGCGACGCTGTTTTCCGCGACGATCATCACGCGATCGCCGCCGCGCACGCCGAGTTGCGCGAGCCGCTCGGCGGCTGCATCGACGGCCTGCGCGAGCGCGCCGTACGACAGCCGGCGCGCGTCCTCGATCAGCGCCGGATGCGCGGGCGTATGCGCGGCCCAGCGGGCGGGTACGTCGGCGATGCGGCCGGGCAATGCGGCGAGCAGCGCCGCGACGTCGAGCGGCGCGGCTGAGCGGGCAGGGGCGGTCATGGCGTCTCCAGAAGAATGGCCGGGCAACGGCACGGCGAGATTTGCGAACGATCGTGCCATGGCGGCGTGCGCGCGACAATCTGTCAATCGGACAATAGCGCTTCGCGAGGTCCGCAATGGTGATGGCGCCGTGCGTCGCGGCGAACGGCGCGCCCCCCGCGTGGGAAAGCGGGCCGCGAGTATACCGCCGGGCCGCAGCCGGCCGCTGCGAACCCGGCACGGCGCGCGACCGTGCGACCGCGATCGTGGCCGTGCGGCGGTCGTTCGCCATTAAAATGCCGCCATGAGCAAATCCAGACACGTGTCCGAGACACCCGCGACCCAGCTGCTGCGCCGCCACGGCGTTGCATTCGGCGAGCATCCGTACGATTACGTCGAGCACGGCGGCACCGGCGAGTCGGCGCGCCAGCTCGGCGTCGACGAACACTGCGTCGTGAAGACGCTCGTGATGGAGGACGAGCACGCGAAGCCGCTGATCGTGCTGATGCACGGCGACCGCACCGTGTCGACCAAGAATCTCGCGCGGCAGATCGGCGCGAAGCGCGTCGAGCCGTGCAAGCCCGACGTCGCGAACCGCCATTCCGGCTATCTGGTTGGCGGCACGTCGCCGTTCGGCACGCGCAAGACGATGCCCGTGTACGTCGAGTCGACGATCCTCGAATTGCCGACGATCTACCTGAACGGCGGCCGCCGCGGCTATCTCGTCAGTCTCGCGCCCGCCGTGCTCGCGACGCTGCTCGGCGCGACGCCCGTGCAGTGCGCGAGCGTCGACTGAGGGTTTCACCTTCGTGGCAGGCCGCGCTCGTTCGGTAGAATGGGCGCCGTTTCGGCCGGTCGGCCCGCACGGCCGGCCGCCACGGCCTGCCGGCGGTCCGTCGCGGCGGCGCCCGCCGCAACCGGCCGGGATGCCGCGCCCGGCCGTCCCTTCACCGATACGTTGAAAGAAGAGTTCTCCGCATGCAGATCCTGCTCGCCGCAGTTGTTGCCTACCTGATCGGTTCGGTGTCGTTCGCCGTCGTCGTCAGCGCCGCGATGGGCCTGGCCGATCCCCGTTCGTACGGGTCGAAGAATCCCGGCGCGACCAACGTGCTGCGCAGCGGCAACAAGAAGGCCGCGATCCTGACGCTCGTCGGCGACGCGTTCAAGGGCTGGCTCGCCGTGTGGCTCGCGCGGCACTTCGGGCTGTCCGACGTTGCCGTCGCATGGGTCGCGATCGCCGTGTTCCTCGGCCACCTGTATCCGGTGTTCTTCCGCTTCCAGGGCGGCAAGGGCGTCGCGACCGCGGCCGGCGTGCTGCTCGCCGTACATCCGGTGCTCGGCCTCGCGACCGCGCTGACCTGGCTGATCGTCGCGTTCTTCTTCCGCTATTCGTCGCTCGCGGCGCTGGTCGCCGCCGTGTTCGCACCGGTGTTCGACGTGTTCCTGTTCGGCACCGGCCACAATCCGATCGCATGGGCCGTGCTCGCGATGAGCATGCTGCTCGTGTGGCGTCACCGCGGCAACATCTCGAAGCTGCTGGCGGGGCAGGAGAGCCGGATCGGCGACAAGAAGAAGGCGGCGGCCGACGGCGGCGCGCAGGACGGCGGGAAGGCTTGAGAAAGGCGCCGCTGCATGACCCGGCCGCCGGGGCGCCGCCGCCTGCGCGGCCCGGCAGCGCGGGATGACCGATCGAGGGCGCGACCGGCGGCGCGAGCGGCCGCTCGACCGGCCGCTCGATCGACGCGGGTCGATCAGTCGCGGAAGTTGTTGAAGTCGAGCGGGGTGTCGGTCACGTCCTTGCGCAGCATCGCGATCACGCTCTGCAGATCGTCGCGCTTCGTGCCGGACACGCGCACCGCGTCGCCCTGGATGCTCGCCTGCACCTTGATCTTGCTGTCTTTCACGAGCCTGACGATCTTCTTCGCGAGGTCGCCCGTCACGCCTTTCTTCACGGTGACGACCTGCTTGACCTTGTCGCCGCCGATCTTCTCGACCTTGCCGTAGTCGAGGAAGCGCACGTCGACGTTGCGCTTCGCGAGCTTGTTGATCAGCACGTCCTTGACCTGGCCGAGCTTGAAATCGTCGTCGGCGAACAGCGTCAGCTCGCGCTCCTTCTGCTCGACGCGTGCGTCGGAGCCCTTGAAGTCGAAGCGCGTCGAAATTTCCTTGTTCGACTGCTCGATGGCGTTCTTCACTTCGATCATGTTCGCTTCGGAAACGACGTCGAACGATGGCATGGCATTCTCCCTTGAGGTGCGGGTGCCCGGCTCGCGCGCGGGCACTCGCTATAATTGCGGACTGTTTGCCATTTTACCGATGCCCCTCCGTTTGCCCAAGGCCGGCCATGCGCCCGCCCGGCGGACGTGACCGAATGCCGATGCCTCCTGACGATTCCGCCCTGTCGCTGCTCCCCGACCATCCGCTCGCCGCGCACAACACGTTCGGCATCGCCGCGAACGCGCGCTTCGCCGCGCGCATCACGCAGGCGGCGCAGTTCGAGGCGCTGCATCGCGACCCGCGCGTCGCTTCGCTGCCGCGGCTCGTGCTCGGCGGCGGCAGCAACGTCGTGTTCACGCGCGATTTCGACGGCGTCGTGCTGCTCGACGAGATCGCCGGCCGCCGCGTCGTTCGCGAGGACGACGACGCGTGGTACGTCGAGGCCGGCGGCGGCGAGACCTGGCACGCATTCGTCGCGTGGACGCTCGAGCACGGGATGCCGGGGCTCGAGAACCTCGCGCTGATTCCCGGCACCGTCGGCGCCGCGCCGATCCAGAACATCGGCGCGTACGGTCTCGAGATGAAGACGTACTTCGATTCGCTGGTCGCGGTCGAGCTCGCGACCGGGCGCAGCGAACGTTTCGACGCCGCGCGCTGCGCATTCGGCTATCGCGACAGCTTCTTCAAGCGGGAAGGGCGCGGCCGCTTCGCGATCGTCGCGGTCACGTTCCGGCTGCCGAAGCACTGGACGCCGCGGCTCGGCTATGCGGACGTCACGCGCGAACTCGACGCGCGCGGCATCGCGCCGGACGCGGCGACGCCGCACGACGTGTTCGACGCGGTCGTCGCGATCCGCCGCGCGAAGCTGCCCGATCCGCTCGTGCTCGGCAATGCCGGCAGTTTCTTCAAGAACCCGGTGATCGACGCCGCGCAGTTCGATGCGCTGCGTGCGCGCGCGCCGGACATCGTGTCGTATCCGCAGCCGGACGGGCAGGTGAAGCTCGCGGCCGGCTGGCTGATCGACCGGTGCGGCTGGAAGGGGCGCGCGCTCGGCGCGGCGGCCGTGCACGACCGGCAGGCGCTGGTGCTGGTGAATCGCGGCGGCGCGACGGGTGCCGACGTGCTCGCGCTCGCGCGTGCGATCCAGGACGACGTGCGCGAGCGGTTCGGCGTCGAGCTCGAGCCCGAGCCGGTGTGCGTGTAACGCGTTGTTTCGCACGCCTTCGCACCCACCAACAAAAAGCGCCGATCGTCGATCGGCGCTTTTTTTCGCATACGCCTGCATGCGGGCGGCGCGCGCTGCGGTCAGTGCTTGAGGCGACCGAGCAGCAGGAACTCCATCAGCGCCTTCTGCACGTGCAGGCGGTTTTCCGCCTCGTCCCACACGACGCTCTGCGGGCCGTCGATCACGCCGGCCGTCACTTCCTCGCCGCGGTGCGCGGGCAGGCAGTGCATGAACAGCGCGTCCGGGTTCGCGTGGCCCATCATTTCCTCGTCGACGCACCAATCGGCAAACGCCTGCTTGCGCGCTTCGTTCTCGGCTTCGAAGCCCATGCTCGTCCACACGTCGGTGGTCACGAGGTCGGCGCCCTTGCACGCTTCGTTCGGATCGTCGAACACTTCGTAGAACGGCGCGCTGTCCGGCGACACGAGCTTCATGTCGAGCGCATAGCCCGGCGGCGTCGACAGGCGCAGCTTGAAGCCGAGGATCTGCGCGGCTTCGATCCACGTGTACAGCATGTTGTTCGCATCGCCGACCCACGCGACCGTCTTGCCGGCGATCGGGCCGCGGTGCTCGTAGTACGTGAAGATGTCGGCGAGCACCTGGCACGGGTGGTATTCGTTGGTCAGGCCGTTGATCACCGGCACGCGCGAGTTCTGCGCGAAGCGCGTGATCACGTCCTGCTCGAACGTGCGGATCATGATGATGTCGACCATTCGCGAGATGACCTGCGCGGAATCCTCGACGGGTTCGCCGCGGCCGAGCTGCGTGTCGCGCGTGCTCATGAACACCGCGTGGCCGCCGAGCTGGAAGATGCCGGCTTCGAACGACAGCCGCGTGCGCGTCGAGCTCTTCTCGAAGATCATCGCGAGCGTGCGGTCGTGCAGCGGGTGATAGGTCTCGTAGTTCTTGAACTTGCGCTTCAGGATACCCGTGCGTTCGAGCACGTACTCGTAGTCTTCCAGCGAGAAATCCTTGAACTGCAGGTAGTGACGAATGGTTTTGGCGGTCATGAAACGAAATACGGCGGGTCGGGACCGGCAGCGGGGCCGGACGGCGCCGCCGTCGGGTGTGGATAACTCAAAGCAGCATAAAGGATTTTCCGTGCTTTGACGAGCCGCGCGGACAAGCGGGGCGCGATCGCGACCGGCAACGGCACGCGTCGGAAGAGGCCCGGCGAGACGACGCGCGATGGCGCGCTGCGGTATAATTCAAAAGTTTTCTCCAGCCCGGCAGGCAAGGCTCTTCGCGCTCTGCCGGACACAAGCCGTGCGCTGCACAAATCCGGTGCGGCGCGCCGGCGGCGCGCATCGACGGCCTGTTTTCGGGATATCGGAGCGCATCTGCCGCTGTCCACTCCAGCTTTGTGTCGCGTATCCAGGCGCCGTCGCCTGGACATCGCCGGGCCGTCACTTGGGTAACCACATGGCTGAAACCCCTCCGACCGAATTCTTCATCCAGGGCATCACGAAAGACGGGAAAAAGTTTCGCCCGAGCGACTGGTCGGAGCGTCTGGCCGGCGTGATGGCCTGCTTCGGGCCGGGTGCGAGCGGGCCGAACGCGCGCCTGAAATATTCGCTGTACGTGCGGCCGACGATGCTCGGCGACCTGAAATGCGTGATCCTCGATTCCCGGCTGCGCGACATCGAGCCGATGGCATTCGATTTCGTGCTGAACTTCGCGAAGGACAACAACCTCGTCGTCACCGAGGCATGCGAGCTGCCGGACTACAACGACAAGAAGTGAGTCCGGCGGGCGGGCGCACATGATGCTGCCTTGCCCGATAGTCGCCCGGCGCGACGATGCGCGGACGACGCATACGAAAAAGCCCGCCTAGGCGGGCTTTTTCGTGATCGCAGGAAACAGGAGCACCCGCCGAAGCGGGTGCACCGGATTTACGCTGCTGCCTGCAGGCCCTTGACGGCTGCGGCCAGGCGGCTCTTGCTGCGAGCGGCCTTGTTCTTGTGAACGATCTTCTTGTCGGCGATCGTGTCGATCGTCTTCACGGCAGCCTTGAACAGCTCGGCAGCCTTTGCCTGGTCGCCGGCTTCAACAGCCTTGCGAACCGACTTGATCGCGGTACGGAATTTCGAGCGCAGCGCCGAGTTGTGCGAATTTGCCTTCGCGGCTTGGCGGGCGCGCTTGCGTGCTTGTGCGGAGTTAGCCATGACGGTTCCTTATCCTGTCCTGTTTCCAGAGCTTGGAGCCTGACGGCCAAGCGCTGCTTTTCGATCCGTCCCCTGAGAACGATTGCCCAGGGGCGCATAAAAAAACGGTGATTTTAACCGAGGCCGAGACATGAAAACGACAGGCGCCGTGCATGTAACAGGCTCAGAAACCGGCGATTATAGCAACAAAATCAAGCGCGTGGCAAGTTCGACGTGACATCGGCCGCAGAAGGGCGCCGGCGCTGCGCGCGCTTTTCGGCATCCGTCCGTGCCGGGACACGCAACGTCCGTATAATAAGCGCCCCATGAATCTATTCCGAGCCCTGCTGACGGTCAGCGGCTTCACGCTGCTGTCGCGCGTGACCGGACTGGCCCGCGAGACGCTGATCGCCCGTGCGTTCGGCGCCAGTCAATACACCGACGCGTTCTACGTCGCCTTCCGCATTCCGAACCTGCTGCGCCGCCTGTCCGCCGAAGGCGCGTTCTCGCAGGCGTTCGTGCCGATCCTCGCCGAGTTCAAGAACCAGCAGGGGCACGATGCGACCAAAGCGCTCGTCGACGCGATGTCGACCGTGCTCGCGTGGGCACTCGCCGTGCTGTCGGTCCTCGGGATCGCCGGCGCATCGTGGGTCGTGTTCGCGGTCGCGTCGGGCCTGCATACCGACGGGCAGGCGTTCCCGCTCGCGGTCACGATGACGCGCATCATGTTCCCGTACATCGTGTTCATCTCGCTGACGACGCTCGCGTCCGGCGTGCTCAACACGTACAAGAGCTTCTCGCTGCCCGCGTTCGCGCCGGTGCTGCTGAACGTCGCGTTCATCGCCGCGGCCGTGTTCGTCGCGCCGCACCTGAAGGTGCCGGTGTTCGCGCTCGCATGGGCCGTGATCGTGGGCGGCGTGCTGCAGTTCGCCGTGCAGCTGCCGGGTCTGAAGAAGATCGACATGGTGCCGCTGATCGGCCTGAACCCGCTGCGCGCGCTGCGTCATCGCGGCGTGAAGCGCGTGCTCGCAAAGATGGTGCCCGCGACGTTCGCTGTGTCGGTCGCGCAGCTGTCGCTGATCATCAACACCAACATCGCGTCGCGGCTCGGGCAGGGCGCGGTGTCGTGGATCAACTACGCGGATCGCCTGATGGAGTTCCCGACCGCGCTGCTCGGCGTCGCGCTCGGCACGATCCTGCTGCCGAGCCTGTCGAAGGCGCACGTCGATGCCGACACGCACGAGTATTCGGCGCTGCTCGACTGGGGGCTGCGCGTCACGTTCCTGCTCGCGGCGCCGAGCGCGCTCGCGCTGTTCTTCTTCGCGACGCCGCTCACCGCGACGCTCTTCAACTACGGCAAGTTCGACGCGCATACCGTGACGATGGTCGCGCGCGCGCTCGCGACCTACGGGATCGGCCTCGTCGGCATCATCCTGATCAAGATCCTCGCGCCGGGCTTCTATGCGAAGCAGGACATCAAGACGCCGGTGAAGATCGCGATCGGCGTGCTGATCGTCACGCAGATCTCGAACTACGTGTTCGTGCCGCTGATCGGCCACGCGGGCCTCACGCTGAGCATCGGCGTCGGCGCGTGCCTGAACTCGCTGCTGCTGTTCCTCGGGCTGCGCAAGCGCGGCATCTACCAGCCGTCGCCGGGCTGGCTGCGCTTCTTCGTGCAGCTCGTCGGCGCGGCGCTCGTGCTCGCGGGCCTGATGCACTGGTGCGCGATCAGCTTCGACTGGACCGGCATGCGCGCGCAGCCGCTCGATCGCATTGCATTGATGGCCGCGTGCCTCGTGCTGTTCGCTGCACTATATTTCGGTATGTTGTGGGTGATGGGCTTCAAATACGCTTACTTCAGAAGGCGCGCCAAGTGACGACCGCAATGACCCGCGTCCTCGACTACTTCAGCACGCTCGTGGCGGACGACGACAGTCTGCCCGTCACGGAAACCGCGCTGTCGCTCGCGCAGGACGCCTATCCCGACCTCGATCTGCAGGGCACGCTGGCCGAGCTCGACATGCTGGCCGCGCGGCTGCGCCGCCGGCTTGCCGATGATGCGGCCCTGAAGGACCGCGTCGCCGCGCTGAACGAGTTCTTCTTCCGCGAACTCGGCTTCGCGTGCAATCACAACGATTACTACGACCCCGATAACAGCCATCTGAACGCGGTGCTGAAGCGCCGCCGCGGGATTCCGATCTCGTTGTCGGTGCTGTATCTGGAGCTCGCCGAGCAGATCGGCGTGCCCGCGCGCGGCGTGTCGTTTCCCGGCCACTTCCTGCTGCGCGTGACGCTGCCGGACGGCGACCTGATCATCGACCCGACCAACGGCCATTCGCTGTCCGAAGCGGAGATGGTCGAGATGCTCGAGCCGTACGTCGCGCGGGCGGCGGGCGCGGTCGACAGCGCGTTGCGCGCGCTGCTGCAGCCGGCCACGAGCCGCGAGATCATCGCGCGGATGCTGCGCAACCTGAAGACGATCTATCTGCAGACGGAACGCTGGCAGCGGCTGCTCGCGGTGCAGCAGCGGCTCGTGATCCTGCTGCCGGAACAGCTCGACGAAGTGCGCGACCGCGGCTTCGCGTATGCGCGGCTCGATTACCTGCGCCCGGCGCTCGAGGATCTCGAGCAGTATCTCGGCGAGCGGCCCGATGCGGAAGACGCGACCGTCGTCGAATCGCAGGTGACCGAATTGCGGCAGCGGATGCAGCGCGACGGCGAGGACTGACGCATCCGCACGCTCGCGTGACGCCGCAACATCGAAAACGCCCGCATCGCGGGCGTTTTTCGTTTGCAGTTGTTTGCACTTATTTGGGTTGCATCCGGATCGCGCCGTCGAGGCGGATCACTTCGCCGTTGAGCATCGGGTTCTCGACGATCTGCCGCACCAGCAGCGCGTATTCGTCCGGTTTGCCGAGCCGCGGCGGGAACGGCACCATCGCGCCGAGCGCGTCCTGCACGTCCTTCGGCATGCCGAGCAGCATCGGCGTCTCGAACAGCCCGGGCGCGATCGTCATCACGCGGATGCCGCTGCGTGCGAGGTCGCGTGCGATCGGCAGCGTCATACCCGCGACGCCGGCCTTCGACGCCGCATACGCGGCCTGGCCGATCTGCCCGTCGTAGGCCGCGACCGACGCGGTGCTGACGATCACGCCGCGCTCGCCGCCGTCGTTCGGCGTGGTCGCGGCCATCGCGGCGGCCGCGAGCCGGATCATGTTGAAGGTGCCGACGAGATTCACGTTGATGGTCTTCGCGAACACGTCGAGCGGATGCGCGCCGTCCTTGCCGACGGTCTTCGCGGCGGGCGCGATGCCCGCGCAGTTCACGAGGCCGCGCAGCGTGCCGGCGCGCGTCGCGGCAGCGACGGCCGCCTGCGCGTCGGCCTCGCTCGACACGTCGCAGCGCACGAATGCGCCGCCCAGCTCGGCCGCGAGCGCCGCGCCGGCCGCTTCGTTCAGGTCGGCGAGCACGACCTTGCCGCCGGCTTGCGCGAGCATGCGGGCCGTTCCTGCGCCGAGGCCCGATGCGCCGCCCGTGATCAGAAAGACGTTGCCGCGAATCTCCATCACTGTCTCCTTGGTTGGGTCCGATGCCGGTCGATCGGTCGATCGGCGCGGTGCGTCGTGTCACGGCGCACACGCATTCGATCGATTGTACGGGGCGGTGCCCTGTGCCGGCGATAGCGGCACGGTCGTGCGAATCCGCGCCGCACGAAACGGATCGGGCGGACGAAAAAAAGCCGCCCGGAAAGGGCGGCTTGCGGGTGCACGACGCGGTGCGCCGGTGCTTACTTCAGTGCGTCGAACGCACGCTCGCGGATTTCGTCGACGCTGCCGAGGCCCGAGATCTTGCGATACTGCGGCGCCTTCAGACCGTTTTCCTCGCCGCGCTGCGCCCAGTCGCCGTAGTACGTGATCAGCGGCTTGGTTTGCGCTTCGTACACTTCGAGACGCTTCTTGACGGTTTCTTCCTTGTCGTCGTCGCGCTGGATCAGCGGTTCGCCCGTCACGTCGTCCTTGCCCTCGACCTTCGGCGGGTTGAACTTCACGTGGTACGTGCGGCCCGATGCCGGGTGCGTGCGACGACCGCTCATGCGCTCGACGATTTCCGAGAACGGGACGTCGATTTCGAGCACGTAGTCGATCGCGACGCCGGCTTCCTTCATCGCGTCAGCCTGCGCGATCGTGCGCGGGAAGCCGTCGAACAGGTAACCGTTCGCGCAGTCGGCTTCCTTCAGGCGCTCCTTCACGAGGCCGATGATCAGCGCGTCCGGCACGAGCTTGCCGGCGTCCATGTAGCCCTTCGCCTCGACGCCGAGCGGCGAGCCGGCCTTGACGGCCGCGCGCAGCATGTCGCCCGTCGAGATCTGCGGGATCCCGAACTTTTCCTTGATGAAGTTTGCCTGGGTGCCCTTTCCCGCGCCGGGCGCGCCCAACAGGATCAAACGCATGGTGATATCTCCGGTATGTAGATTCGTCTGGCGAGACGCAAAAGCGTCGGCGACAGCGTGCGCGGGGCTTGCCTGGCGCGCGGCGCACCGGTCTGACGCGGCGCGCGGCGGAAAGCGGCGCGCGGCTGCCGGAGCGGGCCGTGGCGGGGTCAAGCGAGAACGCGCCGGTCGCGGACGGCTCGCACAATCGCCTGATTATGCCACGGGTTATTTTGAACCCGGCCGAAAAAGGGCCTGCACGCGTGCGAGATCGGCCGGCGTGTCGATGCCGGCTTCGGGCGCGTGCTCGGTGATCCGCACCGCGATGCGCTCGCCATGCCACATCGCGCGCAGCTGTTCGAGCTGCTCGGCCTGCTCGATCGGCGCCTGCGCGAGCGACGGATAGGTGCGCAGGAAACGCGCGCGATACGCGTAGAGGCCGATATGGCGATAAACCGGAAACGCCGGCGCCGGCATCGACGCGACGTCGGGCCAGTGCGGCTGGTACGCGTCGCGGCTCCACGGAATCGGCGCACGCGAGAAGTACATCGCGACGTTGCGCACGTCGAGCGCGACCTTCACGATGTTCGGGTTGAACACGTCGGCCGCGTCGTGGATCGGGTGCGCGGCGGTCGCGATCGCGCAGTCCGGATGCGCGGCGAGGTGCGACGCTACGTCGCGCACCAGCGCCGGGTCGATCAGCGGTTCGTCGCCCTGCACGTTGACGACGACGGTGTCGTCGCTCCACCCGAACGTCGCGGCGACTTCCGCGAGCCGGTCGGTGCCGGACGGATGATCGGCGCGCGTGAGCACCGCGTCGAAGCCGTGTTCGCGCGCCGCGTCGAGCACGCTCTGCGCGTCGGACGCGACGAGCACCTGCTGCGCACCCGCTTCGCGCGCGCGCTCGGCGACGCGCACGACCATCGGCTTGCCGCCGAGATCGGCGAGCGGCTTGTTCGGCAGGCGCGTCGACGCGAGCCGGGCAGGAATGACGGCGATGAAGGGCTGCGGATGAGTCATCGGGACTGGGCGTGAGAAGGGCTGGGGCGGGCGGTGCGGCGAAGGCGGCCCGCCCGGCAGGGTGCGGCACGCGGCTGCGGAGAACCGCGGCCGTGTGCCGGTGCAGCGGCGTTCAGCTGGCCGGGCCGGCCGGGTCGACCGGCGTGCCTTCGACGGTCTGGCGCGCTTCGTCGACGAGCATCACGGGGATGCCGTCGCGGATCGGGTAGGCGAGCTTGTCCGCGTTGCAGATCAGCTCCTGCGCGGCGCGGTCATGGTGGAGCGGGCCTTTGCAGATAGGGCACACAAGGATTTCAAGCAGGCGAGCGTCCACGGAGTTTCTCCACAACGAGGGCAATGAGGCGAGGATCGAGCGCGGCTTCGACGGGGACGACCCACAGCCGAGCGTCGCGCCAGGAAGCGCCCAATTTTACTGCATCCTTCTCGGTGATCAGGATCGCATCGACCGCGTCGTCGACGAACGGATTGTCGGCGAACGCGTAATGGTCGGGCAGCGCGCGCGTCGCGGGCGCGAGGCCGGCCGCGCGCAGCGTCGCGAAGAAGCGTTCCGGCGCGCCGATGCCCGCCGCGGCGAGCACGCGCTCGTTCGCGAACTGCGACAGCGGGCGGCGCAGCGCCGGCTGGTCGAGGTGCCACGCGGCGCCCGGCGTCAGCGCGAGCGCGTACGTGTCGGGCCATGGCGGCAGCGCGCCGCTGTACGGATCGTTGACGAGCGTCGCGTCGCGGTGGCGCGACAGCGGCTCGCGCAGCGGGCCCGCGGGCAGCAGGAAACCGTTGCCGCCGAGCCGGTGGTCGAACACGACGAGCTCGACCGTGCGCGCGAGGCGGTAGTGCTGCAGACCATCGTCGCTGACGATCACGTCGACGTCCGGATGCGCGGCGCGCAGCGCCTGCGCGGCCGCGACGCGGTCCGGGCACACCCACACCGGCGCACCGGTGCGGCGTGCGATCAGCAGCGGCTCGTCGCCGGCGGCGCTCGCGCGCGACGCGGGGGTGACCGCGGTCGGTGCCTTCACGTTCGCGCCATAACCGCGCGACACGACGCCCGGCGTGAAGCCGGCCGCCCGCAGCGCATCGACGAGCGCGATCACGGTCGGCGTCTTGCCGGTGCCGCCGACGGTCACGTTGCCAACCACGACGACGGGCACGCCGACGTCGACCGGCTGCTTCCAGCCTTGCGCATACGCGGTGCGGCGCAGCGCCGCGCACAGGCCGAACACGCACGCGAACGGCGTCAGTGCCCAGGCGAGCGCGCCGCGTCGCTGCCATTCGCGCGTGAGCCGCGCTTCGAGCCGCGCGAGCGGGCCGCCGGGCGCGCTCATCGGGCCGGGCGCGGCGCGTCGGGCGCCGCGGCGTGGGACGGATTCGTCAACACGGATTCTCCGTTGGGCGGCACCTGCCGCAAGGTCTTCGGAAGGCGGCACTCTAGCGCGCCGCACGCGGGCGCGGCAAGCGGGGCCAGGTCGGATACCCGGCGGGGACGGATCGGCAAGGTTGTGGATAACTCTGTGAAAAACTGCCCGCCCGTGCGCGCCGAACGCCCGCCCGGTGGGCATCGAATCGGAGACGAAGCAAACCGTAAGGTTTAAAAATTCATTGGAATCAATGCGTTATAACAAATCGTCTGGTTTTTCCCGCGGTTTTCAACGGTTTTTGCTGGACGATTGCCAGCGTGTGGACACATTCCGGACGGCGCGACGCGGACGGTCGGCGCTGGACGCCGCACGCATGTCGGACTATCGTGTCGCCGCCAGCATTCATTCGACCGCCCATGCTTTCCGACTCTCCTTTTTCCGCTCCCGGCGCGACCCGCGGCGGCGACGAAGTGATTCCCGTTTCGGCGCTCAATCGCGCGATTTCGACAATGCTCGAGCGCTCGTTTCCGCTGCTGTGGATCGCGGGCGAAGTGTCGAACTTCACGCGCGCCGCGAGCGGTCACTGGTATTTCTCGATCAAGGACCAGCAGGCGCAGATGCGCTGCGTGATGTTCCGCGGCCGCGCTCAGTATGCGGAATTCACGCCGCGCGAAGGCGACCGGATCGAGGTGCGCGCGGTCGTCACGATGTACGAGCCGCGCGGCGAAGTGCAGCTCAATGTCGAGGCCGTGCGGCGCACGGGCCAGGGGCGGCTGTACGAGGCGTTCCTGCGCCTGAAGGCGCAACTCGAGGCCGAAGGGCTGTTCGCGCCGGAACGCAAGCGGCCGCTGCCGGCCCATCCGCGCGCGATCGGCATCGTCACGTCGCTGCAGGCCGCCGCGCTGCGCGACGTGGTGACCACGCTCGCGCGCCGCGCGCCGCACATCCCGGTGATCGTCTATCCGGCGCCCGTACAGGGGGCAGCCTCGGCCGAGAAGCTCGTCGCGGCCGTGCAGACCGCGAATGCGCGGCGCGAGGTCGACGTGCTGCTCGTCTGTCGCGGCGGCGGGTCGATCGAGGATCTGTGGTCGTTCAACGACGAAGCGCTCGCGCGTGCGATCGCGGCGAGCGAACTGCCGGTCGTCAGCGGCGTCGGCCACGAAACCGATTTCACGATCGCGGACTTCGCGGCCGACCTGCGCGCGCCGACGCCGACCGGTGCAGCGGAACTCGCGAGCCCGCAGCGCGCGCTGCTGCTGCGGGAGGTCGCCGATCGTCAGCGTGCGCTGGCGCGCAGCCTGGAGCGCGGGCTCGAGCAGCGTGCGCAGCAGCTCGACTGGCTCGCGCGCCGGCTCGTCAGCCCGGACGAACGGCTGAAGCGCCAGCGCGTCCATGTCGAGCAGCTGGCCGTGCGGCTCGCGTCGGCGGCGTCGCGGCCGGTGCGCGACGCGCGCGCGCGTTTCGCGCTCGCGCAATTGCGCTGGCAGCGCGCGCGGCCCGATCCGGCGCAGGCGCGCCATGCGCTGGCCGGGCTGTCGCAACGGCTCGCGGTCGCGCTGCAGCGCCGGCACGAGCGCGACACCGCGCGGGTGTCGGCCTGCGCGGCGCGGCTCGAGGTGCTGAGCCCGCAACGCACGCTCGAGCGCGGCTACGCGGCGCTGATCGATACGCAGACGGGCCGTGCAGTGCGCGCGCCGAACGCGCTGAAGCCGCAGCGCCGGCTGACCGTGCATCTGGCCGAGGGTTCGGCCGACGTGTCGCTCGCCGACGTGCAGCCGCGGCTGACCGATACGATCTGACGAGAACGGCGTAAGCGAAACGAAGGTCGCGCGCCCGGCAGCCCGGATCGGCGCGGCGTGCCGCACGCGGGAACGGATGCTGCGCGCCGCCGTCTCGTCCTGTCGGGTGAAGCGCGAGCGCCGGTTTTCTGCATACCGCGGATAAATGCCCGTGAGTTTGCGGGGATATTCGGACTCGCCTACAATCGGACGCTCGGCAGCATTCAACACAGCCTCCCTACATACTCAACGAAGGAATCGCCATGGCTCATACGCTCCCGCCGCTCCCGTACGCTGAAGACGCACTCGCGCCGACCATCTCGAAAGAGACGATCGAGTACCACTACGGCAAGCATCACCAGGCTTATGTGACGAACCTGAACAATCTGATCCCGGGCACGGAATTCGAAAACCTGCCGCTGGAAGAGATCATCAAGAAGTCGTCGGGCGGCATCTTCAACAACGCCGCGCAAATCTGGAACCACACGTTCTTCTGGAACAGCCTGTCGCCGAACGGCGGCGGCGCACCGTCGGGCGCGCTCGGCGACGCGATCAACGCGAAGTGGGGTTCGTACGACGCGTTCAAGGAAGCGTTCACGAAGGCCGCAGTCGGCACGTTCGGTTCGGGCTGGGCATGGCTCGTGAAGAAGGCCGACGGTTCGCTCGACATCGTGTCGACGAGCAACGCCGCCACGCCGCTGACGACGGCCGACAAGCCGCTGCTGACGATCGACGTGTGGGAACACGCTTACTACATCGACTACCGCAACGCACGTCCGAAGTTCGTCGAAGCGTTCTGGAACATCGTGAACTGGGACTTCGCCGCGAAGAACTTCGCGTAAGTCCATGCGCGCTGCGCGCCGATGCGGCGCGCGGCACGTCAGGAAAAGCCCTCGTTGCGAGGGCTTTTTTGTTTTTCGCCCGGCGCGGCGACGTTCGCCCGCTCACGCGATCATCGTCGACGCCCATCCGAGCGCCGCACTGGCGATCACCAGGGCCCATGGCGGCACGCGCCAGAACACGAGCGCGACGAAGGCGACGAGCGCCGCCGCGAAATCGCGCGGCACGACGACCGTCTCGCTCCACACCGGGTGATAGAGCGCGGCGAGCAGCAGCCCGACGACGGCCGCGTTCACGCCCGCGAGCGCGGCCTGCATGCGCGTGCTGCGGCGCAGGCGTTCCCAGAACGGCGCGGTGCCCGCGACGAGCAGGAACGACGGCGCGAAGATCGACACGAGCGCGATCGTGCCGCCGAGCCAGCCGTCCGGCGCATCGCGCAGCGACGCACCGAGGAACGCCGAGAACGTGAAGAGCGGCCCCGGCACGGCCTGCGCGATACCGTAGCCGGCGAGGAACGCCGACTCGCCGACCCAGCCCGGCGCGACGACGGCGGCCTGCAGCAGCGGCAGTACCACGTGCCCGCCGCCGAACACGAGCGCACCGGTGCGGAAGAACGCGTCGACCACGGCCAGCGTGTGCGAATGAAGCGCAACTGCGGCGATCGGCAGCACGGCGATCAGCACGGCGAACAGCGCGAGCCACAGCACGCCAGCGCGGTGCGACACATGCAGCGGCAACGGATCGTGCGCGTCGCGCTCGGGCTGCGGCAACAGCACGAGACCGGCTGCACCGGCCGCGACGATCACGACGACCTGCAGCCATGCGGCCGGCACGAGCAGCGCGATGCAGGCCGCGATCGCCATCAGCGTCACGCGGCGCGCATCCGGGCACAGCGTGCGCGCCATGCCCCACACCGCCTGCGCGATCACCGCGACCGACACGATCCGCAGCCCGTGCAGCGCGCCGGCCGCGACCGGCATGCCCGTGGCATGCACGCCGAGCGCGAACAGCATCATCAGCAGCGCCGACGGCAGCGTGAAGCCGAGCCACGCGGCGAACATTCCCGCGTAGCCCGCGCGCGACAGCCCGATCGCCATTCCGACCTGGCTGCTCGCCGGCCCCGGCAGGAACTGGCACAGCCCGACGAGGTCCGCATACGCGCGTTCGGTCAGCCAGCCGCGCCGCGTGACGAATGCATCGCGGAAATAGCCGAGATGCGCGACGGGGCCGCCGAACGACGTGAGACCGAGCCGCAGGAACGCGACGAACACGGGCCACGCGTGGCGGGAAGGGGCGGTGATGGTCGAGGTGTTCAAGTTGCGTGGACGGGGACAGGGTGTGGAACAAGCGGGCGAGCCGCCACGATACCGCGATGCGAAGGCGGCGCAAATGTGGCGTGGCGGTGTCGGCGCGCGATCGATGCGCGATCGGTGCGGACGCGTCAGCTCGTGCCGTCCGCCAGCCCGCTCGCACGGCGCAGCGCGTCGACGTCGACGAGCTCGATCTCGCCGACGTGCAAGCGCACGACGCCGTCGGCCTGCAGCGCCTTCAGCAGCTGGTTGGTGGTCTGCCGCGTCAGCGACAGCATCGCCGCGAGCTTTTCCTGCGACAGCCGGATATGCGTGCGCCCGGCGCTGATCCCGCCGTAGCCTTCGGCGATCATCAGCAGCCGCGCGGCGAGCCGCTGCGCGGCCGGCATCACGCTCATCGATTCGACGGTCAGGAAGCTGAGGCGCAGCTTTTGCGCCATCAACAGCGCGAACTGCCGCCAGTATTGCGGCGTCGCGTCGAGCATCGCGAGCAGCGCGGCCTGCGGCACGTGCAGCAGCAGCGTGTCGTCGAGCGCGATTGCGTCGTGCGTGCGCGGCTGGCCGTCGAACAGCGCGATCTCGCCGAACCACGTGACGGGCTCGGCCACCGTCAGCAGCGCTTCCTTGCCCTGCGGATCGACCGCGCCTATCGTCAGGGAACCGGCCAGCACCGCATACAGCCCGCACGGCGGGTCGCCACGCCGGAACAGCGCGTGGCCGGCCGGCAGGCGCCGCAGCGCCGCGCGCGCGAGCAGGTCGTCGCGCAACGCGGCCGGCAGCGCGGCGAACCACGGGTTCGCTTCGAGCTGCGGCAGGTAGGGGGCGAACGGCGACGGCATGGACATGCGATGTCGGGTAGCTGACAGAGGTTCTCGGGCTTGACGCGCATCATAGCGCGCGATGATCGTTCAGGAGACGCCATGAAGACGCTCGAAGACCACCTTTCGCAGTACGCGGCCTACCATCGCGACGCGCGCAACATCGCGACGCATCTGGTCGGCATCCCGATGATCGTGTTCGCGGTGGAGGTGCTGCTGTCGCGGCCGGCGCTCGGCACACTGGCCGGCGTCGCGCTGTCGCCGGCGCTCGTGCTCGCCGTCGCGTTCGCGGTGTTCTACCTGCGGCTCGACCTGCGCTTCGGCGTCGTGATGACCATGCTGTTCGCGCTCGGGCTGTGGGCCGCGCAGACGCTCGCTCGGTTGCCGACCGCGCAATGGCTCGGGATCGGCATCGGCGCGTTCGTGGTCGGCTGGATCGTGCAGTTCGTCGGGCACTGGTTCGAGGGGCGCAAGCCCGCGTTCGTCGACGATCTGATCGGCCTGATGGTCGGGCCGCTGTTCGTCGTCGCCGAAGTCGCGTTCTTCGCGGGCCTGCGCGGCGACGTGCGCCGCGAAGTCGAGCGGCGCGCGGGGCCGGTGCACGGCGGCGCGCATTCGCATGTCTGATGCGCGGGCCGCGCCGGTCTGCGCGTTCCGCGCGGGCGCGGTCGGCTGCCATCCCGGCGGCCGGCTCGCGGCTCGTGCTCATCGCGGTGAAGTCGGCCACACATGACGCGTCGGCACGGCTTGCCTGTGTGCTGCGCCCGCGCCCGCGCCCGCGCACGCGGCACGCCCGCGACGAACGAACGGCGCGGAAGCACGCACCGCTCACCACACCACGCGCGATGCGCAACGGCTAAGATGCGGGGTGCATCACACGATCGGACGCTTACGCGGAGCAATCGCCATGGTGGATCGCCCGACTCTCGACGCCTACGAAGCCCATGCCGCGCAATACGCGCAGGACTGGCTCGACCAGGCCGCCCCCGACGACATGTATGCGCTGCTCGAGCAGCATTTCTCGCCCGGGCCGACGGCCGACGTCGGCTGCGGTGCGGGGCGCGACACCGCGTGGCTTGCCTCGCAGGGGTTCGACGTGCGCGGCTACGACGCAAGCCCGGCGCTACTCGCCGAGGCGCGCTTGCGGCATCCGTCGCTGTCGTTCGAGCTGGCCGCATTGCCGGCACTTGCCGGCGTGCCGTCCGGCGCGTTCCGGAACGTGTTGTGCGAGACGGTCGTGATGCACCTCGAGCAGGCCGATGCGGCCGCGGCGGCTGCCCGGCTCGCCGCGCTGCTGATGCCTGGCGGCACGCTGTACCTGAGCTGGCGCGTCGCTGGCACCGGCACGCTGCGCGACGAGCGCGGCCGCTTGTACACGCCGCTCGATTCGGCGCGCATGCATGCGGCGCTTGGCGCCGGCATCCGCGTGATCGACGAGCACGAGGTGGTCAGTGCGGCGTCCGGCAAGCGCGTGCACCGGCTGATCGTGCGCCGCGCCGACGGCGCCGATGGCGTTGCATGAGCGCGGCGCGCCGCTTCACTCGCGGTTGAGCGCCGCTTCCCAGTTGATGTCCACGCACAGCACCTGCATGCCGGTCGCGGCCGGCGCGGCGATCGACGCGGTCACGCACAGGTGCGCCTCGTTGATCGACAGGTACGGCGGCGTCAGATGCACGCGGCCCGGCGCGCGCATTGCGTGGATGAAGTAGGGGCGGCGCTCCCAGCTCGCGCCTTCCGAATGCAGCAGCGGCCGGAAGCGCTTCGCCCGCTGCGAGACGCTGCCGCGCGCGAGCACGTTGTCGCCGATCTGGCGGCCCGACGCATCGAGCAGGAAGCAGCGCGCGGTTTCCGGCAAGCCGAGCACCGCGCCGGCCGCGTCGATCAGCGTTTCGCCGGCCGCGAGCTTCTGGCTCGCTTCTTCCAGCGCGGCGACATACGGCGCGAGCCGTTCGGCCTGCGTGCGCTCGCGCTGCGCGACGCGCAGCCGCAACGCGGCCGACAGCGTATCCATGCAGCCCGCCGCAGCCTGCGGTTGCACGGGGTCGACGCTCGGCCCCGCGAAGTATTGCCCCTGCACGAAATCGACGTCGCATTCGAGCGCGATCAGCGCGTCGCGCTCGGTCGCAAGTCCGCCCATCAGCACGAGCTGGCCGGATTCGTGCAGCAGCGACACGAGCCCCGGCAGCACGCGTTCCAGATGCGAGTGCTCGCTCGCCTGCGCGAGGATCCCGCGGTCGAGCGTGACGATGTCGGGGTGCAGATGCCACACGCGATCGATGTTCGAATGCTTCGCGCCGAAGCCGCCGAGCGCGATCAGGAAGCCGGCCTTGCGCAGTCCGTCGACGATCGCCGCATAGCGCGGCGTTTCGCCGCCCGCCTGCTCGGGCACCTCCAGCACCACGCGATGCGGCGGCAGGCCGAGCGCCTTCAGGTTCGCGAGCAGCGCGTCGCCGTAGATGGTGTCCATCAGCGCGGCCGGATGCAGGCTCAGGAAGAGCCATTCGTCGTGGCTGTCGAACGCATGGAAGTTGCCGAGATGCAGCGATTCGGCGAGCCGGCCGAGCTCGAGCAGGTCGCCGCGCCGCGCCGCCTGCGTGAACACCTCGTGCGACGCGACCTGGCGGCTGTCCTCGTCGTGCGCGCGCAGCGACGCGTGATAGCCGATCGCGCGGCGGTGCGACACCGAGAAAACGGGCTGGAACACGCTGAACACGGTGTACGCGCCGTACAGCACGGTGCGCCGCTTGCCGTCGTCGCCGGCGACGGGGCGGGGCGGCTGGAAGCCGGGGGGATCGATGTCGATCATGCTCATGATGTCGGCCGAAGGAAGACTGCCAGTTTACCTACAGAATAGGACAGCAAGAAGCATGCACGGCGTCGCATCCCGTGCGGCGGCCTGCCGCGGGCGGCGGCTTGCGCGCCGGGCCGCGCGCCTGCACCGACATGGTGCGCGACGCGCCGCCGTGGCGACCGCACCGGCGCGTTGCGCGCACGTTACGTGCATCGGGCGCTCAGGCGCTCAAGCGCGTTCGGACGGATCCGTCTTGTGCTGCGCGCGGCCGCGGATCTCGGGCGCGAGCTGCGCGAAGATCCACGCGGAAGCGGCCGTGATGATCCCGACGCAGACGAACGTCGCATGGAACGCGGGCAGCGTGTTGCTCGGCGTCACCGTGCGCAGCATCCCGGTGAAGGTGGCGAGCAGCGCGCCGGCAACCGTCACGCCGAGGCTCATCGACAGCATCTGCACGAGCGAGAACAGGCTGTTGCCGCTGCTCGCGCCGCCGGTGCCGAGATCCTTCAGCGTCAGCGTGTTCATCGCGGTGAACTGCATCGAGTTGAACCCGCCGAACAGCGCGAGATGAACGACCTTCACCCACACCGGCACCGTATCGCGCATCAGCGCGAAGCTGGCCATCATCACGCCGACCATGATCGTGTTCGCGAGCAGCACGTTGCGGTAGCCGTGCCGCGTGATCAGGTGCGTGATGATCCGCTTCGAGAACATCCCGGCCGCCGCGACCGGCAGCATCATCAGGCCGGCCTCGAACGCCGAGTAGCCGAGGCTCACCTGCAGCAGCAGCGGGATCAGGTACGGCATCGCGCCGCTGCCGATCCGCGCGAACAGGTTGCCGAGCAGCCCGACGCTGAACGTGTGGATCTTGAACAGCTCGAGCGAGAAGATCGGCTGCGGCGCGCGCACCGCGTACAGCCCGTACGCGACGAAGCACGCGAGGCTCAGGATCAGCAGCACGAGCACGGCCGCGTGCTGCATTCCGAGATCGGCAAGGCCGTCGAGCGACAGCGAGATCGCGACCATCCCGATCGTCAGCAACAGGTAGCCCTTGATGTCGAAGCGGCCGACGGCCGGGTTGCGCGAATCGGGCATCGAGTAGAACGTCGCGACGCAGCCGGCGATGCCGACCGGCACGTTGATCAGGAAGATCCAGTGCCACGATGCGATCTTCACGAGCCAGCCGCCGAGCGTCGGCCCGATCAGCGGGCCGATCAGCCCGGGAATCGCGACGAACGACAGCGCGCTCAGGTAGCGTTCGGCCGGGAACGTGCGCAGCACGGCGAGCCGGCCGACCGGCAGCAGCATCGCGCCGCCGACGCCCTGTACGACGCGGAACGCGACGAGCTGCTGCAGCGTATGCGCGTTCGCGCACAGCAGCGAGCCGAGCGAGAACACCAGGATCGCGCTGAAGAACACGCGCCGCGTGCCGAACGTGTCGGCGAGCCAGCCCGACACCGGGATCATCACCGCCATCGTCAGCGAGTACGCGATCACGACCGACTGCATCCGCAGCGGCGATTCGCCGAGGCTCACGGCCATCGACGGCAGCGCCGTGTTGACGATCGTCGCATCGAGCGTCTGCATGAAGAAGCCCGTCGCAACGAGCCACAGCATCACGGTGAGGTTCTTTTCGCCGGGAGCGGCGGCGGGCGGGCGTTGGAACATGAAGATGGGGCCGGGGGCGCAAGACAGCCGTCATTGTAGGCAAAGCCGCCGTGCCGCGCAGGATGGGGCCGCCGACCCCGATGCCCGCGCGCGGTATCGGGCGGACGCCCGTGCGCCGGCGGGCCGGTACAGTTCAGCCGAAAGTGCCTGCGGGCGTATCTGTCCGCGTGTTGCCGATGTCCGAAATACTGGCGTCATCGAACCCAAGACCCGGAGGCGGCCATGCGTGAACTGCGACTCTACGAGATGGACGGCAACGAGCCGGCCGGGTGCTGGCGGATCGTCGATCGCACCGCGCTGCAGGTCGCGGACGGCGGCCTGTGGGTGACGGTCGAAGGCCGGCCCGACGATCACTGGCTGCGCGCCGGCGAGTCGCTGGCGCTGGAGCCGCGCATGCGCGTGTGGATCGGCGCGGCGGCGGGCGGCGCGGTGTTCGCGTTCGGCCCGCAGGCGGCGCCCGCCGTGCAGGTGGCGCCCACGGCGTGGCGCCGGCTTGCCGCGTGGCGCGGCGCGCGCGCTCAGGCGGCCGCGTCGCTGCCGACGTAGCGCGCGCGGGGCCGGATCAGCTTGCCGTCCGCATATTGTTCGAGCGCGTGCGCGATCCAGCCCGCGGTGCGGCCGGCCGCGAACAGCGCGAACGCGGCGCCGTCGGGCAGCGCGAGCGCGCGTTGCAGCACCGCGAGCGCGAAATCGATCGTCGGCCGCAGTCCGCTCGCCGCGTCGACGCGCGCGGCGATCGCGCGGGCCGTGCGTAGCGGCGCGCGGTCGGGCAGCACGGCGTGCAGCGCATCGAGCAACGCGCGAGCGCGCGGGTCGCCGTCGGGATAGAGCGGGTGCGCGAAACCGGACAGCAGCGTGCGCGCGCCGCCGGTTCGCTCGTCGTGCGCGAGCCGCAGCGCGAGGTAGCGGTCGAGGTCGGCGGCGCGCGCCGCTTCGTCGAGCAGCGCGCCCGCGCGGAACGTCTCGCCGCCGTGACGCGGGCCCGACAGCGCCGCGAGTCCGCCCGCGACCGCGCCGAACAGATGGGTGCCGGTCGACGCGATGCAGCGCACCGCAAAGGTCGACGGGTTCAGCTCGTGATCGGCGCACAGCACGAGCGCGCGGCGCAGCAGGTCGGCTTCGTCGCGCCGCCGGATGCGCCATGCGGCGGCGAGCTGCCGATGCACGGGTGCGTCGCCGGGCGCGATGCCCGCCAGCGCGGCCGCCGTCACGCGCAGCAGCAGCGCGGCCGTGTCGAACTGCGCATCGCGCTCCTGCGCCCACAGCCGCGGCAGCGACGCGGCCGCGGCGGGCAGCAGCACCAGCGCGCGCTCGAGCGGCGCGAGATGCGTCCAGCGGCGCGCCCAGTCGTCCCACTGCACGGTGTCGAAACCGGCCGCCGCAAGCGACACCGCAGCGAGCCGCGCAGGCGGACAATCCCATAACCGGGCGGCCGTTTGTTCGAGCGTCGCGCTGTTGGCGAGCGCGATCGCATCGACACCGCGGTAGTGCAGGCGACCAGCGGCGATCTGCGTGATCCGCGATTCGAGCACCGGCACGCCCCAGTCGAGCGAGCGCTCGGCGACGCCGCCCGCGCGCTTCGCATCGGCGCGGCGCCGCGCGAGCAGACGCACCTCGTCCGCGTCGTAGCGGCGGCGCTTGCTCGCGCCGTCGGGCAGCGAGCGCAGCAGGCCGCGGCTCACGTATGCGTAAAGGGTGCTCACGCTGACACCGAGAATGCCGGCGGCTTCCGGCGCGCTGAGGGACGTCATGCCGATCGCTCCTGTCGGGGCGCATGAAGCGCGGCCCCGTTACAACTATTCGTTATGTATTGATTCGCGCCATCAAGATTGATCGCGCCTGTCGCGGATTCTAGACTCGATTGCGTCTTCTCAACGGCACGCTCGCACCATGACACCCGAACTCGCATTGACCCGTTTGTGGCAACTCGCGCACGGCGAGCCGGGCGCACTGGCCCGCACGGCCGTGACGGGCCAGGACCCGACGCTGCCGTCGACGTTCCATGTCGGCACGCTAGCCGCGGCGACGATCGCGGCCGCCGGCCTCGCGGCGGCCGAATGTCACCGGCTGCGCACGGGCGTCGCGCAGCGCGTCGACGTGTCGATGCGCGACGCGCTCGTCGCGTTCCGCAGCGAGCGCTACCTGCGTGTGGATGGCGGCGCGCCACCCGAGCCGCGTCATCCGGTGACGGGCTTCTACGACACGCGCGACGGGCGCTGGATCCAGTTGCATGCGAACTTTCCGCATCACCTGCACGGGATTCTCGACGCGCTCGGCTGCGGCCCGCAGCGCGACGACGTTGCCGCGGCGATCCGCACGTGGGACGGCACGGCACTCGATACCGCGCTGGCCGAGGCCGGCCTCTGCGCGGCATTGATCAGAACCCCTGACGAATGGGCCGCGCACGCGCAGGCGCGTGCGCTCGCGTCGCTGCCGCTGTTCGAGATCGAGCGGATCGGCGACGCACCCGTCGAGGCGATCGGCCGCGGCGAGCCGGACCAGCCGCTCGCGGGCGTGCGCGTGCTCGATCTCACGCGCATCATCGCAGGGCCGGTCGCAGGCCGCACGCTCGCGTCGCACGGTGCGCAGACGCTGCTCGTCAACGGAGCGCACCTGCCGAACATCGCGTCGCTCGTGATCGACAACGGGCGCGGCAAGCGCTCGACGTGGATCGACCTGCGCGACGCCGCCGGCGTCGCCGCGCTGCGCGAACTCGCACGCGACGCCGACGTGTTCCTGCAGGCCTATCGCCCGGGCGCGCTCGCCGCGCGCGGGTTCTCGCCACAGGCACTCGCCGAGTTGCGGCCGGGGATCGTATGCGTGTCGGTGTCAGCGTACGGCCATGCGGGGCCGTGGGCGATGCGGCGCGGCTTCGACAGCCTCGTGCAGTCGGCGAGCGGCATCGCGTGGCAGGAGCAGCAGGCCGCGCAGGCGGACGCGCCGCGCCATCTGCCGTGCCAGGCGCTCGATCATGCGACGGGTTATCTCGCGGCGTTCGGCGCGATGATCGCGCTCGCGCGCCGCGCAACGGAAGGCGGAAGCTGGCATGTGCGGCTGTCGCTCGCGCAGACGGGGCGCTGGCTGCAATCGTTCGGCGTGGTGCCGGGCGGCCTGCGTGCAGCCGATTTCACGCCTGACGACGTGCGCGACCGGCTCGACCGTACGGTGTCGCCGTTCGGCACGATCGACGCCGTGCGGTCGGCCGAATGCCTGTCGGCGACCCCGCCGCGATTCGCGCGCCCGCCCGTGCCGCTCGGCACCGACGCCGCGCGCTGGCTGTAGGCGGCGACTGCGCGGGGCGCGCTACTTGCGCAGTTCGACGACGAAATCGTAGTAGTCGTTGCGGCAGTACGTGTCGGTGAGCTCGATCGCGCGCTGGTCGGCCGTATAGCCGATCCGCGTGATCAGCAGCAGCGCGTCGTGCGGTGCGATGCCCATCTGCTGCGCGATCTCGTCCGTCGCATTCACCGCGCGGAAATGCTGCAGCGCGCGCACGATCGGCGTGCCGCGCGCTTCGAGATAGCTGTACAGCGAACCGCCGATCGCCTGCGGATCGGGAATCAGCGTCGCGGGGAACGTCGAGTTCTCGACGGCCATCACGATGCCGTCCGCGAGGCGCAGGCGTTTCAGCCGTGTAACCGATGCGGCCGGCGACAGGCCGAGCTGGATCACTTCGTCGCGATTCGCCGGCTGGATCTCGCGCTCGAGCCATTGCGAACTCGGCTTGAAGCCGCGCCGCTCGAGCATTTCGCTGAAGCTCGACAGCCGCGACAGCGGATCCTCGTAGCGCGGCTGGATGAAGTTGCCGGCGCCTTGCGTGCGTCGGATCAGCCCTTGCTCGACGAGCAGCGCGATCGCCTTGCGTGCGGTGATGCGCGACACGCCGAGCGCTTCGGACAGCACGCGTTCCGACGGCAGCGCCTCGCCGGCCGCCCAGCGATTGTCGTGGATCGCGTCGCCGAGCTTGCGGGCGAGCTGCAGGTAGAGCGGCGTGTCGTTGTCGGGGTCGGGGCGCAGGTCCTGCCAGCGGTCGTCCGTGGGTGCCTTCATGGAATGGGTATCGATCAGGTTGCCGGCCATTCTAAGTCATCATGCTGCGCCGTTATAGCGGGTTTTTGCCGTGCAATAGGCGGGCAGGGCGCCGATTGACTACACTGGCCCATGCTTCGGCCGCGGTGCGCGGCCACCTATCCGCAGCGAGGAGCGCATGACAGACACGATCGCCACGGTCGTCCTGCCGGACGGCGAGACGATTCCGAAGCTTGGCCTCGGGACCTGGGAAATGGGCGAGCGGCCCGCGCGGCGCGCGGACGAGATCGCCGCATTGCGCGAGGGCATCGCGCTCGGGATGACGCTCGTCGATACCGCCGAGATGTACGGCGACGGCGCGACCGAGGAACTCGTCGGCGAAGCGTTGAGCGGCCTGCGCGACGACGTGTTTCTCGTCAGCAAGGTGTATCCGCATCACGCGAGCCGGCGCGGCGTCGTCGCCGCGTGCGATGCGAGCCTCAAGCGCCTGCGCACCGATCGTGTCGATCTGTATCTGCTGCACTGGCGCGGCTCGGTGCCGCTCGAGGAGACCGTGGAGGGCTTCGAGGCGCTGCGGCGCGCCGGCAAGATCTGCCACTGGGGTGTCAGCAATTTCGACACGGCCGACATGGTCGAGCTCGTCGACGAAGCGGGCGGCGGTGCGTGCGCGACCAATCAGATCCTCTACAACATCGCGCGCCGCGGCGCGGAATTCGACCTGCTGCCGTGGCTCGCCGCTCGCCGGATGCCGGCGATGGCCTACAGCCCGGTGGATCACGGGCGGCTGCCGAAGCGTTCGCCGCTCGATGAAATCGCGCGGCAGCGCGGCGTGTCGGTCACGCGCGTCGCACTTGCGTGGGTGCTTGCGCAGCCGCACGTGTTCGCGATTCCGAAGGCGTCGCGGATCGAACACGTGCGCGACAATCGCGCTGCGCTCGATCTCGTGCTGAGCGATGACGAGCGCGCGCAGCTCGACGGGTACTTCCGTCCGCCGCGCAGCAAGCGCGCGCTCGAAATGCTCTGACAGCACCGGATCACGCGGCGTTTCGATCAGTGGCCGTGGCCGCCGGATGATCCGCCGTTGCCGCCGTTCCCGCCGGCACTGCCGCTACCGTTGCCATTGCCGACGCCGTTGGCGCCACCGTTGCCGGCGCCGCCATTGCCGTTCCCGCTGCCGTTGCCGCCACCGTTGCCGTGACCACCGGTTGCGCCGCCGTTGCCGCCGTGGCCGCCGGCACTGCCGTTACCGTTGCCATTGCCGACGCCGTTGGCCCCGCCGTTTCCAGCGCCGCCATTGCCGTTGCCATTGCCGTTCCCGCCGCCGTTGCCATGACCGCCGGTACCATGACCACCGCCACCGGAACCGCCGCCGGAACCACCGCCGGAACCGCCACCGGAACCGCCACCGGAACCGCCGCCGGAACCGCCGTCGTGACCACCGCCGGAACCACCGCCGGAACCACCGCCGGAACCGCCGCCGTGACCACCGCCGGAACCACCGCCGGAACCTCCGCCGGCACCGCCACCGGAACCGCCACCGGAACCGCCGCCGGAACC
>NZ_JAULUC010000016.1:0-154714 GCF_052851275.1 Burkholderia sp. SR8
GCCCGCCGCGTGCGTGCATTTCGCGCTCCTGTAGAATCCCCCCACCCGCTTTGACGCTTCGTCTCCGTTGCGCCCCATCCCGGTGCGACGGTGCATGTGACGTGTTCCATCCGATACGCGACACACGCTCGACGACGCAAGCCGCGCCTTGCCAGTCCATGCCGAAAAGCGGGCCCTGGAGACGCAGCACCGACAACAACATTCGAAAACCGATCGTCCTGACCATGCAAGCTTCCGAATTGAGCGGCGTGCCTCGCGCCGCCGAACGCGCGCTCACGCGCAGCGACTACAAAACCCTTGGCCTTGCCGCACTCGGCGGCGCGCTCGAGTTCTACGACTTCATCATCTTCGTGTTCTTCGCGCCCGCGATCGGACAGCTGTTCTTCCCGCACGACATCCCCGACTGGCTGCGCCAGCTGCAGACGTTCGGCATCTTCGCGGCCGGCTATCTCGCGCGGCCGCTCGGCGGCGTGATCATGGCGCACTTCGGCGACCTGTTCGGCCGCAAGCGGATGTTCACGCTGAGCGTGCTGATGATGTCGGTGCCGACGCTGCTGATGGGCCTGCTGCCGACCTACGACACGATCGGCATCCTCGCGCCGGTGCTGCTGCTGCTGTTCCGCGTGCTGCAGGGCGCGGCAGTCGGCGGCGAAGTGCCGGGAGCATGGGTGTTCGTGTCCGAACACGTGCCGTCGCGCCACATCGGCTACGCGTGCGGCACGCTGACCGCGGGCCTCACGGCCGGCATCCTGCTCGGCTCGCTGGTGGCCGCCGGCATCAACAGCCGTTACTCGGGCGCCGAAGTCACCGCGTTCGCGTGGCGCATCCCGTTCCTGCTCGGCGGCGTATTCGGGCTGTTCTCCGTGTACCTGCGCCGCTGGCTGCATGAAACGCCGGTGTTCGCCGAGATGAAGGCGAAGAAGGCGCTCGCGGCGGAGATTCCGCTGAAGGCCGTGCTGCGCGACCACGGCCGCGCGGTGATCGTGTCGATGCTGCTCACGTGGATGCTGTCGGCGGCGATCGTCGTCGTGATCCTGATGACGCCCGCGCTGCTGCAGAAGCAGTTCCACCTGACGCCCGCGACCACGCTGTTCGCGAACAGCATCGCGACGCTGTGCCTGACGGCCGGCTGCGTCACCGCCGGTTCGCTCGCGGGCTGGATCGGCGCGAAGCGCGTGCTCGGCATCGGCGGCCTCGTGCTGGCCGCGTGCTACTACCTGCTGTTCGTGCAGGTCGCGGCCGACGCGTCGACGCTGCCGCTGTACTACGGGATCGCCGGCTTCACGGTCGGCACGATCGGCGCGGTGCCGTTCGTGATGGTCCGCAGCTTCCCGGCCGTCGTGCGTTTCTCTGGCATCTCGTTCTCGTACAACGTCGCGTATGCGATCTTCGGCGGTCTCACGCCGGTGATCGTGTCGCTGATGATGAAGTCGAACCCGCTCGCGCCGGTCGTGTACGTCGCGGCGATCTGCGTGCTCGGCGCAATCGCGGTGCAGTTCTCGAAGGATGCGAAGGACCTGAAAGACGCACGCTGAACCTCGGCGCGCCCGCGCCGGCCGGATGAACGAAGGGCCGAATCCCGCGGCGAGCGTGATTCGGCCCTTTTGTTTTGTATTGCTTCAGCGTCGCGACGCATGCGCGTGCATCGCTTCGTACCACTCAATGCAACACTGCCGGACTCAGCGCAGCACACCGTACGACGAACTCGGCCGGCGCAGCGCGTCGATGCTCGCGCCGCCGGCACCCGTCACGAACAGCAGCAGGAACCCGCCGGCGATCGCGATGTTCTTCCAGAAGTGGATCACCATGTCGTGCTGGACCGCGGCGTCCGTCGCGTCCCAGAAATTGTGGCCGACCATCGCGGTCGCGACCGTATAGACGGCCATCAGCAACGCGAGCGGCTTCACCTTGTAGCCGACGATCAGCAGCAGCGCGCCGAGCGCTTCGATCACGACGACGATCGGCCCCATCACCTGCGGATACGGGACGTTCATCCGGTGCAGATAGCCGATGAAATCGCTGTAGCCGAGCAGCTTCATCACGCCGCCCCACAGAAACAACGCCGCCAGCGCCAGGCGTGCGAAAAAAATGACGCCGGAATCGACGGAACGCGTCATGCCTCTCTCCTCGTATGCAAATCGGCCGTCCGCGCGGGGCGCGCCCGTGCGGGTCGGGGCCGCGCGGCCCCGCTCGGCCCGGTGGGCCGGCAGCAAATGGGCCAGCATAGAGGGTCTTTCCGCCGTGTCAAAGAAAAAGGTTGTAGCAAATCTTTACACTGCGACGCCGGCGCGGCCGCGCGGGCGCCGCGGCAAACGGCGCTCGCGCGGGCGGAAAATCAAACGGGAACCGGCCCTAACTCGCGTCGCTCAACAGCACGCCTTTCTTGAAGATGAAGCAGCCGTAGCCGCGCAGTTCGCCGGTGACGATCACCGCATACGCCTGCTGCGCGCGCTCGTAGAACGCGAAACGGTCGACGCCCGCGAGCGGCACCGCGCGCCCTTCCGCGCGATCGATCTCGGCCTGCACTTCGCGCTGCACGGGCGGCACGGCGGCCGCATCGCCGACGACTTCCATTCGCCACGCGGGCGTTTCGACGAAGGTATCGAGCGGCAGCACGGACAGCACCGCGCGCGCGACCCGCGCCGAGTCGGCGCCGTCGATGCGCAGCGCGCGGCCGACGACCGTATGCTCGGCGACGGATTCCGCCGGGAAATTCGCATCGCAGATCACCACTTCATCTCCGTGGCCCATCGCGCGCAGCGCGTGCAGGACGTCGGCGTGCAGCAGCGGATCGAGGTTCTTCAGCATGTCGGCAAGTCTCCGGGATCAGGAACGAACCGCATAACGTTACCCGATCCCGGACGCCGCCGGGTATGCGCGGCTCGCGTCACGACGCCGCGGCCGGCATTTCGTCGATGAAACCCGTGACCGACTTCAGCCGGCCCGACGCATCGACGGTGCCGAAATCCGAGCCCTTCACGACCGCCGCGCCTTCGGGCGATACGAGCGCCCACGAAAAGCGCAGGTGCTGGCCGAATCCGTCGACGTCGGTCGTGCGGCGAAAACGATACGCGGGGAAGCGTTCCTGCACGGCCGCGATCATCGTGTCGATGCCCGCGTGGCCATCGCCGGCCATCAGCGGATCGCGATAGGCCGCGTCGCTCGCGTAGGTCGCATCGATCAGCGCGCGCCGGGCTGCGGCGTCCGGTTCGTTCCATGCGTCGAAATAGCGGTCGATCAGGTCGGCGTGGGCGGACGAGGCGGTTTGGGCGGTATTCATGCGAGGCTCCTGGTGTGAATGAGGGAGGACAGCGCCGCGAACGTTTCGGGTTCGCGTGACGCTATCGTCGCCGGCCCCGCACCGCCGGTCGATTACGTTCGAGGTAAGCAAATCGCGGCCCCAACGCAAACGGGCGCCCGAAGGCGCCCGCATCGTCTGCCGTCGCGACCGGCAGATCAGGTCACCGGCGCCGGGTTGAACAGCGTCAGCGCGTTCGCGAGCTTCCATTGCTCGGCCCACGTGCGGCGCTTGCCGCTCGCGACGTCGAGCATCAGCCGGAACAGCTCCCAGCCCACGTCCTCGATCGACGCCGCGCCGGTCGCGATCTGCCCCGCGTCGAGATCCATCAGGTCGTGCCAGCGGCGCGCGAGATCGCTGCGCGTCGCGACCTTGATCACCGGCACCTGCGCGAGGCCGTACGGCGTGCCGCGGCCCGTCGTGAAGATGTGCAGGTTCATCCCCGCCGCGAGCTGCAGCGTGCCGCAGATGAAGTCGCTCGCGGGCGTCGCCGCGTACAGCAGCCCCTTCTGCCGCGCCCGGTCGCCGGGACGCACGACGCCGGCGATCGGCGCGCTGCCCGACTTCACGATCGAGCCCATCGCCTTCTCGACGATGTTCGACAGGCCGCCCTTCTTGTTGCCGGGCGTCGTGTTCGCGCTGCGGTCGACGCGGCCGCGCTGCAGGTAGCGGTCGTACCAGTCCATCTCGCGGATGATCTCGCGGGCGACGTCCTCGTTCGCGGCGCGCGACGTGAGCTGCGCGACGCCGTCGCGCACTTCGGTCACTTCGGAGAACATGATCGTCGCGCCCGCGCGGACCAGCAGGTCGGCCGCGAAACCGACCGCCGGATTCGCGGTCAAGCCCGAAAACGCGTCGCTGCCGCCGCACTGCACGCCGACGACGAGATCCGACGCCGGGCACGTTTCGCGACGGCGGCGGTTCAGCCGCTCGAGATGCGATTCGGCCATCTTCATGATCGAGTCGATCATCGAGTTGAAGCCGACGTGCGCGGCATCCTGCAGGCACACGACGCCGCCGTTGTCGCGCGCGCCGTCGGCCGCGACCGGAATCGCGCCGGGCGGCAGCAGGCGCTCGGGCTGCAGCTTCTCGCAGCCGAGGCTCACCATCATCACCTCGCCGCCGAAGTTCGGGTTCAGGCTGATGTTGCGCAGCGTGCGGATCGGGATGTCGGCATCGGGCGCATCGATCGCGACGCCGCAACCGTACGTGTGCTCGAGCCCGACCACGTCGTCGACGTTCGGGTAGCGCGGCAGCAGTTCTGCCTTGATCCGCTTCACCGCATGCTCGACGACGCCCGACACGCACTGCACGGTCGTCGTGATCGCGAGGATGTTGCGCGTGCCGACCGAGCCGTCGGGATTGCGGAAACCCTCGAACGTATAGCCTTCGAGCGGTGCGAGCGGCGGCGCGGCACGCGTGGCGAGCGGCAGGTCGTCGAGGCCGGGCGGCTCGGGCATGCGCATCGTGCGCTCGTTGACCCAGCTGCCGCGGCGCAGCTCGGTGAGCGCGTAGCCGATCACGACGTTGTAGCGGACGATCGGGTCGCCGGCCGCGAGATCGACCAGTGCGACCTTGTGACCTTGCGGCACGCCTTCGCGCAACGTGAGGCCGTCGGCAAACGTCGCGCCCTCGGGCAGACCACCATCGTTGACGACGATCGCGACGTTGTCGTCCGGGTGCACGCGGATGTAGAGAGGGGAAGCAGTCATCGGAATTCCTGGGAGGCTACCGTCAAATCGTTAGTCATCATACGACATTCAACACCAACCTGCGATGCTGCGTAAACCCTTATCCGGAAAGACCCTACCCTTTACCAGCCAGCAAACCGCTTGCGTCGGCCATTCTTGCGTTGTACGATGACATACAACGACATCGCCAATATGGCTCGGATGCCGTACCCGACGAACCCAGCACTCGCGCTAGACGGACGACCCAACCATGACTTCACCGCAAGAACTCAAACAGATCATCTCCCACGGCCTGCTGTCGTTTCCGCTGACGGATTTCGACGCAGACGGCAGCTTCCGCCCGACCACCTACGCCGAACGCCTCGAATGGCTGGCGCCGTACGGCGCGACCGCGCTGTTCGCGGCCGGCGGCACCGGTGAATTCTTCTCGCTCACACAGCGCGAGTATTCGGACGTGATCCGCGTCGCGACCGAAACCTGCAAGGGCAAGGTACCGATCCTGGCCGGCGCCGGCGGCGCGACGCGCGTCGCGATCGAATATGCGCAGGAAGCCGAGCGCCTCGGCGCGAGCGGCGTGCTGCTGATGCCGCACTACCTGACCGAAGCGAGCCAGGAAGGCATCGCCGAGCACGTCGAGCAGGTGTGCCGCTCGCTGAAGATCGGCGTCGTGGTGTACAACCGCGCGAATTCGAAGCTGAACGCCGACATGCTCGAGCGCCTCGCCGATCGTTGCCCGAATCTGATCGGCTTCAAGGACGGCGTCGGCGAAATCGAGAGCATGGTCACGATCCGCCGCCGCCTCGGCGACCGCTTCGCGTACCTCGGCGGCCTGCCGACGGCCGAAGTCTACGCAGCCGCGTACAAGGCGCTCGGCGTGCCGGTGTACTCGTCGGCCGTGTTCAACTTCATCCCGAAGACGGCGATGGAATTCTACGAAGCGATCGCGAAGGACGACCACGCGACGGTCGGCCGCCTGATCGACGAGTTCTTCCTGCCGTACCTGAAGATCCGCAATCGCCGCGCCGGTTACGCGGTCAGCATCGTGAAGGCGGGCGCGAAGCTCGTCGGCCACGACGCGGGCCCGGTGCGCGCACCGCTCGTCGACCTGACCGACGCCGAACTGGCCGAACTCGACGTGCTGATCAAGAAGATGGGCCCGCAGTAAGCGGGGACGGCCGGCGCGGTGCGTTCTGCGGGCACCGCGGGCGGCCCGTTCGTGCATTCATCGCGGCCGGCGCTTGCCGGCCGCGGTCGTTTACGGCGGCGGCGCTGCGACGCGTGCCGTCACATCTGCGCGATCACGCCGATGATCCGGTGGCGTACGTTACCCAGCTTGATCCGGGTCGCCTCGATCTGTCCCTGAGCATCCGCACGCACACGTGCGTTCGACTCGCCGCCCAGAATCTGCCCGAGTACGTCGCGGTCGACGACCGCGTCGAAGAAGCGGCCGACCGTGATCGTCGCCGACTGCTTCGCGGTCACGAGTGCGCTGTTGGCCTGCGTCAGCGCGTCGGTGCGCAGGCTCTGGTCGCGTTCGTCGATGCCGCGGCGCTGCTCGAGCGCGAACACGAGCGCTTCCATGTCCTGCCTGAAACGCCGCACGGCGAGGCCGAACATGAGCGAATGCGCGTCGGAGCCGGTCACGGCCCGCCCCTGGTTGATGGTCACGTCGAATTCGCTGCCGCCCAGGTCGCGCTGGAATTCCAGCAGCGCATTCGCGAGCACGCGCCCTTCGCTGTACTGGCCGATGCGGCTGCGCACGGAATGCGCGACGTCGCCGATCGCCTTCCACAATCCGGCGGCGAACAGGTGGTCGCCGCGCTTGCTGATGTTCATCGGATGGTTCCTTGTCGGTTTTTGTCGGTCTCTCAGGCTCGCCTGCGGACCGGGCGGTCCGAGGCCTCGCTACTGTAGGAGAAATTCCGGCAACGCGGAAGTAGACTCGCGGCTCGCCGCCACCCCGGCGACCGACGATGAAGTCCAGCGCATGATCGATGTCGTACCGCTTCACGGGCTCGGCGTCGGTTACGTCGACGCCCATCTGCTTGCCTCGGTCAGGCTGACCGGCGGCAGCAAGCTGTGGACCCGCGATCGACGCCTGCTCGCCGCAGCCGGGCGTCTGCAACTCGTCGCGCACCGCGCTCGCCGAGCGCGCGAAATGGCAGCTCGCCAGCCTGCCATGAATGGAAAGCGGCGGAGACGCCCCTGGGCATCGTCCGCCGCCGTGGTTCGACACGCCGGAATGCGCCCCTCGGGGTCGCGCCTTCCGTCGTCGCGCACTGTTACTCCGCCTTCCCGTCCCGCAGCCGCGGAATCCCGAGCGGATTGCTTTCCTGCAGCCCTTCCGGCAGCAGGTCGTCCGGGAAGTCCTGATAGCACACCGGCCGCAGGAAACGGTCGATCGCGGTCGCGCCGACCGACGTGACCGCCGGGTTCGACGTCGCCGGGAACGGCCCGCCGTGCACCATCGCATCGCACACCTCGACGCCCGTCGGGTAGCCGTTGACAAGCAGGCGGCCGGCCTTGCGCTCGAGGATCGGCAGCAGACGGCGCGCGAGCGGCTTGTCGTCGGCGTCCATCTGCAGCGTGGCCGTCAGCTGGCCTTCGAGCGCGTCGAGCACGCGCGCGACTTCGTCGAGATCGCGGCAGCGCACGATCAGCGATGCCGGCCCGAACACTTCGTGGCTGAACGCCGGCTCGGACAGGAACGCCTGCGCGGCCACTTCGTACAGCGCGCCGCCTGCCTGGCATTCGGTCTGCGCCGCCTCGCCCGCGCCGATTTCACGCACGCCCGGCAGTTCGGCCAGCTTGCCGCGGCCGTTGCGATACGCGTCGGCGATGCCGCGCGTCAGCATCACGCCGGCCGGCTTCTTCGCGAGCGCCTGTGCGGCGACGGCCTCGAAGCGGTCGAGATCGGGGCCGTCGACCGCCAGCACGAGGCCCGGGTTCGTGCAGAACTGGCCGGTGCCGAGCGTCAGCGAATCGACGAAGCCGGTCGCGATCGCGTCGCCGCGCGCGGCCAGCGCGGCCGGAAACAGCACGACCGGGTTGATGCTGCTCATTTCCGCGTAGACCGGAATCGGTTGCGGACGCGCATTCGCGAGTTGCACGAGCGCCATCCCGCCCTGCCGCGATCCGGTGAAACCGACTGCCTGGATCGCCGGGTGGCTGACGAGCGCCGCGCCGATCACGCGGCCGGGGCCGATCAGCAGCGAGAACACGCCGGCCGGCATCCCGCATTTCGCGACTGCCGCGCGAATCGCGCGGCCGACCAGCTCGGACGTGCCGAGATGCGCCTCGTGGGCCTTCACGATCACCGGGCAGCCGGCCGCCAGTGCCGACGCGGTGTCGCCGCCGGCCACCGAGAACGCGAGCGGGAAGTTGCTCGCGCCGAACACGACGACGGGGCCGAGCCCGACTTTCTGCAGCCGCAGGTCCGAGCGCGGCAGCGGCGTGCGCGCGGGCTGCGCGGGATCGATCGACGCGGCGAGGAAGCGTCCGTCGCGCACGACGCGCGCGAACAGCCGGAGCTGGCCGACCGTGCGGCCGCGCTCGCCTTGCAGCCGCGCGACGGGCAGGCCCGTTTCGGCGTGCGCGCGTTCGATCAGCGTGTCGCCAAGCGCGACGATTTCGTCGGCGATCGCTTCGAGAAACGCCGCGCGGGCCGCGAGCGGCTGGGCGCGATAGGCGTCGAACGCGTCGCGTGCGAGTTCGCAGGCGCGCTCGACGTCGGCCTGCGTCCCGACGCCGAATGCCGGCGCGTCGATCGGTGCGCCTTTCGTCGGGTCGAACGCGCGCAAGGTACCGGCTGAGCCGGCCACCGCGTCGGCGCCGATCAGCATCTCTCCAGTCAGTTGCATGGGGTGTGCTCCGTGGTTCGGGAATGGTGCGCTCATTGTAG
Organism: Burkholderia sp. SR8; assembly: GCF_052851275.1. Lineage (NCBI taxonomy): Bacteria > Pseudomonadati > Pseudomonadota > Betaproteobacteria > Burkholderiales > Burkholderiaceae > Burkholderia > Burkholderia sp. SR8. The sequence goes on from NZ_JAULUC010000016.1 coordinate 8,891, forward strand.
CTCAACAGATACGATGTCTGCCAACGAGATCGCAGTTTCCCGTGACGCTTTCACTTGGTCGGCACCGGCCCCGGGCCCTTGCGCCGCCTATATGAACGCGATAATTCCGTCTCCAGCAGCCCGCATTCAAAGGGAAAACCCGAGGTTTCTGCGCCGCACCGTTACCCATAAACTTCCGATCATGTCATACGACGACGTACATTAAAGTGCCTAATCAAACTCCCTCTCGCGATCTTCCGATCGAACTCGCCGGCAGCGTGCGCCGCACGGCCGTGCGCTACTGGATCCTGGCGATGCTGTTCGTCGTCACGACGCTCAACTACGCGGATCGCGCGACGCTGTCGATCACCGGTACGCCGATCCGCAAGGCCTTCGGCATCGATCCGGTGACGATGGGCTACATCTTCTCGGCGTTCAGCTGGGCGTACGTGCTGGCGCAACTGCCGAGCGGCTGGCTGCTCGACCGCTTCGGCGCGCGCCGCGTGTATGCAACCAGCATCTTCCTGTGGTCGGCGTTCACGCTGCTGCAGAGCACGATCGGCCTCGGCGGCAGCGCTGCATTCGCCGTGACCGCGCTGTTCGTGATGCGCTTCGCGGTCGGCATCGCCGAGGCGCCCGCGTTTCCGGCGAACGCGAAGGTCGTCGCGAGCTGGTTCCCGACCGCCGAGCGCGGCACCGCGTCGGCGATCTTCAACGCCGCGCAGTACTTCGCGGCGGTCGTATTCTCGCCGCTGATGGCGTGGCTCACGCATGCATACGGCTGGCACCACGTGTATCTGTGGCTCGGTCTCGCCGGCATCGCGCTCGCGTTCCTGTGGCTGCGCGTGATGAAGGATCCGGCCGACCATCCGCGCGTGAACCGCGCGGAACTCGAGCATATCGAGCAAGGCGGCGGACTCGTGCGCACGACGAGCCGGCCGGCCGGGTCGCGCGGCGCCGGCGCCGTGTCCGAAGGCAGCCGCGTCGCGGGCTGGTACTACGTGCGCCAGCTGCTGTCGAACCGGATGCTGCTCGGCGTCTATCTCGGCCAGTACTGCGTGAACGTGCTCACGTACTTCTTCCTCACGTGGTTCCCGATCTACCTCGTGCAGGCACGCGGGATGTCGCTGCTGAAGGCCGGCTTCATGACGTCGCTGCCGGCGATCTGCGGATTCCTCGGCGGCGTGCTCGGCGGGATGCTGTCGGACACGCTGATCCGTCGCGGCGTGTCGCTGACGCTCGCGCGCAAGATCCCGATCGTCGGCGGGATGCTGCTGTCGATGGTCATCATCGGCTGCAATTACGTCGACAGCGAAGGGCTGGTGATCGTGCTGATGGCCGTGTCGTTCTTCGGCAAGGGGATCGGCTCGCTCGGCTGGGCCGTCGTCGCGGACACCGCGCCGAAGGAAGCGATCGGCCTGTCGGGCAGCCTGTTCAACATGTTCGGCAACACGGCCGGCATCGTCGCGCCGATCGCGATCGGCTACCTGGTCGGCGCGAGCGGCTCGTTCAACGGCGCACTCGTGTTCGTCGGGCTGAACGCGCTCGTCACGGTGTTCAGCTATCTGGTGATCGTGAAGGACATCAAGCGGGTCGAGCTGCGTCATCGCGACGCGTGAGCTTCGTTCCGACCGCAGGACAAGGACGACGGCGGCCGCGCATCGGCGGCCGCCGTTTTTACGTCTGTCAGGCCGCGGAATGCGCGACGCGCAGCATGTCGTGCACGCCGGACGTCATCAGCGCGAGAAACGCGAGCAGGCCGACGTAGCACAGCGCGTAGGTCGTTTTCGTTTCGACCGACGTCGTGTAGTACGCGCGGTTCTCCGGCGCGTCGGGATCGTAGCGCCACGCGCGCTTCAGCTGCGGCAGCGCGAGGATCGCCATCACGATCAACAGCGGACTCGGCCGGTACACGAACAGCGCGATCAGCACCGGCACGCCCGCGAACCAGATCCGCGGCGACAGCACCGCGGTGATGCGCCCGCCGTCGAACGGCGACAGCGGAATCAGGTTGAACAGGTTCAGGAAGAAGCCCGTGTAGGCGAGCGCGAGCAGCAGGTTGCTGTCGTAGTGGCGCGCGAGCGCATAGCAGGCGAGCGCGCCGAGCGTGCCGACGAACGGCCCCGCCAGCCCGACGTAGGCCTCGGTTTCCGCGTCGTGCGGCATCTCCTTCAGCTGGATCCACGCGCCGACGAACGGGATGAAGGTCGGCAGCCCCACGTCGAGCCCGCGCCGCTGCGCGGCCAGATAGTGGCCGCCTTCGTGCACGAGCAGCAGCGCGACGAAACCGGCTGCGAAGCGCCAGCCGTAGAACAGCGCATACACGGCGATCGACGCCAGCATGCTGCCCGCCGACACGAGCACCTTGCCGAGCTTCAGGCCGCCGAAGATCAGCAGCAGCAGCTTCGTCATTCCTTGCGCTCCGCGCCGGATCGGGCTGCGGCGTCGGCTGCAGCGGCCGTATCGACGACCGCCGGCATGGCCGCCGGCTTCGGCTTGCGTCCGAAGAAGCGCTTCAGCGCCGCGCCGCCCGCCAAGAGCGCGACCGCGCCGATCTTGAAGAACTTCACGGCGAACGCGCCGATCAGCGCGAGCAGGCCGAGCTTCTTCGCGCCGACGCCGACGATCAGCGCCGCGAGGCCGTACTCGGCGACGTGGTCGGTCGACTTGTTGAAATCGGCGTAGCGCTTGCCGTCGTTGAAGCGGATGCTCGCGAGCAGGCCGTCGGCCGAAGGCTTGTACTTCGGCAGATCGGCGAGCGTCGACGCCATCGTCAGCGACAGGTAGCCGTCGCGGCCGAGCACGAGCGTCCGGTAGTTCACGCCGTCGCTCTCCGCGTTCGGAGCCGCGCCCTTGTGGCGGATGATCGCGGACCACACGAGCCGATGCGTGGCCGCGTCGTACGCGGGCGCCTGCGCCCAGCCGACCACCTCGTTTTCGGGCAGTCCGCGCTCCTTGCGCGCCGGGTTGTTTGCGTCGGTGCCGGCCTGCAGGCTTTTCAGCAGTTCGTCGGGTTTCCAGTCTTTCGCGTCGTCGTCGCGGATGTAGCCGCTCGGCTCGAACGACACGACCGAGATCCAGTCGGCGTCCGGATCCTCCGGCAGCACGAGGCCGACCAGCTTCGATTCGTCGATCGAATTGCCCATCGAGCGCAGGTAGCGGGCGGCTTCGGCGGCCGGTACGAACGACTCGCCCTGCTTCAGCTTCAGTACCGCTTCGTGCTTCAGGTCGATGTCGGCCGGCCCGTTCACGACGACCTTGTTGGCGGCCGCGGCGGCGGCCCTCATTTCGACCTGCGCGGCCTCGGTTTGCGCGTGGCCGCGGGTTGCGGCGAACGCGAGCATCGCGACGCAGGCGACGCGGACGGCGAGTTTTTTCATTGTTGGATTCCCCTGGACTGCCTTGTTGTAAATATCCGTGGCGTCCGGCCCGGGCTTCGTGGCCGCGGATCCGGCGCCGCCTCTCAGTTGGCACGGAGGCTATGGTAACGCAGCTTCCAGCGGCTTCCGGCAACGAAATGCGGGCGTGGCACGGCGTCGCGCGCGCCGGCGGCCGGAGGCGGCGACGCGCGCCGATCCGGAATGCTTACCTCACAGGTAATGCCCGGCGCGCGCGGGATTGCCTATCATCGTCACCATGAACTCGACCGCCGCCCTCCAATCGCTCCCCCCGTCCGCCGGCCGTGCGTCCGGCATCGGCCCGCTGCTGCGCACGTGGCGTCAACGCCGGCGCCTGAGCCAGATGGCGCTCGCGCTCGACGCGGAGGTGTCCGCGCGGCACCTGAGCTTCGTCGAATCGGGTCGCGCGCAGCCGAGCCGCGACATGGTGCTGCATCTCGCCGAGCGCCTCGACGTGCCGCTGCGCGAGCGCAATGCGCTGCTCGTCGCGGCGGGCTACGCACCGCTCTTTCGCGAGCGGCCGTTCTCCGATCCGCAGCTCGATGCGGCGCGCCATGCGGTCGAGGCGGTGTTGCGCGGCCATGAGCCGTACCCGGCGCTCGCGGTGGATCGGCACTGGACGCTGCTTGCCGCGAACCGGATGCTCGGCGCGCTGGTCGCGCAGGCTGCCCCCGGGCTGCTGCAGCCGCCCGTCAACGTGCTGCGCCTGAGCCTGCATCCGGACGGGCTCGCGTCGCGGATCGTCAATTGGCACGAATGGCGTGCGCATATCCTGCATCGGCTGCAACGGCAGATCGATGCAAGCGGCGACCGCACGCTGCATACGCTGCGCGACGAACTGGCCGCGTACCCCGCGCCGGCCGGCCAGCCCGACGATCCGCCGGCGCGCACCGACTACGCGGATATCGCGGTGCCGTTGCGGCTGAGTACGGCGGCCGGCGAGCTGACGTTCTTCAGTACGACGACAGTGTTCGGCACGCCGGTCGACGTCACGCTGTCGGAGCTCGCGATCGAGGCGTTTTTTCCGGCGAACCAGGAGACGGCGGAGGCGATGCGTGCGTTGGCGGACGGGATGCCGCGGAAGTGAGCGGCGTGGAGGACGCCCGAATTCGCCGCGCTTCACGCAAGCTGCGAGCAGCGCAGCGCCGCTCGTGCAGCGGCACCGCACCGGGCCTTCCGATAGCAACGTTTGGTTGACGGCCTGCGCGGCGTGATCGCCGGCAACGAAGCACGCGCGCTTACGTATACAGCGACGCCTGCGGCAATTCCCCCGTCAGCGCGAACCGGCCGACGTCGCGCAGCCGATAGTCGAGCGGATCGTGCAGCGTATGCGTGCGCGCATTGCGCCAGAAGCGGTCGAGTCCGAGCGATGCGGCCGTCGCGCGCGCGCCGCACGCATCGAACAGCGCCTCGCCGTTCGCGAGCGCCGCGCGCTGCGCGACGATCTTCGCGTCCGACACGGCGAGCGCCGCTGCGGCGCGTTCGTCGGCCGTCAACGCGTCGCGCCGCGACCATGCGCGCTGCAACGCGGCGGCCGCACGATCGGCGAGCGCGGCCGCGGCCACCGCCTGCACGTGCATGTCGCCGAAACGCTGCAGCGTATAAGGATCGTCGCTCGCCTGCGCAACGCCGGCGGCGATCCACGGCCGGCCGTGCTTCAGCACGTAGTCGCGGGCCTCGGCCAGCGCGCCTTGCGCGAGCCCGACGAACAGGTTCGTCAGCACGAGCTGCGACACGAGCGTGCGCAGCGTCGCGCGCGGCGTCGGCGGCGTCTCCGAGCGGTGCAGCACTTCGTCCGGTGCCAGAATCACGCCGTCGAAACGCACGCTGCCGCTGTCGGTCTGGCGCTGGCCGATCGGATTCCAGTCATCGTTGACCGTGATTCCGTCGCGATCGGTCGGCACCACGCCGAACACCGCGCGGCCGGTTTCCGGATCGTGCGCGGACACGGTCATCCGTTGCGAGCCGCGCGTGCCCGAGCAGAAGCCTTTCACGCCGTCGAGCCGGTAGCCGCCATCCGGCGTCGCGGTGGCCGTCAGCCGCGTGTCGAGCGGATTGACCGCATTGCCCCACCACCAGCGATGCTCGACCGTGCCGCGCAGGTAGCGTTCACGCTGCGCCGCGTTGCCCCACACGTCGACGCTGACGACCTGCAGCACCTGAAACCCGACCAGATGCGCGAGCGCACTGTCGACGCGTGCGATGCGCCGGATCGCATCGTAGATCGCCGGCCACGCCGCTTCCTGTCCGCCGAATTCGCGCGGCACCGCGAGCGTGAGCAGGCCCGCGTCGGCAAGCTGCTGCTTCTCGGCGGACGCGTGACCGCCCGCGCGATCGCGCGCGGCGGCCGTCGCGCGCAGCGCGTCGAGCGCATGCGTGAGCGCGTCGTCCGTGAACGCCGGCGCATCCGTCTCAGGCGCCAACGTCGCCGGCCCGCGTGGATCGTTCATGCGGCCGCTTCCTGTGCAATCGTGTCGTGCGCAACGACTTCATCCGACCGCGCAAGCGACAGCGGCACCAGCGCACCGAGCCGGCGGCCGGTCAGCCGCGACAGGATCTCGCGCCGCCAGTCGTCGTAGATCGCGCGGTATTCGGCGATATCCGCGCCGAAAACGTGCGCGGTGTGCGCGTATTCGTGATGCAGATAACCGTCGAGCCGCGCCTGCGTTTCCTCGTCGGCCGCGATCACGCGATCGATCAGCGCATCGCGCTCGGCTGCCGGCAACGCGTGCAACGTGTCGAACCACCACTGCACGATCTGCACGCGATGCCATTCCTCGTCCGGGCGAATCCGGTTCTCGCCGTGCTCGCGCATCGCGCCGTCGGCAATGCGGCCGGTCTTGCGCTGGATCCACAGCTTCGCGAGGATGTGCAGCTCGTAATGCCATTCGAATGCGAGGAAGCCGGCGACGTCGCGCACCGCGATGTCGCCGATCCGCTCCCAGTGCGCGGCGACGAGCCGCTCGACGTCCGGCAGCGGATCGCGCCCCGTCAGTTCGGCCACGCGCTCGCGGCCGATCGCCGCGTGTGCGCCGTCGTCGCCGAGCTGGCGCGACAGGATCAGCTGGAAATGCGGATCGTCGCGGAACAGCGTGTCGATCGCCTTCGCGACGACCTGCACGATGAACAGGTCGTGCGACGCCATCTTCGTGTAGTAGTCGGCGACGGCGGCCAGCTCGTGTTCGCCGCGCGGCTCGCGCGGCGGCGTCGCGAGTTTGTCGGGGAAGCCGGGACGATGACGTCGCGCGACGTCCAGAAACAGCGCTTCCTCGAATTGTCCGTTCCAGTCGCGCGGCGCGCCGATGGGCAAGGTCATGGGTGTCGTTCTCTCAGGTCTTCAATGAAAAAGAGCCGGCGCTCGTGGCGCTGCTCAGGTACGCCGGGTCACGCGTCGGACCAGGCGGTCGCCCGTGATCTGCACGGCCGAGACTAGCGCGATCAGGATCACGATCACGGTCGCCATGACGGTGGTGTCGAAACGTTGGTAGCCGTAGCGGATCGCGAGATCGCCGAGCCCGCCCGCGCCGACGGCACCCGCCATCGCGGTCGAGCCGATCAGCGCGACGACGGTGATCGTGAAGCCGCCGAGCATGCCGGGCAGCGCCTCCGGCAGCAGCACGTGCCACACGATGTGGCGGCGCTTCGCGCCCATCGCGAGCGCGGCCTCGATCAGCCCGCGGTCGACTTCGCGCAGGCTCACTTCGGCGATCCGCGCGAAGAACGGAATCGCGGCGATCGACAGCGGCACGACGGCCGCCCATACGCCGATCGTCGTGCCGATCAGCACGCGCGTGAACGGCAGCAGCGCGACGAGCAGGATGATGAACGGCGTCGAGCGAAACACGTTGACGAGCGCGCCGAGCACCGCGTTCACGCCGCGCCGCTCGTAGATGCCGCCGGGCGCGGTCGTCACGAGAATCACCGCGAGCGGAATGCCGATCAGCGCGGCAATCGCGGCCGACGCGGCGACCATCGACAGCGTGTCGCGGATCGCGTCCAGCAATTCGGGCCACCAGAGCTCAAACATAGCCGAGCACCTCCGCGTGATTCGCATGGCGGCGCGCGCGTTCGAGCAGCGCGGCGACCGCTCCACCGCGGGCTGCCGACGGGCCGGCTTCGTCCGCACGCGGCGTCGCCGCCAGCACGAGACGCCCCTGCGCATGCCCCTGGATCCGTTCGATCCCGCCGTGCAGGAAACGCACCGAGCCGCCGAGCGCCGCGGCAAGCGCGCCGACGTCCGGCTCGCCGCCGCTTTCGCCCGTATAGCGGACGTCCAGCACGATCTGCGCGCCGTCGGGCAGCGCCGCGTGCTCGTGCAATGGCTGCACGCGCGCGGCCAGTTCGGCCGGCAGGTCATGCACGAGCGTGCTGAGCAGCGCGCGCGTCGCACCGTGGCGCGGATCGCCGAACACGCGCCACACCGGGCCCGTTTCGACGACCTCGCCCTGTTCGATTACCGCGACCGTATCGCACACCGCGCTGATCACTTCCATCTCGTGCGTGATCAGCACGATCGTCAGCCCGAGGCGGCGGTTGATGTCGGCGAGCAGCGCGAGGATCGACTGCGTCGTCTCCGGATCGAGCGCGGACGTCGCCTCGTCGCACAGCAGCACCTCCGGATCGTGCACCAGCGCGCGGGCGATGCCGACGCGCTGCTTCTGGCCGCCGGACAGACTGGCCGGATACGCGTCGCGCTTCGCGGCGAGCCCGACGAGATCGAGCAGCGCGTCGACCTTGCGCGTGCGCTCGGCCTTCGGCACGCCGGCGATCTTCAGCGGCAGCGCGACGTTCTCGAACACCGTCTTCGCGGACAGCAGGTTGAAATGCTGGAACACCATGCCGGTGCGGCGGCGCAGCGCGACGAGCCCGTTTTCGTCGAGCGCGCCGACGTCGACGCCCTGCACGCGCACGCTGCCCGAGCTCGGCCGTTCGAGGCCGTTGACGAGCCGCAGCAGCGTCGACTTGCCCGCACCGCTGCGGCCGATGATCCCGAACACGTCGCCGCGCCGCACGTCGAGCGTCACGTCGCGCAGCGCGGCGGCCTGGCCGCGCGGCGTCGCGAATACCTTGCCGACGTGCGCGAACGACACGGCGACGCTGTCGTCGGTGCGCGCGGCCGCTTCGTCATGTGCGGCCAACGCGTCTGCGTCCGCGCCCGCACCGGCCCGCACGGCCGATGCCTCGATGAAACCCAGCGTATCGAACAATTGCGTCATCGGTTCGCTCCGTGTCGTTCACGCATGCGCGGGATGCGCGGATTGCGATGCCGGCACGGCGGCCGGCCGATGCCGTGCGCCCGTGTGCCATGCCGGCAGCCGCGCGCCCGCGCCGAACAGCTTCTCGCGCAGCGTCGGCGCGGGATCGTAGTCTTCCTTGTAGATGCCGCGGTTCTGCAGTTCGGGCACGACCCAGTCGACGAAATCCTCGAACGACTCGGGCATCACGGTGCGCGTCAGGTTGAAGCCGTCGATGCCGGTCTCGTCGATCCACGCCTGCAACTCGTCCGCGACCTGCGACGGCGACCCGACGATCGGCGCATAGCGGCCGCCGAGCGACATCTGTTCGAGCATCCGGCGCACGGTCCACGTGCCGGTCGTGCTCTTGCGCGAGATCGCGTCGACGGCCGACTGGATCGAATCGGTCTTCACGTACGAGATCGGCTCGTCGAGGCCGTACTTCGCGAAGTCGATGCCGGTCGAGCTCGCGAAATGCGCGAGGCCGGCTTCCGGGCTTGCGTAGCGGCGGTACTCGTCGAACTTCTCGCGCGCGAGCAATTCGGTCTCGGCGGTCACGACGCTCACACCGGCAAAGATCTTGATCGACGCCGGGTCGCGGCCGTGCCGTGCGGCAGCCGCACGAATGTCGAGCGCGGCCGCGCGCGCGGCAGCCTTGCTCTGCCCGTTCACGAACACGCATTCCGCATGGCGCGCCGCGAATTCGACGCCGCGCGCGGACGATCCGGCCTGGTACAGCACCGGCGTGCGCTGCGGCGACGGCTCGCTCAGGTGGATCGCATCGACCGAATAGAACGGCCCGTCGTGCTTCACGCGCCGGACCTTGCCGGGCTGCGCGAACACGCGCGCGTGCGCGTCGCGGATCACCGCATCGTCGTCCCAGCTCTGTTCCCACAGCTTGTAGACGACGTCCATGTAGTCGTCCGCGCGTTCGTAGCGATCATCGTGGCCGATCTGCTGCGCCAGGCCCATCCCGCGCGCGGCGCTGTCGAGATAGCCGGTTACGATGTTCCAGCCGACGCGCCCCTTCGTCAGGTGATCGAGCGTCGACATCCGGCGCGCGAACAGGTAAGGCGGCTCGTACGTCAGGTTCGCGGTCACGCCGAAGCCGAGATGCCGCGTGACCTGCGCCATCGCGGGCACGACGAGCAGCGGATCGTTGACGGGCACCTGCACCGATTCGCGCAGCGCGACGTCCGGCCCGCCGCCGAACACGTCGTACACGCCGACGATGTCCGCGAGAAAGATCCCGTCGAACTTGCCGCGTTCGAGCGTCTTCGCGAGATCGGCCCAGTAGTCGAGATCGGTGTAGTGCGCGGAGCGGTCGCGCGGATGCGTCCACAGCCCGTGGTTGATGTGCCCGACGCAGTTCATGTTGAACGCGTTGAGCAGGATCTTCTTGCGGTTCGCGGTCGTCATGTCGCCCCCGTCACCACGCGATCGCGTACAGCGAGCCGAACGCGTTGTCGAGCGCCCGGCGCACCGCCGGCGAGTGCTGGTAGATCGAGATGAACTTGCGGATGCGCGGATCGTTCGCGCTCTCCGGCCGCACGACCCACTGGATCGCGAAGTTCTTGTTCTCGGTGCCGTCGAACAGCAGCGCGCTGTTCGGGTCGGCCGTGCCGGCGAGCTTGATGAAGCTCGGGTAGCCCTGCGCGAGGTCGACGTCGTCGAGCGAGCGCGCGAGCTGCGACGCCTCGAGCGGAATGATCTTCAGGTGCTTCGGGTTCGACACGATGTCGTGCGTCGTCGCGCGGTAGTCGGCGCCCGGCTTCAGCGTGATCAACCCCGCGCGCTGCAGCAGCAACAGCCCGCGGCCGCCGTTTACCGGGTCGTTCGCGATCGCGACGCGCGCGCCGTCCTTCAGGTCGGCAAAGCTTTTCACCTTCTTCGAATAGAGCCCGATCTTCATGATCGTGCCCGGCGCGATCGACACGAAGTTGTAGCCGCCCTGTTTCTTCGCGTTCTCGAGAAACGGGATGTGCTGGAAGTAGTTGACGTCGATGTCCTTGTTCGCGAGCGCCGCGTTCGGCGTATTCCAGTCGGTGAACTCGACGATCTTCACGTCGAGGCCCTGCTCCTTCGCCTCCTTCGCGGCGATCTTCAGCGCCTCGATCTGCGGGCTGGTGGAGATGCCGACCTTCAGCGGCGCGGTGTCGGCGCGCGCGCCGTTCAGCAGCGCGGCGCCGAGCAGCGTGGCCGCCAGCACTCGCGCGAGCGTCGCGAGCCGGCGGGGCGAAAAGCGGGCGGAAAAAACGCGATGCAGCATGAGAACCACTCTCCTGTCCAGGGACGGTATCGACGGATGAGCGACGCCGCGGCGAACGCGCGGGCGTTCTCCGGACAGTCGTCGTCGCATCGGAAAAGGATCAGCCGATGATAGAGAGCGGCGGGCGGGCGGTCTACGAAGCGATTGTGCGAAGAAAATCGCGCGCGGCGATATGGCGTGCGATGGCGTGCAATCCGTGTGCGAAGCGCGCGCCGGCCCGCCATCTGGCCGAAATCTCGGCCTGCCCGCCGCGCGAATTCCGAAGTCTCGGCCTGCGGGCGCCGCAAACTCTTTCCGCAGACGAAATAAATCCCTTACGAATCAATGGACTGGAAATATTTCGCCGCAGCCGATTTCTGGCACGGGGGTTGCGTAATAGACGGCACACGATGCCGCGTAGCGATGCAGGCATTCCAACATCAGGAGACACGTCTTGCAGACCTCTATCCATACCCCGTCCCGTCCCGAGGCCCTTGCCGAAGCCGGTCCTGTCACGCGCGAACGCTTCTGGCCGGAAGGCTGGTGGAAGCTGATGGAAATCCGCATCGGCATCATCCCGCTGCCGGTCTACGTGATCCTGTTCGGGCTGATCGTCGGGTTCGCGGTGACGGGCAAGGTGCCCGGCGAGATCTCGATGGCGATCGCCGTGCTCGCGTTCTTCGGCTTCACGTGCGCGGAACTCGGCAAGCGCCTGCCGCTCCTGCGCAACATCGGCGCGGCCGCGATCTTCGCGACCTTCGTGCCGTCGGCGCTCACCTACTACCACGTGCTGCCGAAGCCGGTGCTGAACCTGACGGTCGAGTTCACGAAATCGACGAACTTCCTGTACCTGTTCATCGCGTCGATCATCGTCGGCAGCATCCTGAGCATGGATCGCCGCGTGCTGATCCAGGGCTTCGTGAAGATCTTCATCCCGCTCGCAGCCGGTTCGGTCGCGGCCGCGATCGTCGGCACGGCGGTCGGCACCGCGCTCGGCCTCGGCGCGCGCCACACGCTGCTGTACATCGTCGTGCCGATCATGGCGGGCGGTGTCGGCGAAGGCGCGATTCCGCTGTCGATCGGCTATTCGGAACTGATGCACCTGCCGCAGGGCGAGATGTTCGCGATGGTGCTGCCGCCCGTGATGCTCGGCAGCCTGACCGCGATCATCCTGTCCGGCGCGCTCGACATGCTCGGCAAGCGCCTGCCGCATCTGACCGGCAACGGCCGCCTGCAGGTCGGCGAAAGCGGCGACATGGCGCCGCAAAGCGAGGAAATCCGCGGCCACGTCGACGTCACGCACATCGCCGGCGCCGGCATCACGGCGATCACGCTGTACCTCGTCGGCCTGATGGCGCACAAGCTGTTCGGCCTGCCTGCGCCGGTCGCGATGCTGTTCCTCGCGGTGCTCGTGAAGCTCGCGCGTGCGGTGTCGCCGCCGCTGCAGGAAGGCGCGTTCGTCGTCTACAAGTTCTTCTCGACTGCCGTCACGTATCCGCTGCTGTTCGCGATCGGCGTCGCGATGACGCCGTGGGACAAGCTGACCGCCGCGTTCACGATCGTCAACGTCGTGACCATCGTGTCGACCGTCGCGACGCTGATGGGCACCGGTTTCGTGGTCGGCCGCCTGCTGAAGATGTACCCTATCGACACCGCAATCGTGAACGCCTGCCACAGCGGACAAGGCGGCACCGGCGACGTCGCGATCCTGACCGCCGCGAACCGGATGCAGTTGATGCCGTTCGCGCAGATCGCCACCCGCATCGGCGGCGCGATCGTCGTCACGGTGACGCTGATCCTGGTCGCGCACTTCGGATAACGCGCGGCCGCGCGCACCGTCGCGCAGGCTGCTTCGCACGCGCCGCCGCCGGCTTTGCCGGTGTGCGGCGCGCGTCGTTGCGGGGGGCGGTTGCGGGGGCGGTTGCGGGGAGCCGTTGCGGACGGCTTGGCTGCGGACTGCGGGGCGCGGACGGCTGGCTCCGACCGACGGTTGCTGAGGGCCGCGCCCGGACCGCCGGTTGCGGACCGCCGGTTGCCGGCGACCGGCTGCGGCCGACGGTTGCGAACGACCGGTTGCGGGCTTCGATGAGGGCGAACGTGCAGAAGAGTTTCAAGGGAATCCCGTGGTGGGGTTGGGCGTCGGCCGCCGTGCTGTATGTCGGCGTGGCGGGCGCGGCCGTCGATTTCGCGTGGGAACGCGCGATCGACGCGCTCGAGGAAACCGGCGCGCACCGCCTCGACCTGTATGCGTCGAGCCTGAAGAGCGAGCTGGGCCGCTTCGAAATCCTGCCCGGCCTGGTCGCGCGGCAGGACAGCGTGCGCGCGATGCTGAAAGCCGCGCCGCACGACGCACCCGAGCTCGTGCATTCGGTCAACACCTATCTGGAAGCCGTGAACCGCGACGCCGGCAGCGGCGCCGTCGACGTGATCGACCTGCGCGGCGAAGTGATCGCCGCGAGCAACTGGAACGAGACGATCAGCTTCGTCGGCACCAACGTGTCGTACCGGCCGTACTTCAAGGATGCGCTGGCGCGCGGCAGCGGCCGCTTCTTCGGGATCGGCACCAACACCGGCGTGCCGGGCGTCTACTTCGCGAGCGCCGTGCGCGACGACGGCGTGCCGATCGGCGCGGCCGCCGTGAAGATCAGCGTCGATCCGCTCGAATCGGCGTGGCGCGCGCCGGGCGTCGCCGCGATGGTGGTCGACAGCAACGGCGTGATCGTGATCTCGACCGAGCCGGCGTGGAAATTCACCGCGCTGCGCCCGATCACCGCGCAGCAGCAGCGCGACATCCAGGCCTCGCGGCAATACGCGGGCCGCACGGTCGACGCGCTGCCGTACCGCCGCATCGGCGATCGCAGCACCGCCGCGTGGTTCGGCACGTTCCCGGATACGCGCCACGCCGGCCGCAGCACGCGCTATCTGGTGATGTCGCGCCCCGCGCCGCAGGCCGGCGATTCGCTGATGGTGCTGCTCGACATCGCCGGCGCGCGGCGTCAGCAGCAGACCGCGTTCGCGTTCGTCACCGGCGCGTTCCTGATCGCCGCATTGCTGGTCGGCTACGCGATCCAGCGCCGCCGGGCGATCGTCGCACGGCTGAACGCGCAGGACGCGCTGCGCCGCGCGAACGACCGGCTCGAGCTGACCGTCGCGCAGCGCACGGCCGCGCTGACGGCCGCGAACGAGCGCATGCAGCGCGAGATCGTCGAACGCGAACGCACCGAGCAGCGGCTGCGCGATTCGCAGCAGGAAGTCGTGCACGCGGGCAAGCTCGCAGTGCTCGGACAGATGGCCGCCGGCCTCACGCACGAGCTGAACCAGCCGCTCGTCGCGATCCGCACGCTGTGCGACAACGCGCGCACGTTCTTCGAGCGCGGCCAGCCGGCGCCGGCGTACGCGAACCTCGAACGGATCGGCAAGCTCGTCGACAGCATGGCCGTGCTGACCGGCGAGTTGAAGACCTTCGCGCGCAAGCCCGATGTCGAGCGCGTCGCCGTGTCGCTGAACGAGGCCGTCGCGCATGCGCGGCTCATCTACGACGCGCGGATTCGTGACGAAGGCGTGCAGCTCGACGTGAACATCGCGCCCGGCACGACGGTATCCGCGGAATCGAGCCAGCTGCAGCAGGTCATCGTGAACCTGCTCGGCAACGCGCTCGACGCGGTGCGCGACGCGCCGGTGCGGCGCATCGTCATCGAGGCCGCGCAGATCGACGACGCGGACGAAGCCGGCCGCGTGCGCTTCACCGTCGCCGACAGCGGCGCCGGCATCGCGCCCGACGTGCTGCCGCACCTGTTCGAGCCGTTCGTGACCACCAAGCCGCGCGGCCAGGGCCTCGGGCTCGGCCTCGCGATCACGTCGCGCATCGTCGAGGCGTTCGGCGCGAAGATCGCCGCGACGAACCGCGACGAAGGCGGCGCGCAGTTCACCATCGAATTCGCGGCGGCGACGCTGCAACAAAGGACAGAGCATGGAAGATGAGATTCGCGTGCTGGTCGTCGAGGACGATGAAAACGTCCGGATCGGCGTCGAGCAGGCCGTCGCGCTCGCCGGGTTTCCGGTCGACGCATTCGCATCGGCCGCCGACGCGCTCGCGCACGTCGCGCCCGGCGCGCCGGTGGTGATCGTGTCGGACGTCCGGATGCCGGGCATCGACGGGCTGCAGCTGCTCGAACGCGTGATGGCCGTCGATGCGCAGATTCCGGTCGTGCTGATCAGCGGCCACGCCGACATTTCGACGGCGGTTGGCGCGATGCAGGACGGTGCGTACGACTTCATCGAGAAGCCGTTTTCGTCGGACGTGATCGCCGGCCGCGTCGCGCGCGCGGTCGAGAAACGCCGGCTCACGCTCGAAGTGCAAGGGCTGCGCGCGGCGCTGAACAACTGGCAGGGCATCGAGGCGTTCGTGCTCGGCAAGTCGCCCGCGATGGCCGACGTGCGCAAGAAGATCCTGCGCCTCGCCGATACGTCGGTGTCGGTGCTGATCACCGGCGAGACGGGCACCGGCAAGGAACTGATCGCGCGCAGCCTGCACGACTTCGGCGGCCGCCGCGACGCGCATTTCGTCGCGCTGAACTGCGGCGGCCTGCCGGAACAGGTGTTCGAGAGCGAGCTGTTCGGGCATGAAGCCGGCGCGTTCACCGGCGCGATCAAGAAACGCATCGGCAAGATCGAATGGGCGCACGGCGGCACGCTGTTCCTCGACGAGATCGAGACGATGCCGATTCCGCTGCAGATCAAGATGCTGCGCGTGCTGCAGGAGCGCGTGGTCGAGCGGCTCGGCGCGAACGAGCTGATTCCGGTCGACTGCCGCGTGGTGGCCGCGTCGAAGGCCGATCTCGCGGAACTCGCGGCCGACGGCCGCTTCCGCGCGGACTTGCTGTATCGCCTCAACGTCGCTCAGATCGAGTTGCCGCCGCTGCGCGAACGGCGCGAGGACGTGCCGCTGCTGTTCGAGCATTTCGTGCTCGCGGCCGCGCGGCGCTTCGGGCAGCCGGCGCCCGTCGTCACCGCTGCGCAGGTGTCCGAACTGATGACGCACGCGTGGCCCGGCAACGTGCGCGAACTGCAGAACGTGGCCGACCGCTTCGTGCTCGGGCTGACCGGCGACAGCCTGCTGTCGTCCGGCGGCGCGGCCACGGCGGGCGGCACGCTTGCCGAGCAGCTCGCGTATTTCGAGCGGATGCTGATCGAGGACATGCTGCGGCGTCACAACGGCAACGTTGCGGACGCAAGCGTTGCACTCGGCATGCCGAAGAAGACGCTTTATCACAAGCTGCGCCACCTGCGGATTCCCGCGCGCGGCGACGCGGCCGCCGACGGCGGCGAATGACGCGAACGAGGATACGCACACCAGCATGGATCGCATCGACATCACCGAACGCGGCCGCCTCGACGGCCACCTGATCCGCGGCGTCACCCGCGCGCAGAAGACCTTCCGCCCGAGCGACTGGCCCGAACGGCTCGCGGGCGTCATCACGCTGTTCGTCGGCGAGCGGCGGCCCGGCTATCCGTGCGCGCTGTCGCGGCTCGCGATGCCGGTCGTCGACGGTGGCGTCAAATGCCTGTTCGTGTCGGACGAACTGCGCGACGTGTGCGCCGATGCATTCGCGTTCGCGATGCAGTTCGCCGCCGACAACGATCTTCCCGTCGAGCTTCAGACCGCGCCGGCGCTCGCAGTGCGGTGACGCGCGGGCCGCGGTCGGCGGCCATGCTTCCCGCTTCCTCCGGTTTTCTCCCGCTCCGATGCGCGGCGCGCAGGCGTGCGCACGCGCGCGCGGACGCTTCCTGAATCGTCGGACGATTGAAAGGCTGGCCCGGTCCCCACGCTGCGACAAGGGTTTTCAGCCGAGCCATCAATAAAATTGATCGTCACGATGAAAATTATGCGTTTTTCTTGCAGGTCGCCGTGAGGCATAGTTGCGACGTGATGACGCACCCAACGAGTTTTCAGTCATGAACATGCGAATCGAGCCTTCGGTGCTCGCGAACCCCGACCTGCAATTTGCGACGCTTTCGTCAGGCATCAGCCTGCCGTATGTCGAGCGGGGCAGCGGCGCGCCGATGGTGTTCGTGCACGGATCGTTGTGCGACTACCGCTACTGGGATCCGCAACTCGCGTCGCTGTCGGCTCACTACCGCTGCATCGCGCCGAGCCTGAGCCACTACTGGCCTGCCGTCGAAGCCGGCATTCAGGACGAGTTCAGCTGGCAGAACCACGTCGACGAACTCGCGGAATTCATCGATGCGCTCGATCTCGGCCCCGTTCATCTGGTCGGCCATTCGCGTGGCGGCAGCGTCGCGTTCAACGTCGCGCGCCAGCATCCGCACCTCGTCGAATCGCTGACGCTCGCCGATCCAGGCGGCCCGCTGCAACAGCCGGGCGTGCGCGAAGCCGCGCTGCCGGCCGCCGCGATCGCGCTGCGCACGAAGGCCGTGAACCTGATCGGTCAGGGCGAAGTCGAAGCGGGCCTCGAAATGTTCGTCGACTCGGTGAGCCTGCCGGGCGCGTGGAAGAAGAGCACGTCGCGCTTCCGCACGATGGCGATCGACAACGCGAGCACGCTGCCGAAGCAGCTGCGCGATCCGCTGCCTGCGTATTCGCAACACACGGCCGCGGATATCGCGTGCCGCACGCTGCTGATCGACGGCCAGCGCAGCCCGAAGATGTTCCGCAACAACGTCGATACGCTGTCGCAGTGGATCGGCGGCGCGCAACGGCAGACCGTCGCCGGCGCGTCGCACGGGATGAACGCGGCGAGCCCCGCGGTGTTCAACCGTTACGTGCACGAGTTCGTCGCCGCGTAACGCTCGCGGGCGGCATGCGCGCTGCCCGTTGCTTCCCTTCTCCTTCCTGAACGAAGCGATACGGCTGGCCCGCATCGCTTCGTCCGCAGCGGCCGCTGCGTTACATGAACTTGGCCGTCAGCTGCACCGTCGATCCCCCGTTCAATAAAAAACCCCAGTCACGCAGATTTAACCTGCATGCCGGGGTTCTTTACTTCATGGCCGACGGGCGACGCCCCGTCCGCCATCGCATTCACCGCGCCGCTACCTCCGCGTTGCGCGTCGCCGCATCGCCCACCGCAGCCGGCGCCTGCGCCGCCCCCCAACCACCTCCGAGCGCACGAATCAGATTGACGGTCGACACCGCCTGCGCCCCCGTCAACTGGTTCGCCTGCAACTGCGACTGCAGCACCGACCGCTCGCTGTCGATCACGTCGAGATACGCGACCTCGCCTTCCTGATACTGCGTGCGCGACAGCGTCGCCGCGCGGCGCGACGCATTGACGGCCGCAGTCTGCGCACGGATCTGGTCGTCGAGCAGCCGCAGATCCGCGAGATTGTCCTCGACCTCGCGGAACGCGACGAGCACCTGCTGCCGGTAATTCGCGACCTGCTCGTCGTACTGTGCGCGCGCCTGCTGCACGCCGGCCGCACGCCGCCCGCCGTCGAACAGCGGCAGCGTCAGCGCGGTACCGGCGAACGGCCCGAGCAGGAACGTGCGGCTCGACCACAGGAACAGGTTGCCGAGCGTCGACGCCTCATACCCGAATGCCCCCGTGATATCGAGCTTCGGGAAATACGCGGACTTCGCGAGCCCGATCCGCGCATTCGCGGCCGCCATCGCGCGCTCGGCCGCCGATACGTCCGGACGGCGTTCGAGCAGCGCGGACGGCAGGCCCGGCGGAATCTTCACCGCGACCGGCACGATCGGCGTCTCCTTGAACGCGAAGTCCGCGGGCGCCTTGCCGAGCAGGATCGCGAGCGCATGCTCGGACGCCGCACGCCGGCGCGCAACGCCGACCGCATCGGCCTGCGCGCTCGCCAGCTCGTTCTTCGCCCGCGACACGTCGAGTTCGCTGATGTCGCCTTCGTTGAAACGGCGCTGCACGAGCTTGAGCGCCTCTTCGCGCAGTTCGACGGTGCGGCGGTACAGGTCCTGGTCGGAATCGAGCTGACGCAGTTCGAAGTAGTTCTGCGCGACGTCCGCCTGCAGCGCGAGCTGCACCGAGCGGAACAGCGCTTCGCTCTGCGCCTGGTCGGCACGCGACGCCTCGACGTTGCGGCCCACGCGGCCGAACAGGTCGGCCTCGTACGACACCGTGCCCTGCGCACGCCACAGCGTCGCGGTCGTCGGGCCCGTGCCCTGCGGCTGGAACTGCGACGCCGACGACAGCCCCTCACGCGTCGGCCCGAACCCGGCGCCGATCTGCGGGAACCACTGCGAACGCGCGGTACGCGTCGCCGCACGCGCTTCCTCGACACGCGCGGCCGCGGCCTTCAGATTCTGGTTCGCGGCGAGCGCCTGCTCCTCCAGCGAGTCGAGTACCGGATCGCCGAACACCTTCCACCATTCGCCGCGATGCTCGCCGTCCGCCGGTTCGGCGGTCTTCCACGTGCCGGCCTGTTCGCCGGCCGCGAGCGTCGGCGCTTCCTTGAACGCCGCGGGCGTCGATACGTCCGGGCGCTTGTAGTCGGGCCCCACCGCGCACGCGGCGAGCAGCGTCGCGAGCAGGGTGCTCGCGGCCGCCACCTTCGCGAAGCGCATCAGGCCATTCGAGTTGTGCATGTTGTCCATCTTTCTATCCTCAAGCATCGGAAGCCGACGCACCCTGAGCCGGTACACCCGACGGCGACACGCCATAGCCGGCCGAATCCTTGCCGGCGACGTGGATCTTGCCGCCCGCCAGCGTGCGCAGCACGACGTAGAACACCGGCGTCAGCATCAGCCCGAACAGCGTCACGCCGAGCATCCCGAAGAACACGGCGACGCCCATCGCATGCCGCATCTCCGAGCCCGCACCCGTCGACGTGACGAGCGGCACGACGCCCATGATGAACGCGATCGACGTCATCAGGATCGGGCGCAACCGCAGCCGGCTCGCCTCGATCGCGGCCTCGAGCGGCGTCCTGCCGTCATGCTCCAGTTCGCGCGCGAACTCGACGATCAGGATCGCGTTCTTCGCGGACAGCCCCACCAGCACCATCAGGCCGATCTGCGTGAAGATGTTGTTGTCGCCCTGCGTGAGCCACACGCCCGTCAGCGCCGACAGAATGCTCATCGGCACGATCAGGATCACCGCGAGCGGCAGCGTCAGGCTTTCGTACAGCGCGGCGAGCACGAGGAACACGAGCAGCACGCTGATCGGGAACACCCACATCGCCGAATCGCCCGCGAGGATCTGCTGGTACGTGAGGTCGGTCCATTCGAACCGCACGCCGCGCGGCAGCGTTTCATGCGCGATGCGCTCGATCGCGGCCTGCGCCTGCCCCGACGAGAAGCCCGGCGCCGGCCCGCCGTTGATGTCGGCCGCCGTATAGCCGTTGTAGCGCACGACCATTTCCGGACCGAACGTCGGCGTCACCGTCACCAGCGACGACAGCGGCACCATCTCGCCACGGTCGTTGCGGGTCTTCAGCTGCAGGATGTCGTCCGCGCGCTGACGGAACGGCGCATCGGCCTGCACGCGCACCTGGTACACGCGTCCGAAGCGGTTGAAGTCGTTCACGTACAGCGAGCCGAGATACACCTGCATCGTGTTGAACACGTCGGTGACGGGCACGCCGAGCTGCTTCGCCTTCACGCGGTCGAGATCGACGTTCAGCTGCGGCACGTTGATCTGGTAGCTCGTAAACAGCGGGCCGAGCTCCGGCGCCTGCTGCGCGCGCTTGATGAAGTCGTTGGTCGCATCCGACAGCTTCGCGTAGCCGACCGCGCCGCGATCCTCGATCTGCATCTTGAACCCGCCGAGCGTGCCGAGACCGAGCACCGGCGGCGGCGGGAACACCGCGACGAACGAATCCTTGATCGCACCGTACTGCTGGTTCAGCGCACCGGCGATCGCACCGGCCGACAGCGCCTTGCCGTGCCGTTCCGAGAACGGCTTCAGCGTGACGAACACGATGCCCGCGCTCGAGCTGTTCGTGAAGCCGTTCACCGACAGCCCCGGGAACGCGACCGCGCTCTCGACGCCCGGCTGCTTCAGCGCGATCGAGCCCATGTCGCGGATCACCTTCTCGGTGCGGTCGAGCGACGCGCCGTTCGGCAGTTGCGCGAACGCGATCAGGTATTCCTTGTCCTGCGCGGGCACGAAGCCGCCCGGCACGATCTTCGACACGAGCACGGTCGCACCGACCAGCACGAGGTACACGCCGAGCATCAGCGTCTTGCGCGACAGCACGCCGCGCACGCCGCGGCCGTAGTTCTCCGCGCCGCGATGGAACACCTTGTTGAAGCGCCGGAAGAAGCCGCCGAGCACGCGGTTCATCACGCGCGTGAGCCAGTCTTCCTTGTCGCCATGGCCCTTGAGCAGGATCGCGGACAGCGCCGGCGACAACGTCAGCGAGTTGAACGCCGAGATCACCGTCGAGATCGCGATCGTCATCGCGAACTGCTTGTAGAACTGGCCGGTCAGGCCCGACATGAACGCGAGCGGCACGAACACGGCGACGAGCGTCAGCGCGATCGCGATGATCGGCCCGCTCACCTCCTGCATCGCCTTGTAGGTCGCCTGCCGCGCGTTCATCCCGCTTTCGATGTTGCGCTCCACGTTCTCGACGACCACGATCGCATCGTCGACCACGATACCGATCGCGAGCACCATCCCGAACAGCGACAACGCGTTGATCGAATAGCCGAAGCCGAGCAGCAGCGAGAACGTGCCGATGATCGACACCGGCACCGCGATCAGCGGAATCAGCGACGCGCGCCAGGTCTGCAGGAACACGATCACGACGATCACGACCAGCGCGATCGCTTCGAGCAGCGTGTGCACGACGGCCTTGATCGACGAACGCACGAACTGCGTCGGGTCATAGACGATCTTGTAGTCGACGCCGGCCGGCATGTCCTGCTTCAGCTCGGCCATCGTCTTGCGCACTTCGTCCGAGATCTGCAGCGAATTCGCGCCCGGCGACTGGTTGATCGCCATCGCGACGGCCGGCTTGTTGTCGAGCAGCGAGCGCAGCCCGTATTCGGACGCGTCGAGTTCGATCCGCGCGATGTCGCGCAAGTGCGTGACGCCGCCGTCCGGCGTCGTCTTCACGACGATATCGCCGAACTCGTCTTCCGTCTGCAGACGGCCGCGCGCATTCACCGACAGCTGCAGCGGCGTGCCGGGCAGCGACGGCGACGCGCCGATCACGCCGGCCGCGACCTGCACGTTCTGCTCGCGGATCGCCTGCACGACGTCCTCGGCCGACAGCCCGCGCTGTGCAACCTTCTGCGGATCGAGCCACACGCGCATCGCGTAGTCGCCCGAACCCCACAGCTGCACCTGGCCGACGCCCTGGATCCGCGACAGGCGATCCTTCACGTTGATCAGCGCGTAGTTGCGCAGGTAGGTCATGTCGTAGCGGTTGTCCGGCGAGATCAGGTGGACCACCATCGTCAGCGTCGGCGAGCTCTTCACCGTCGTGATGCCGAGCCGCTGCACGTCTTCCGGCAGGCGCGGCAACGCCTGGTTCACGCGGTTCTGCACGAGCTGCGTGGCCTTGTCCGGGTCGGTGCCGAGCTTGAACGTGACGGTGATCGTCATGTTGCCGTCGCTGTTCGCCTGCGACTGCATGTAGAGCATGTCCTCGACGCCGTTGATCTGCTCTTCGAGCGGCGACGCGACCGTCTCGGCGATCACTTTCGGGTTCGCGCCCGGATACTGCGCCTTCACGATCACCGAAGGCGGCACGACTTCCGGATATTCCGAAATCGGCAGCAGGAACATCGCGATCACCCCGCCGAGCAGGATGATCACCGATAGGACTCCTGCAAAGATCGGCCGGTCGATAAAGAATTTGGAAATGTTCATCTGTAGCTCTGTCTGGTTGAACGCGGAATTCGAAGCGGCGTGCCGCTTACGATTCCGCCTTCGCCGGTGCGGCCGGCTTCGCGCTGTTCGCGAGCGGCGCGGACGGCTCGTCGCCGCCCGTCATCGGGACCATGTGCGGCTTCACCTGCTCGCCCGGCCGCACGCGCTGCGTGCCGTTCACGATCACGCGGTCGCCGGCGGCCAGGCCGCTCACGATCACGCGCCGGTTGCCGTGCTGCATGCCCTGCTGCACTTCGCGGTACGACACGCGGCCCTGCTGGTCGACGACGAACACGAACTTCTTGTCCTGATCGGTGTTGATCGCCGCATCGTCGACGAGCAGTGCCTGGTGCGGCGCGCTGCCGCCCACCTTCACGCGCGCGTAGAGGCCTGGGACGAGCGTGCCGTCCGCGTTGTCGAAGCGCGCGCGCACGCGGATCGTGCCCGACGACGTGTCGAGCCGGTTGTCGACCGAATCGATCTCGCCGCTGCGCGAGTAGCCGGATTCGTTCGCGAGGCCGAGCTCGACCGGCACCTTGCGGCCGTTGCGCGCGCCTTTGATGTACTGCAGGTAGGTCTGCTCGTCCGCGTCGAACGACGCGTAGATCGGCGACACCGACACCAGCGTCGTCAGCGGCGCGGCCGACGCGCCGGCCGACACGACGTTGCCCAGCGTGATTTCCGCACGCGACACGCGGCCCGATACCGGCGCCGTGATTCGCGTATAGCCGAGGTTGATGCGCGCCGTTTCGAGCGCGGCTTCGGCCGCCTTCAGGTTCGCGTTCGCTTCGCGCGCCGCGTTCTGCTTCTCGTCGTAGTCGCGCTTCGCGATCGCGTTGTCGCCGATCAGCCGCTGCGCGCGCTGCCAGTCGCTCTGCGCGTAGCCGTTGCGGGCCTGCGCGGCCGCGAGCTGCGCGGCCGCACGGTCGACTTCCGCCTGGTACGGGCGCGGGTCGATCACGAACAGCACGTCGCCCTTCTTCACGAGCGCGCCGTCCTTGAAGTTCACCGCGACGATCGTGCCCGACACCTGCGGGCGCACGTCGACTTTCTCGACCGCCTCGAGGCGGCCCGAGTAGCTTTGCCAGTCGGTGACGGTCTGCGGCACGACGGTCGCGACGTCGACTTCGGGCAGCGGGGCCGCCGCTTTCTCGGGTGCGTTCGCGTTCACGCGCATCGCGCCGAACGTGCCGAGGCCGACGACGGCGAGCGTCGCGATCGCCGCGGTCGCGATGCGTGAACGGGTGGTGCGTAGGATGGCCATGTGGATCTCCGGTAAGCGTGGATTGGTCTGGTTATTCGGAACGGTTCGGCTGGCGCGCCTGGAAACGGCACTGGAAGAAGCGCACGGCCTCCTCCAGCGCGGCTTCGTGCGTCGCGAGCGCGGCGTGCGTGACGTCCGGGTAGCGGATCACCTGCGTGAGCACGCCCGACGAAATCAGGCAGCCCGCATATTTCTCCGCTTCGACGTGCAGCACGTCGTTCTGCGCGGTGACGACGAGCGTCGGCGGCAGCCCCGCGAGGCGCACCGATTCGAGCGGCGCCGCATACGGGTGCATGCGCTGCGCGGCCTGCGGCAGATACGCGCGATAACAGGCCGCGCATTCGCGCGCGGTGATGTCCGACGAAAGGCGTTCGGCGTCGCCGATGCGCGTCATGCTCGGGTCGAGCATCGGCCCGAACAGCGCCTGCGCGACGATCGGCACTTCGCCGCGATCGCGCGCGATGAACGCGAGACAGTTCGCGAGCTGGCCGCCCGCATCGTGCCCGGCGACACCGATCTTCTTCGGATTGCCGCCGAACGAACGGGCGCGCGTCGCGGCCCATACGGCCGCGCGATACGCATCCTCCGGCGCGGCCGGAAACGGAAAGGCCGGCGCGAGCGAATAATCGACCGACACTACGAGAGCTGGTAAACGTTCTGCTAAAAAGCGCGCGGCGAAGTCGGCGTCGTCGAGCGTGCCGCGCACGAAACCGCCGCCGTGGAAGTAAAGCACTACCGGCAGTCCGGTCTTGTCCGCGCGCCGATAGAGACGCAGCGCAATGTCCTGCGCGTAGCCGGGGATTTCCACCTCCGCGACCGTCAGTGCCGCGCCGGCTCTGGCTTCGGCGGGCAATGCGGCTTTCAGGAATTTGCTGAATTCAGAAGCGTCCATGACGATGCAGCATCCATTTCGAGATGGAACGAATTCTGGGTCCGGCAGACATCCGGATAAATGCCTATAATCCGGCAACACAATTCAACGCCCCCGAACAATCCCAGGCTGCGTTTACCCATGAGGTAGCGCAGCCTCTTTGTTCGCGGGCTCATTAGATTGCGGAGGTTGGGATGGACCGGCTTCAGGCCATGCAGGTGTTTACTCGCGTCGTCGATACAAGCAGCTTCACCAAGGCAGCAGAAACGCTCAGCCTGCCGCGGGCATCCGTCACGACGATCATCCAGAATCTCGAAGCATTCCTCGGCGTGCGGCTGATGCACCGGACGACGCGCCGGCTGTCGCTCACGCCCGACGGCGCCGCGTACTACGAACGATGCGTGCGGATCCTCGCCGATGTCGAGGAAACCGAAGCAAGCTTCCAGGCCAATAACCGGAAGCCGCACGGAAAGTTGCGTATCGACATGCCCGGCTCGATCGGGCGGCTGCTCGTGATCCCGTCGCTGTGCGAATTCCATA
Organism: Burkholderia sp. SR8; assembly: GCF_052851275.1. Lineage (NCBI taxonomy): Bacteria > Pseudomonadati > Pseudomonadota > Betaproteobacteria > Burkholderiales > Burkholderiaceae > Burkholderia > Burkholderia sp. SR8. Next base: position 34,232 of record NZ_JAULUC010000016.1, read on the forward strand.
CGCGCTATCCGGACATCGACCTGCAGCTCGGCCTGTCGGACCGGCCGGTCGACCTGCTGCAGGAAGGTGTCGACTGCGTGATCCGCGTCGGTGCGCTGCAGGATTCGTCGCTCGTCGCGCGCCGCGTCGGCCTGTTCGAGTGCGTGTCGGTCGCCGCACCCGCGTATCTGGAGAAGCACGGCGAACCGCACACGATCGAGGATCTGAGCGACCACAAGGCCGTCAACTACTTCTCGAGCCGGACGGGCCGCACGATCGACTGGACGTTCCTGACCGACGGCAAGGAAGTCGAGGTCAAGATGAACGCGATCGTGTCGGTCAACGACGCCGATGCGTACGTGACGTGCGGGCTCGAAGGCTTCGGGCTGATCCAGCCGCCGCTGTTCATGGTGCTGCCGCACCTGCGCGACGGCCGGCTCAAGGAAGTGCTGCCCGGCCTGAAGCCGCTGCCGATGCCGATCTCGGTCGTGTATCCGCACAGCCGGCACCTGTCGCCGAAGGTGCGCGTGTTCGTCGACTGGATCGCCGAAGTGTTCGACCGCTGCCCGCTGCTGAGCGGCAAGGGCAGCCTCGATGCGACGTGCAGCAAGCGCACGTTCGAGGAAGCCGAGCGCGCGCCGGCGCTCGACACGCCGGTCATCAACGAGTGGGTCGCGTGATCGTCTGACTCGCAGTGCGCGGGCTGTCCGGCCCGCGCACTGCCCTGCCTTCGTGCTGCTTCGGCGTCGCTTCGCGTTGTCTGTCGCGCCGCACGCGCGGTCTTTCCCGAATCCGCATCACACCTTTGCGCCACCTGCGGCAATCGCCCGGCCGCATCGTCGCGCGCATCGCGCCGCATCGCTGCGAGCCGCGCTGGAGGCGGCTGTGCGCGATCGTCGAATAACCCTGCCGACGGTACGTATCGCGATTGTTCCTCCATCGCGACAATTCAATTCGCGTCAGCCGCATTTATCGCGCCGGAACGGACTCTTAGAGTAAACCCTGTCGCGCACCTCGTTGCGCATCGATCAGCCCCGCTGGACGGGACCGGAGCCAGCGCTCACGCGCCAACTCCGACCAACACAGGAGTTACGTCATGAACCGCCGCCATCTTCTCTCCGCCGTCGCCCTCGCACTCGCCGTGTCCGCGCCGGCCTTCGCCGACACGGACGCCCCGCATGCCGGCGACTACGGCAACACGTCGTGGTACTCGCAGCACGGCAACGGCCCGCGCACGCGTGCCGAAGTCAGCGCGGAAGTCGTGCAGGCTCGCCGCGACGGCACGCTCGCATGGCTGCGCAAGGCGAATTCGTATCCGCAAGGGCTCGAACTCGCGCAAGGCCCGTATCGCTCGATGCCGGAAAGCAATCAGCTCGCAGGCGGCGGCCGGTAAGCATCGCCGAAAGCGCAACGCCGCGCAGCGGATGATCCGGTGCGCGGCGTCGCGATGCTGCCGTCGAACACTCGATTAGTCAGTTAGTTGCAGGAGTTTGTGATGAACGATCAACTTCCTTCGCCGCTCGATCACTGGGACGATACGACGCCCGTGTGGACGCCGTTCCGGTCCGCGCCGCAATCGCATTGACGTCTGCGTCGACACGTCGCGATACCGGCCTGCGGTCATCAGCGACGCGGCACGCCGTCGCGCCATTCGCCCCAGTGCGTGACGATGTCCTGCACGAGCGGATTGCCTGCGCGGTACAGGTTTTCGGTCGCCGGCGCGAAGCCGCCTTGATCGGCGTAGTTCAGCAGGTTGTCGGCACTCGTCTGCCCCGCGTATGGCCGATCGAAATCGGAACCCGTGCGCAGCACCGCGACGCGCGACAGGTCGACCCGCTTCACGCTCGCCGCGCGCTTCAGCGCTTCATACGTCGCGTTGTCTTCCTGCGCGGTCATGCAGTAGGTGCCCTTCCCGTCGGTGAGAATTTTCGTCCACTGACGCGCGCGCTCGCCGATCAGCGTGCCCGAGAACCACGTGTTCCCCGATGACGTGTCGCACTGAATCACGGTCGGCGGCCGGTTCGCCGGCGCGTACGTGAACTTCGCGCGTGCGGCCTGGGCCTGCGCGCTGTCCGCCAGCACGACGTTGCGCGACAGTGCATACGCGGCGTCGGTCAGCTGCGGATTGAGCTGGAACACTTCGGTGCGATAGTCGAGCGGCGGCTTGTCGTTCGGGCTCTTCGTGTTGATGCCGAGATAGCCGGTGTTCCAGCCGGCCGGAATCTCGCGCGCATCGAGTTCCCACTGCAGACTGAAGTCGACCAGATATTTCGACCACGCGGCGGAGCCGATCGTGCCTTGTGCGGGGTCGACGCCCGCGATGCCGGACACGAGGAAGTACGTGCGACGCAGATCGAAGCGTGGCGAGAACGTGAGCGCCATGATCGTCGCGGACGCGTTCGCGTAGCCCATGCCGGTCGTCACCACGCATACGTCCTGCTTGTTGCAGTGAACGGCCGGATAGTCGGGCGACAGGCCGGGGACGGCGATGTCGCGCCACGGACCGAGCCGGTCGAGCCATGCCTGCCCTTCCGGGCCGAACATCGTGATGATCATGACCTTGACCGGGCGGCCGTGCGAACCGGTCTCGGCGAATGCCGCGTTGCCTGCGTCGTTGCCCTGGTTGTCCTGCGCGATCGACGGCGCGGTCGCACAGGCGGCAAGCGAGAATGCGGCGGCGGAAAGAATGGAGCGAGTCAGCATCGGCGTTCCTTGTTGCGGTGATTGGGTGAGAACGGCTGTCGGAGACTGCGCGAGGGAGTATAGAACGCGGGGGCGCGGTGCGGAACCCGACTACGAAACGACCCGCCGCGCTGGGTAGCACGCATTTCGCAGGTCCTTCGTCACGCGCACAGCCGATCGGAACGTCAGGAATACTATTTGGTTCATCGGCCCGACGTCGCGAAATCAATCGTTCGCGAATGCGGCGGTCGAAGGTGCGATCCGCTACACGTGGACAATTCCGGCGACGCCATAACCGAGCACGACCCATGCCGCCGCCACATGACTCGCCGCCAGCCATCGCGGTGACTTCACGATCCGGCCAATCGCGCCGCCGCCGAATGCGAACACGAGCTGCCCCGCGAGGCTACCGGCAAACACGCACGCCGCACCGGGCAGCCAGTGCCGATGCGCACCTGCCGCAGCGGTGGCGTAACCGTAAAACAGCAAAATGGTGAGCGGATTAGCCAGTGTAACGAAGAACATCGACGTGAACGGGCGCGTGCCCGGCGGCGGGGCAGTGCCGTCGAGCGTGCGGCGCCGCTCCTTCAGTGCCTGCCACAGCATGCGCGTACCCATTGCGAGCAACACGAGCGCCCCGACGAAACGAAACAGCGGCAGATGCGATGCGAGCGTGCGCGCGAGCATCGCGCCGATCGTGAACGCCGCGATCGCATAACAACCGTCGGCGCACGCAGCGCCTGTCGCCGCACGCACGCCGCTCGCGGTGCCGGCGCGCATCGCGTAGTTCGCGATCATCAGTGCGACGGGCCCGACCGACAGCGAGATCATGAGCCCGAACACGAAATCGTTCATCGGCCGTCGATGCCTCCGCGGAAAGGCATCGATTTAGGGCCGACAACGATCAGACACGAGAAAAAACCGCGTCAGGCAACGTCGACGCGCGATGGCCCGTCCACCATCTCGCCGATCACGGCCGCGCGATCGAACCCGTCGGCGCGGAAGCACGCAAGCACGTCGTCGACCGCTTCCGGCGCGCACGCGACCAGCAGGCCGCCGGACGTCTGCGGATCGGTCAGCAGTGCCTGCGCAACCGGCGGCAGCGCGTCGGCGAGCCGCACGTCGCGGCCGTACGCGGCCCAGTTGCGACCCGATGCGCCGGTGAACACGCCGTCGGCGACGAACGCCTCGACGCCCGCGAGCCACGGCAGCGACGCGTAATGCACGCGTGCGGTGAGGTTCGCGCCGCGCGCGAGTTCGAGCGTGTGGCCGAGCAGCCCGAAGCCCGTGACGTCGGTCAACGCATGCACGCCCGGCAGCGCGGCGAGTTCAGCGCCCGGCCGGTTCAGCTTGGTGGTCGTCGCGACCATCTGCGCGTAGCCCGCGTCGTCGAGCTGGTTCTTCTTCAGCGCGGCCGACAGCACGCCGACGCCCAGCGGCTTGCCGAGCACCAGCACGTCGTCCGCACGCGCGGCCGCGTTGCGCTTCACGCGCGACGGATGCACGACGCCGATCGCCGCGAGTCCGTAGATCGGCTCGACCGAATCGATCGAATGGCCGCCCGCGACCGGAATGCCGGCATCGGCACACACCGACTCGCCGCCGCGCAACACGGCCGCGATCGTCTCGTGCGGCAGCACGTTGATCGGCATGCCGACCAGCGCCAGCGCGAGAATCGGCTTGCCGCCCATCGCGTAGACGTCCGACAGCGCGTTGGTGGCCGCGATGCGGCCGAAGTCGAACGGATCGTCGACGATCGGCATGAAGAAATCGGTGGTCGCGACGATCGCCTGCTCGTCGTTGAGCCGGTAGACGGCCGCATCGTCGGCGGTCTCGGTGCCGACCAGCAGATCGGGGAACAACGCCGGCGGCGTCGCGCGCTTCAGCAGTTCGGACAGCACGCCCGGCGCGATCTTGCAGCCGCAGCCGCCCCCGTGCGACAGGCTCGTGAGGCGCGGAACGGCGGGCGGGGTGAGGGTGGCTTCGGTCATCGTCGGCATCCGGTGAATAACAACGTTCTATTATCGACAATTCCGCGCGAGCGCGCCCGATACCCACATAATGGACGGCGCCTGCCCGCTCCCGCCCTCGCTCGCTCCTCTATCGATGGACCACCTCTTCATCGCCCTCGTGCTGTGCTCCGCGCTGCTGCACGCGATCTGGAATGCGTTCCTCCACGTGAGCGAAGACCGCCTCGTCCAGCTCGGCACGATGTCGCTGCCGTATCTCGCGTTCGGCATTGCCGGCGTCGCACTGCTGCCCGCGCCGGCGGCGGCCGCGTGGCCGTATGTCGCGGCATCGGCGGTGCTCGAAGTCGCGTACTGCTTCACGCTCGTGCGCGCGTACCGGAGCGGCGAATTCGGGCAGATCTATCCGATCGCGCGCGGCATGTCGCCGCTGCTCGTGTCGGTGCTCGCCCTCGCGGTGCTGCACGAACGGCCGACACCGTTCGGCTTCGCCGGCATCGCGCTCGTGTCGTTCGGGATCATGTCGCTCGCGCTGCGGCGCGGCTTCCGGTTCTCCGCCGAAGGCGTGCCGTATGCGCTGCTCACGGGCGGTTTCATCGCGTCGTACTCGATCTGCGACGGGATCGGCTCGCGCGTGTCGGGCAGCGCGCTCGGCTACATCGCATGGGTGTACCTGCTGTGGAGCGTGCCGCAGCTCGTGCTGGTGTGCGTCGTGCGCGGCGGGCCGCGCGCGGTGTTCGGCTCGCGCGCGTCGCTGCGACAGGGCGCGATCGCCGGCACGATCTCGCTCGCGGCCTACGCGATCGTGATTCTCGCTTATCGACACCTGCCGGTCGCGACCGTGTCGGCGCTGCGCGAAACGAGCTCGATCTTCGCGGTCGCGATCGGCTGGTTCGTGATGCGCGAGCGGCCGGGCGCGCAGCGGCTCGTCGCGTGTGCGCTGGTGGTCGCGGGGGCGGCGTTGATCCGGCTTTGATCCGGCCCGGCGGCGACAACGCGACTGTCCGTCCCCTGTCCGTCCCCTCACACCGCGGCCACGACCTTGTCGAACGCCCGCTCGTCGATCGCCTCGGCGAGCGTCGCGAACGCGGCCGGGATCTCGTCTTCCGGCACGCACGCGTAGCCGAGCAGCAAACCCGACGCCGCACGCTCGCGCTCCGCGTAATACCCGGACAACGGCCGCACGACGATGTTGCGTTCCAGCGCGGCCTGCGCGACCGCGCGATCGTCGACACCATCCGGCAACCGCGTGACGAGATGCAGCCCCGCATCGCTGCCGAGCGCGTGCAGCGTATCGCCGTAACGGCGCGCGACCGCATCGAGCAGCACCTCGCGGCGTTGCCCGTACAGCGTGCGCATCTTGCGGATATGCGACACGAAGTGCCCTTCCGCGATGAACTCGGCGAGCACCGCCTGTTGCAGCAGCTGACCTTCGCGATACAACTCGGCGCTCGCGGTCGCGAAGCTCTCCGCGAGCGGCTCCGGCGCGACGAGGTAGCCGACCCGCAGCCCCGGGAACAGCGTCTTGCCGAAACTGCCGACATAGATCACCTGCCCGGCCGTATCGAGACCCTGCAGCGACGCGAGCGGCCGGCTGCCGTAGCGGAACTCGCTGTCGTAATCGTCCTCGATGATCCAGCAGCCGTGCTGGCGCGCGTATTCGAGCAGCATCCGGCGCCGCGCGAGGCTCATCACCATCCCGAGCGGATACTGGTGCGACGGCGTGACGAGCATCAGCTTCGGCGGCTCTGCGAGATCGGCGGCCGACGGCGCGATCCCTTCGTCGTCGACCGGAATCGGCCGCGTGGTCAGCCCCGACACGTTCAGCACGCTGCGCACGCCCCAGTAGCACGGATCCTCGGTCCAGATCGCGTCGCCCGGATCGGTCAGCAGCCGCACGGCCAGGTCGATCGACTGGTGGATGCCGGTCGTGATCACGATCTGCTCGGGCGTGCAGCGCACCGAGCGCGCCGTGCGCAGGTAGTCGGCCAGCGCCTCGCGCAGCAGCGCGAGTCCGCCGCCCGGCGCGTAGGTCAGCAGATCCGGGCGCAGGCGCCGCCAGTACTTGTTGTGCAGTCGCGTCCACACGCGCGCCGGAAAGCGCGACACATCGGGCACGCCGGGCATGAACGCGCCGCCCTGGCGCTTCGACACACCCGCGCCGTCGACGAGCCGCGTACCGCGCGCGGACAGCCGCCGCGCCGGCGACTGCACGATGGCCGGCCCCGCAGCCGGATCGGCCGGCGCGCCGACGATCTCGTCCGGCGCGCTGTCGGCGACGAACGTGCCGCGGCCCGTCGCCGAGTTCACATAGCCTTCGAGCGCAAGCTGTTCGTAAACCTGCGTGACCGTGTTGCGCGCGATCCCGAGCTCGGCCGCGAGCAGCCGCGACGACGGCACGCGCGTGCCGGCCGGCAGTTCGCGCGACAGGATCGCCTGCTGCAGCAGCCGGTGCAACTGCCGGTAGATCGGCTGTTCGCCGCCGCGCACGAGGCGCTGCGCCAGCCAGTCCGACAACACGCTTGCGCGCATGATTGGCTCCTGAATATTTATTGAAATGGCTCTGATTGCCAGAGCCAAATGTGATTATAGTCGCCTCCATGGGCTGCCAACGCGGCCGTTTTTACCCACCGGACAGAACATCAAGGAGATGACCGTGAAGAATGCCGACCTGCAGGCCCGCAAGAACGCCGCCACCCCGCGCGGCGTCGGCGTGATGTGTGATTTCTACGCAGCCCGCGCCGAGAACGCGGAGCTGTGGGATGTCGAAGGCCGCCGCTTCATCGATTTCGCCGCCGGCATCGCGGTGCTGAACACGGGCCACCGCCACCCGAAGATCGTCAAGGCGATCGCGGATCAGCTGGACAGCTTCACGCACACCGCCTACCAGATCGTCCCGTACGCGTCGTACGTCGAGCTGGCCGAGAAGATCAACGAACGCGCGCCGGGCGACTACCCGAAGAAGACCGCGTTCTTCACGACCGGCGCCGAAGCCGTCGAAAACGCGATCAAGATCGCGCGCGCGGCGACCGGCCGTCCGGGCGTCATCGCGTTCTCGGGCGGCTTCCACGGCCGCACGATGATGGGCATGGCGCTGACCGGCAAGGTTGCGCCGTACAAGCTGAACTTCGGCCCGTTCCCGGGCGACGTGTTCCACGCGCCGTACCCGAACGCGCTGCACGGCGTGACGACGGCCGACTCGATCAAGGCGATCGAGATGCTGTTCAAGGCCGACATCGATCCGAAGCGCGTCGCCGCGATCATCTTCGAACCGGTCCAGGGCGAAGGCGGCTTCAACCCGGCGCCGGCCGAGTTCGTGCGCGCGCTGCGCAAGATCTGCAACGAGCACGGCATCCTGCTGATCGCCGACGAAGTGCAGACGGGCTTCGCACGCACCGGCAAGCTGTTCGCGATGCAGCACTACGACGTGCTGGCCGACCTGATCACGATGGCGAAGAGCCTCGCGGGCGGCATGCCGCTGTCGGGCGTCGTCGGCCGTGCGGACCTGATGGACGCGGCTGCGCCCGGCGGCCTCGGCGGCACCTACGCGGGCAACCCGCTGGCCGTCGCGTCGGCGCACGCGGTGCTCGACATCATCGACGAAGAGAAGCTGTGCGAACGCGCGACGCAACTCGGCGACGTGCTGAAGGCGAAGCTGAACGCGCTGCAGGCCGATGTGCCGCAGATCGCCGACGTGCGCGGTCCGGGCGCGATGATCGCGGTCGAATTCCTGAAGCCGGGCACGGGCGAGCCCGACGCCGACTTCACGAAGCGCGTGCAGGCGCGGGCGCTCGAGCGCGGGCTGCTGCTGCTCGTGTGCGGCGTGTACTCGAACGTCGTGCGCTTCCTGTTCCCGCTGACGATCACGCAGGCCGTGTTCGACGAAGCGCTCGCGATCCTCGAGGAAGTGCTGAAGGAAACGGTCGGCGTGCCGGCCTGAGTTCCCGGCGATTCCGACTGAATGCGCCGCCGCCGTCGTGAAGACGGCGGCGGCCGCGTTCATCTGTCCTTACCCGTCCTTTTCAAAGCAGGCGATTCATATGAGCACCGTTCAGGAAACCCTGGCACTGAAAGATCCGTCGCTGTTCCGCCAGCAGGCGTACGTCAACGGCGAATGGCAAGGCGCGGCGAACGGCGAGTCGTTCGAAGTCCGCAACCCGGCCACCGGCGGCCTGCTCGGCACCGTGCCGGCGATGGGCACGGCCGAGACGCGTCACGCGATCGAAGCCGCGAACGCCGCATGGCCGGCGTGGCGCAAGAAGACCGCGAAGGAACGCGCGGCGATCCTGCGCAAGTGGCACGACCTGATGATGGAGAACGCCGACGACCTCGCGCTGATCCTGACCACCGAGCAGGGCAAGTCGCTGGCCGAAGCGAAGGGCGAAATCGGCTACGCGGCGTCGTTCCTCGAATGGTTCGCGGAAGAAGGCAAGCGCGTGTACGGCGACACGATCCCGACGCCGGCGAGCGACAAGCGCATCGTCGTGACGAAGGAAGCGATCGGCGTGTGCGCGGCGATCACGCCGTGGAACTTCCCGGCGGCGATGATCACGCGCAAGGTCGGCCCGGCGCTCGCGGCAGGCTGTCCGATCGTCGTGAAGCCGGCCGAAGCGACGCCGTTCTCGGCGCTCGCGATGGCCGTGCTGGCCGAGCGCGCGGGCGTGCCGGCCGGCGTGTTCAGCGTCGTCACGGGCGACGCGAAGGCGATCGGTGGCGAACTGACGTCGAACCCGATCGTACGCAAGCTGTCGTTCACCGGCTCGACGCCGGTCGGCCGCCTGCTGATGTCGCAATGCGCGGCGACGGTCAAGAAGGTATCGCTGGAGCTCGGCGGCAACGCGCCGTTCATCGTGTTCGACGATGCCGATCTGGATGCGGCCGTGCAGGGCGCGATCGCGTCGAAGTACCGCAACAGCGGCCAGACGTGCGTGTGCACGAACCGCTTCTACGTGCACGAAGCCGTGTACGACCAGTTCGCGCAGAAGCTCGCGGCGGCGGTCGGCCAGCTGAAGGTCGGCCGCGGCACGGAGCCGGGCGTCACGCAGGGTCCGCTGATCAACGAAGCGGCCGTGCTGAAGGTCGAGGCACACATCGAGGACGCGCTCGCGAAGGGCGCGACCGTCGTGACGGGCGGCAAGCGTCATGCGCTCGGCCACGGCTTCTTCGAGCCGACCGTGCTGACGGGCGTCACGCCGGCGATGAAGGTCGCGAAGGAAGAGACGTTCGGGCCGCTCGCGCCGCTGTTCAAGTTCAGCAGTGACGACGAGGTGATCCGCCTCGCGAACGACACCGAGTTCGGTCTCGCCGCGTATTTCTACAGCCGCGACATCGGCCGCGTGTGGAAGGTCGCCGAAGCGCTGGAATACGGGATGGTCGGCATCAACACGGGCCTGATCTCGAACGAAGTCGCCCCGTTCGGCGGCGTCAAGCAGTCGGGCCTCGGCCGCGAAGGCTCGCACTACGGCATCGACGACTACGTCGTGATCAAGTACCTCTGTCTGGCCGTGTAACGGTTCGGGGCCGGTCGCGCCAGCGGCCGGCCCTGACCGCCCGGCCGGAACCGGGCGGTCACGACGCGGGCCGGTGCCCCTCTCCGCCGTGCCCGCGTCATCTGGTTGTGCGTAACGCACGAAGGGCTGCGCAACGAATACCCGATCGTCGAGGTTCGCGAGTACCGCGCGCCGCTACAGCCGGCGCTGATCCGAGCGCCGCCGGAATGACGGTGACGCGTGCACCGTGCCCGGCTCCGCCGTGCCCGCGTCATCACTCGTCCCCGCCCGTCAACGAAACACGTTCACCGCATCCACGAGCCGCGTCGCCTGCTGCTTGAGGCTCTCCGACGCCGCCGTACTCTGCTCGACCAGCGCGGCGTTCTGCTGCGTGATGTTGTCCAGATGCACGACCGCCTGATCGACCTGCGCGACGCCGGTGCTCTGCTCGGCCGTCGACGAGCTGATCTCCGCGATCAGGTCCGACACGCGCTTCACCTGCGTGACGATTTCCTCCATCGTCTTGCCCGCGCCGTCGACGATTCGCGCGCCCGATTCGACCCGCTCGACGCTCGCGCCGATCAGCGTCTTGATCTCCTTCGCCGCGTTCGCACTGCGCTGCGCGAGTGCGCGCACCTCGCCCGCGACCACCGCGAACCCGCGCCCCTGTTCGCCCGCACGTGCAGCTTCGACGGCCGCATTGAGCGCGAGAATGTTGGTCTGGAACGCGATTCCATCGATCACGCCGATGATGTCGGCAATCCTGCGCGAGCTGTCGGTGATGTCGCGCATCGTCGTGACGACTTCGTTCACGGCCTGTCCGCCGCGCTCGGCCGCATCGCTCGCGGACATCGCGAGCCGGTTCGCCTGCAGCGCGGTCTCCGCATTGCTGTCGACGGTAGCCGTCATCTGCGCCATCGACGCGGCGGTTTCCTGCACGCTCGACGCGGCCTGTTCGGTGCGCGCGCTCAGGTCGTTGTTGCCCTGCGCGATTTCGTTGCTCGCCCGCTGCACGTTGTGTACCTGCTCGCTGACGTCGTCGACCAGCCAGCGGAACATCAGCCCGAGCTGGTTGATCGTGCGCAGCGTCATGCCGATCTCGTCGACGCGGTTCATCCGCACGCCGCGGCGGCTTTCGCCGGTCGCGACGTTCAGTGCCTGTTCGTGCAGCCGCTTCAGCGGACGCACGATCTGGGCATCGAGCCAGAGGCCGGCGGCCACCGACACGCCCACCGCCGCGGCCGCAAACGCCGCAAGCGCGCCGCCGGTCAACCCGCACGCCCAGCCCGCGCCGACGACGGCCGGCACCAGCACGCACAGCGCGGAATGAACGCGTGCGCGCACCGACATCGTCTGCGGCAGCGACACGATGCGCAGCAGCCCGGTGCGGACGATCAATCCCTTGTGGAAACGGCGGGTGCCCGCCTTGCCTTCGCGGAAGGCGCGGTACAGCGCGTCGGCAGCCGCGATTTCGTCGCGCGGCGCACTGGTGCGCACCGACATGTAGCCATGCGGCGCGCCGTTACGCATCACCGGCACCGCGTTTGCACGCACCCAGTAGTGATCGCCGTTCTTGCGGCGGTTCTTCACGAGCGCGGTCCACGGTTCGCCGTTCTTCAGCGTCGCCCACATGTCGGCGAACGCCTCTTTCGGCATGTCCGGATGGCGCACGGCGTTGTGCGGCTGGCCGACGAGTTCGTCGGCCGGGAAGCCGCTCACGTGCGCGAATGTCGTGTTCGCGTACGTGATGATGCTGTCGGCGTCGGTGGTCGACATCAGCGTGACGTCGTCGGGAAATTCGAATTCCTGTTGGGTGACTGGCTGGTTGTTGCGCATGCAAGGCTCCGAAAGGCGGATCCGGATGCGGATCCGCGCAGCGCGAAAATCGCGCTCAGTAGCCGAAAAACGGTTTTATCGCTTTACGACGGTCTCGTCCTCACTGTCGGCAGGTTTCGGCAAAACCTTAATCGGGACGCGCATAAAATGGCGAATTCGTTCATCAGCATGATTTCGATCAAATAATCCCGTGATAATCGCGATGGACGCTTCTCCGATAAGGCCAGATGCTTTATGGGATAGCGTCAGCCGACGCACCAATCACGGTAGCCGTTGCAGACGATGAAACGACTCATCCGGATCGCCGCCATTCAACGGGCATTCGATCGCGAACATGCGGCGGCTTTCATGCGCGACTGCGATAAACATCGGCAAGCGGCCTTTTCCCGCGATCGCGATGCTGCGCAATTGAGAAAAGCGCGCGAGATTCACCGCACCATAGTAACCAGATGACCGCACATACCGACTCACATCCTGTCCACCCCGCGTCCGGCCAACGCACGACACGCCGCACCGCCGCCGAACGCGATGCGCTGTCGTCACGCGTGCTCGCACGCGACGAGATTCCGCTCGTGTGGACCATCGACCGGCGCGAGATCATTCACCATCTGTACGCACTGCGCGACGGCGAGTTGCAACTCGTCCCGGACTTCTACGACGTGCGCGGCTGGCCCGACGGCGAAGCCGAGCACTACACGCCGATCCTGCTCGACTGTCACGATCGCGGCGGCTGGTGCGTCGGCATGTTCGACGGCGCACGGCTCGTCGCGGCGGTCATCGTCGACAACGACCGGCTCGGCCCGCGACGCGACATGCTGCAACTGAAGTTCCTGCACGTGAGCCGCGACTGGCGCGGCTGCGGGCTCGGCGAACAGCTCTATCGCGCGGCCCGCGCGCAGGCCCGGGCGATGGGTGCGGAACGGCTATACGTGTCGGCGACGCCGTCGCAGCGCACGATCGATTTCTACCTGCGACTCGGCTTCAGCGTCAGCGCGTCGCCGGATCCGGCGCTGTATGCGCTCGAGCCGCAGGACATCCATCTGGAAGCGCCGACGGCCTGACACACACACATGCAGGCGCGCCCTGTGGAATTTCGCTCGATCACGCCTGCCCTCACGGAGAACGACCGTGCAGAATGCACCGCCGCAACCGCCGGCCACGCCGAAGATCCTCGTCAGCATGTGCGTGCTCGGCTACCCGGTCCGCTACAACGGCTCGGCGAAAACCGCCGCACATGAAATGCTCGCGCGGTGGCAGCGCGAAGGCGTCTGGTGCCCGTGTGTCCGGAACTCGCGGGAGGATTGAGCGTGCCGCGTCCGCCCGCCGAGATCGCGGACGGCGCATCGGGGCAACACGTGTTGACGGGCGCCGCGCGGATCGTCGACGTGCACGGCACCGACGTGACTGCGCCGTTCGTCGACGGCGCACAGGCCGCGCTCGCGCTGGCGCGCACGCACGGTTGCCGCTTCGCGATCCTCGCGGACGGCAGTCCGTCGTGCGGAAGCAGTTTCATCTACGACGGGAATTTTGCGGGCCGGCGCCATGCGGGCGCGGGGGTGACGGCGGCGCTGTTGCGCCGGCATGGTGTCGAGGTATTCGCGGACACCGAGATCGACGCGCTGGCGGCACGCCTGGACGAACTATCGCAAGCTGGATAACGATGTGGCCGGCACGACGAACGCGTGCCGGCCACATCTTTTGAAACGGGAACCCGGTGAAACGGCGCGCATTCCGCGCCCGCTTCACCGCCTCACGCGATCACACGCGTTCGATCGCGATCGCGATGCCCTGGCCGACGCCGATGCACATCGTGCACAGCGCGAACCGGCCGTTGGTGCGATGCAGCTGGTACATCGCGGTCGTCACGAGACGCGCGCCCGACGCGCCGAGCGGGTGGCCCAACGCAATCGCGCCGCCGTTCGGGTTCACGCGCGGATCGTCGTCGGCGACGCCGAGCATGCGCAGCACCGCGAGGCCTTGCGACGCGAACGCTTCGTTCAGCTCGATCACGTCGAACTGGTCGATCGTCATCCCGAGCCGCGCGAGCAGCTTCTGCGTGGCCGGCGCGGGGCCGATGCCCATCACGCGCGGCGCGACGCCGGCCGTCGCGATGCCGAGCACGCGCGCGCGCGGCGTCAGGCCGAAGCGCTTCGCGGTGGCTTCGTTCGCGAGCAGCAGCGCGGCCGCGCCGTCGTTGACGCCCGACGCATTGCCGGCCGTCACCGAGCCGTCTGCGCGTACGACGCCCTTCAGCTTCGCGAGCGCTTCGAGCGAGGTTTCACGCGGATGTTCGTCGCGCGAAAAGACGACCGGATCGCCCTTCTTCTGCGGAATCGTGACCGGCACGATTTCCTCGGCGAGCGTACCGTCCTGCTGTGCGCGCGCGGCCTTCTGCTGGCTGCGCAGCGCGAACAGGTCCTGGTCGGCGCGGCTGATGCTGTAGTCGACCGCGACGTTCTCGGCCGTCTCCGGCATCGAGTCGACGCCGTGCAGCTGTTTCATCAGCGGATTCACGAAGCGCCAGCCGATCGTCGTGTCGTAGATGTCGGCCTGGCGCGCGAACGCGCTGGCGGCCTTGCCCATCACGAACGGCGCGCGCGTCATGCTCTCGACGCCGCCGGCCACCATCAGCGCGGCTTCGCCCGACTTGATCGCGCGCGCGGCCACGCCGACCGCGTCCATCCCGGAACCGCACAGGCGGTTGATCGTCGAACCCGGCACGCCTTCCGGCAGGCCCGCGAGCAGCGCGGACATGCGCGCGACGTTGCGGTTGTCCTCGCCGGCCTGGTTCGCGCACCCGTAGATCACGTCGTCGATCGCCGTCCAGTCGACGTCGCGGTTGCGCTCGACGAGCGCCTTCAGCGGCACCGCGCCGAGGTCGTCGGCGCGCACGCCGGACAGCGCACCGCCGTAACGGCCGATCGGGGTACGAATCGCATCACACAGAAAAGCTTCGGTCATCAGTGTCTCCGGTCTCATGCAAGGCTGGGAAGTGAATGAAACGCGCCCCTTGCATTGCCCGCCGGGATGCGCTTAAATGTTCTATATACGAACATAAGATCGTGTATCGAACGTTCAACGCATCATAGGGAGTGCGGGGACGACCTGTCAAGCGCCTGGCCGCGGTGCGGTTGGCGTGCCGGGCCCCATGCGCTATCTTCTCGGCTGCACGACAATCCGACCGTTCATGACCACCGAAGACATCCAGACCAAACCAGGCGACTCCTATGTGCAGTCGTTCGCGCGCGGCCTCGCGGTAATCCGCGCATTCGACGCACAGCGCCCGGAGCAGACGCTCACCGAGGTCGCGTCGGCGACCGGGCTCACGCGTGCCGGCGCGCGCCGGATCCTGCTGACACTGCAGACGCTCGGCTACGTCGAAGCGGACGGTCGGCTGTTCCGGCTCACGCCGAAGATCCTCGAGCTCGGTTTTGCATACCTGACGTCGATGCCGTTCTGGAATCTCGCCGATCCGGTGATGGAGCAGCTGTCCGCGCAGATCCACGAAAGCTGTTCGGCCGCGGTGCTCGACCGCACCGAGATCGTCTACGTGCTGCGCGTGCCGACCCGCAAGATCATGACGATCAACCTGTCGATCGGCAGCCGGCTGCCCGCGTACTGCACGTCGATGGGCCGCGTGCTGCTGTCCGCGCTCGACGACGCGGCGCTGGACGAAACGCTCGCGCAAAGCGGCATCCGCGCGCACACGCCGCGCACGATCACCGACATCGGCGAACTGAAGGCGACGATCGCGCAGGTGCGCCAGCAGGGCTGGGCCGTGGTCGACCAGGAACTCGAAGTGGGCTTGATGTCGATCTCCGCGCCGATCCGCAACCGGCGCGGGCAGGTGATCGCCGCGATGAACATCAGCGGCAACGCGCAACGGCATACCGCGAAGCAGATGGTGAAGGAGTTTCTCGGGCCGCTGCAGCAGGCCGCGCAAACGGTGTCGGAGCTGGTCGCGCGGCGCGGGTGAGCGGTTACTTCGCTCGCCGGATGCGCAATACGGTCATTCGGAGATAGCGCGCGGAACGCGGATAGCGTGGATCGTGCAGATAAAAAGACGGGCGGCATGGGCCGCCCGCTCAATTCTCTGACTCTGCTTGCAACGTCCTTCTCACGGAACACGGAGCACGCTCCGCATCGCCCAATTTAGGGAGGCGGCACAGCCCCGTCAATCTGACGAGAACGAAATTGCGCCGTGCCGCTCGGACAGCGGCATCCTCCATCAGTCCATCGACTCGCGCGCCGTTTCGCGCAGCATCGCGACCGCGATCAGCGACAGCACCACGCACGCGGCCACATAGCCGGCCGGCGCAAGCTTGCTGCCCGTCGCGCGCACGTGGCGCGGCAGCGATTCGCACATCAGCGCCATTTCCGACGCCGACCCGAGCGAGTAGAACAGCAGCATCAGCGCGGTGAGCGGCAGGATCACGGACAGCGTCGGATGATGGTTCATCAGCCAGAACGCCGGAAACAGCAGCAGCACGAGCACGCCGCGTCCGACGAAGATCGGCATGCGCCGGCTGCCGAGGCGGTCCGACAGCCAGCCGAACAGCGGGCACGTCGCCAGCATCACGCAGCCCGACGCGACGCCGACGAACATCGACAGCTTCATCGGCAGGCCGAGCGTATGGATCGCGTAGGTCGGCATGTAAAAGGTCAGGATGTAGGTCGACACCGTGCCGCCCATCACCGTCAGCATCAGCAGCAGCACCGTGCGCGTGTGCTTCGAGAACAGCTCGCGCAGCACGCCGCGTTCGATTCCGTGATGGCTGTCGCCGGGCGCGTCGTCCGCGAGCCGGCGGCGCAAGATCATCCCGACCGGCGCGATCAGCACGCCCACGAAGAACGGCAGACGCCAGCCCCAGCCTTCGAGCGCGTCCTTCGTCAGCGTGTTCGACAGCAGCGCCGCAAAGCCCGAACCCATCAGCGCGGCGCCGCCCTGCGTCGCGAGCTGCCAGCTCGCACGGAACGCGCGGCGCGACGTGCCGCCCTGTTCGATCAGCGTAGACGTCGCCGCGCCGAACTCGCCGCCCTGCGAGAAGCCCTGCATCAGGCGCGCGCAGACCACCAGCAGCGGCGCGGCCACGCCGACCTGCGCGTAGGTCGGCGCGATCGCGATCAGGCCCGTGCCGAGCGCCATCAGCATGATCGTCAGGTTCAGCGCGGCCTTGCGGCCCTTGCGGTCCGCATAGACGCCGAGCACGACGCTGCCGAGCGGCCGCGTGAAGAAGCCGGCGGCGAACGTCGCGACCGACAGCAGCAGCGACGTGGTCGGGTCGCTCGACGGGAAGAACAGCTTGCCGATCAGCACCGCGAAGAAGCCGTACACGGTGAAATCGAAGAACTCCAGCCAGTTGCCGATCACGGCCGCCGCGATCGCGCCGCGCTTCGTGACGGCCGGTGCGCCGCGCGTATCGGGTTCCGCGGCTTCCGCCGACGCCGGGTGCAGCGCGAGATGGTCTTTCTGCATCGTTGTTCTCTCCTGTCAATGCGGCCGGAAGCGCCGGCCGGCCGTCGCCCGTCGCAGCAGGGCGCTACTGCCCCAGGTAACGCTCCACGAGGCGCGTCCAGAACGCCGCGCCGATCGGCAGGTTGCGATCGTTGAAGTCGTACTTCGGGTTGTGCACCATGCAGCCGTCCTCGCCTTCGCCGTTGCCGAGCCGCACGAACGACCCGGGCCGCTGCTGCAGCATGAACGCGAAATCCTCGCTGCCCATCAGCAGGTCGGCCTGCTCGACCACGTGCGCATCGCCGACGAGTTCGCGCGCGACCTGCGCGGCGAAATCCGTTTCGGCATCCGTGTTGACGACGACCGGATAGCCTTCGATGTACTCGACGTTGGCGGTCGCGCCGTAGCTGGCGGCCTGCGATTCGGCAAGCTCGACGATGCGGCGCTTGAGCAGTGCGCGCACGTCGGGGCTGAACGAGCGCACGCTCAGTTCGAGGCGCGCGCCGTTGGGAATCACGTTGTTTGCGGTGCCCGCATGCATCGACCCGACCGTGACGACGGCCGGCTGCGACGGGTCGACGTTGCGTGCGACGATCGTCTGCAGCGCCATCACGATGCTCGCCGCGACGACCACCGGGTCGACCGTCAGGTGCGGTCGCGCCGCATGGCCGCCGACGCCCTCGATCGAGATGATCGCCTTGTCGCCGGCCGACATGAACGGGCCGCGGCGCGTGAGGAACACGCCGGGCGCCGCGCCCGGGTGGTTGTGCATCCCGAATACCGCATCGCACGGAAAGCGTTCGAACAGGCCGTCGTCGATCATCTTCTTCGCGCCGCTGTCGACGCCGTGCTCTTCCGCCGGCTGGAAATACAGGTGCACGGTGCCGGAGAAGTTGCGCGTCTTCGCGAGGTGCTGCGCGGCGCCGAGCAGCATCGTCGTGTGGCCGTCGTGGCCGCATGCATGCATCTTGCCGTGCGTGCCGCTGGCATACGGCAGGCCGGTCGCTTCGACGATCGGCAGCGCGTCCATGTCCGCGCGGATGCCGATGCTGCGCGTGCCGTCGCCGACGCGCAGCGTGCCGACCACCCCCGTCTTGCCGACGCCGCGCGTCACCTGCCAGCCCCATTGCTCGAGCTTGTCCGCGACGAGCGCCGCGGTTTCGTGCTCCTCGTACGCGAGTTCCGGGTGGTGGTGAATGTGATGGCGGATCTCGCGCAGCCCGCCGGCGGCGGGCATCAGATCCTCGATTGCGGTGAATCGGGCGTCGGTGGTCATCAAGCGGCTCCTGCTGGTCAGCGTGTCAGCCGCACGCGGACGATGGCGTGCGGGAAAGCGAGCCACTATAGCGAGCCGATATCGGTTCAATAAGATGCGGAATTTTTCACCGCGATAAGGTTTTTTAATCAGGGTTAATACGGGGCGGAGGTGGCCGGCGCGAGTGCGCCGCCTCGAGTCGACGCCGCCATTGATTTTTGAGACGAACGGTCTATTATTCGCCCATGGACGTTCAAATCAATCCGCCTCGCCGCCGCGGCCGGCCACCGAAGCAGCACGAAGACCTCGTCGCGACGCGCGACATGCTGTTGCGCACCGGGCTGGAAGTGCTCACCGAGAAGGGCTTTTCGGCCACCGGGCTCGACGAGATCCTCGGCCGCGCCGGCGTGCCGAAGGGCTCGTTCTATCACTACTTCGACAGCAAGGGGGCGTTCGGCCTCGAGCTGATCGACCGCTACGCCGAGTTCTTCGCGCGCAAGCTCGACCGTCATTTCAATCAGACCGAAGCGTCGCCGCTGGCGCGCATTCGCGCGTTCGTCGACGATGCGCGCGACGGCATGGCCCGTTACGAATACAGCCGCGGCTGCCTGATCGGCAATCTCGGCCAGGAAATGGGCGCGCTGCCGGAGAGCTTCCGGACGCGACTGCGCGCGACGTTCGAAGATTGGCAGCACCGGCTCGCCGACTGTCTCGCCGCCGCGCAGCAAGCCGGCGAACTGGCCGATTCGGCCGACCCCGCCGCGCTCGCCGCATTCTTCTGGATCGGCTGGGAAGGCGCCGTGCTGCGCGCGAAGCTCGAACGCAGCGACGCGCCGCTCGCGCTGTTCGCCGAGTTTTTCTTCAACGGATTGCCTCGCCGCTGAATTTTTTTGCCATTAACTAGACGATCGGTCTAGAAAAGGAGGACGGATGTTCCAGGGCATCGTGATCGACAAGGACGAAACCGGCCAGCACGTGCGGCTGCAGACGCTGGACGACGCGCACCTGCCTGCGGGCAACGTGACGATCCGCGTCGGCTATTCGACGCTGAATTACAAGGACGGGCTCGCGATCACCGGCAGGAGCCCGGTGGTCCGCAAGTTTCCGATGGTGCCGGGCATCGATCTGGTCGGCGAAGTCGAGCACAGCACGCATCCGGACTACCGCACGGGTGATCGTGTCGTGCTCAACGGCTGGGGCGTCGGCGAAACGCACTGGGGCGGGCTCGCGCAGAAAGCGCGCGTCGACGGCGACTGGCTGGTGCCGCTGCCGCCGGCGTTCTCGCCGCAGCAGGCGATGGCGATCGGCACGGCCGGCTACACCGCGATGCTGTGCGTGATGGCGCTGGAACGGCATGGCGTGCGCCCGGACGATGGCGAGATCGTCGTGACCGGCGCGGCAGGCGGCGTCGGCAGCGTCGCTACCGCGATCCTCGCACGGCTCGGCTATCGCGTCGTTGCGGTGACCGGCCGCCCCGACGACGCCGACTACCTGCGGCAGCTCGGCGCAACGGAGATCCTCGACCGGTCGCAGTTCAGCACGCCCGGCAAGCCGCTCGGCAAGGAACGCTGGGCCGGCGCGGTCGACGTCGCCGGCAGCCACGTGCTCGCGAACGTGTGCGCGACCACGCGCTATCGCGGCGTGGTGACCGCCTGCGGCCTCGCCGCCGGGATGGAGTTCCCCGCGACCGTCGCGCCGTTCATCCTGCGCGGCGTGACGCTCGTCGGCATCGACAGCGTGATGTGCCCGCGCGCCGACCGGCTGGAAGCATGGCGCCGGCTTGCGGCCGATCTCGATGTGGAGAAGCTCGGCACGATCAGCCACCAGGTCGGCCTCGGCGATGTGATCCCGCTCGCCGGCGAACTGATCGGCGGCAAGGTGCGCGGCCGCATCGTCGTGGACGTCAATGCATGACGCCGGCAACGACAAACCGCGGTTGCTTTTTCGGGCGGCGGCTCGTGCATCGAGTCCGCCCGCCCTGCTTTATTCAGGAGACCCCATGACGACTGCAGACAACGCCCCCGTCAGCCGCTTCCCGGTGCCGGCACTCGACGACCTGCCCGACGACATTCGCGAACGGATCGCGGCCGTCCAGGAAAAATCGGGCTTCATCCCGAACGTGTTCCTGACGCTCGCGCATCGCCCGGACGAGTTCCGCGCATTCATGGCGTACCACGACGCGCTGATGGACAAGCCCGGCAATCTCACGAAGGCCGAACGCGAAATGATCGTCGTGGCCACCAGCAGCGTGAACCAGTGCCAGTACTGCGTGATCGCGCACGGCGCGATCCTGCGCGTTCGTGCGAAGGATCCGCTGATCGCGGACCAGATCGCGACCAACTACCGCAAGGCCGACATCACCGCGCGGCAGAGAGCGATGCTCGACTTCGCGATGAAGGTGTCGCAGGCCGCGCATCAGGTCGGCGAAGCGGACTTCGACACGCTGAAGTCGCATGGCTTCACCGAAGAGGACGTGTGGGACATCGCGGCGATCTCGGCGTTCTTCGGGATGTCGAACCGGCTCGCGAACGTGACGAACATGCGGCCGAACGCGGAGTTTTACGCGCTGGGGCGGTGACGGCATCGGATGCGCAGCGATCGTTACACGATCGCGGATCGAGGCCGGCGCGCATGCGTTCGGCCTTCCCGCTGGACGCCGCGCCGATCCGTGCTGCCGGCCGGCAACCGCCTCGCTGCCGGCCGCATCGCCGTGGGCGCGAACGACGCATCGGCGTGCTGACCGGCGCGTGCTGCCCACCCGCGTTTGAAAGCCTGTGTAAACAAGCACTGGCTCACGCCCCGGCGCCGCGGCCGCCCGATCTCCCGTCCGATCGCGCGCGAACCCGCACACGATTCATCAAAACCGTGCACTATTAGCGTTTTCACGTACCGGCACGTCAATCCACCCGCGGCCGGCGCGTCGACGTTCGTTCCACGCTCACCCGTTCCACACCGCGAACCACTCATGACGAATAAGCCCAACCAGACCGAAGCCGAGCAGCCCGTCGACATGATCATCTTCGGCGGCGGCGGCGACCTGGCCGCCCGCAAGCTGCTGCCCGCGCTGTACATGGCGCACCTGCACTGCAACCTGCCGCCGGAAACGCGCATCATCGCGGTCGGCCGGCGCGACTGGGGCATCGACGGCTACCGCAAGTTCATGGACGAGCAGTCGCGCCCGTTCATCGACGAGAAGGCGTTCGATGCCGAAGCCTGGGCCCGTTTCCTCGACCTGTTCAAGTACGTGCTGATCGACGTGAACACGCCGGAAGACTACGCACGGCTCGCCGAAGCGGCGCGCGGCGACGCGATCCGCGTGTTCTACCTGTCGACGTCGCCGGAACTGTTCACGACGATCTGCGACAACCTGTCGGCCGCGCGCCTCGTCGACGCGCGCTCGCGCGTCGTCCTCGAAAAGCCGCTCGGCCACGATCTCGCGTCGGCGAAGGCGATCAACGATGCGGTCGGCAAGCACTTCGAGGAATCGCAGATCTACCGGATCGACCATTACCTCGGCAAGGAAACCGTGCAGAACCTGATGGTGCTGCGCTTCGGCAACCCGATCTTCGGCCCGCTGTGGCAGGCGCCGAGCATCCGCAGCGTACAGATCACGGTGGCGGAGACGGTCGGCGTCGGCAGCCGCGCGGGTTTCTACGACCACACCGGCGCGCTGCGCGACATGGTGCAGAACCACCTGCTGCAGCTCTTGTGCATCGTCGCGATGGAGCCGCCGGTGTCGCTCGACCCGGACGCGGTGCGCGACGAAAAGCTGAAGGTGCTGCGCTCGCTGCGGCCGATGGCGCTGTCGGACGTCGCGCGCGAAACGGTGCGCGGCCAGTACACGGCCGGCGCGGTCGACGGCCAGCCGGTGAAGGGCTATCTGGAAGAGGACAACGTGCCGGCGGACAGCCATGCGGAGACCTTCGTCGCACTGCGCGCGCACATCAACAACTGGCGCTGGGCGAACGTGCCGTTCTTCCTGCGCACCGGCAAGCGGCTGCAGCGCCGCCAGTCGGAAATCGTGATCGAGTTCGCGGACATGCCGTTCTCGATCATCCCGACCGGCCCGCGCCACTACAGCAACCGCCTCGTGATCCAGCTCCAGCCGGAAGAATCGATCCAGCTGCAGATGCTCGCGAAGGAACCGGGCAGCGGGATGAAGATGGTGCCGGTCAGCCTGAACCTCGACCTGCAGCAGGCGATTCCGGAGCGGCGCGCGGAAGCGTACGAGCGGCTGCTGATCGACGTGATCCGCGGACGCCTCACGCACTTCATGCGCCGCGACGAACTCGAAGCCGCATGGTCGTGGGTCGAGCCGATCCTCGACGGCTGGAAGCAGCTCGGCGACCGCCCGCGCCTCTACACGGCCGGCACGTTCGGGCCCGCGGCATCGTCGGCGCTGCTCGCGCGCGACAACATGTCGTGGGCGGAAGAGGCGTAACGGAAGGCGTAATCCAAGCAAGCGGCGCGAGAAGTCCGACACGCGAAGGCATGCCGACGGCGCGCGCGCCGTTGGCATGCCGGGTGATATCGCGGCGACCGCCGCATGCCCGCGTCGCCGTGAGCTTCGGCGCGAGGAAATCGGGCGAGCCGCCACGCGGCGGAACGACCGCCGGCTTTCGCAACGCAGCCGCCACGCGGCGTAACGGCATGCGGTTTCCCACCACGCAGGCGCCCCCCGCTACAGCGGCCTCATCCACGCCGCCTTGCGCCGCGCCGGCGCATCGCTGCCGCTTCCGCCGCCCAGCACCTCGATCATGTAGTCGACGAACGACGCGATCCGCGACGAAACCGCGGTGTTCCGGTAATACACCGCGTTGATCGGCTGCTCGACGTCGAGCGTCTGCCGCGCGAGCACCTGCACGAGCCGCCCGGCCTCGCGATCCTGCGCGGTCAGGAAATCCGACAGGCACACGACGCCCGCACCCTCCAGCGCAAGCTGCCGCAGCGTCTCGCCGCTCGACGACCAGATGCGGGGCTCGATGCGGAACGGCTCGCCGTCCGCGCCGAGGATCGGCCACACGTTCAGCGATTCGGGCTGCGTGAAGCCGAGCAGCGTGTGCTTCGCCAGATCCTCTACCTTGCGCGGCTGACCGTGCGCTTCGAGATACGCGGGGCTCGCGAGGATGCGCACCCGACTGTTGCCGATCCGCCGGCTATGCAGCGTGGAATCCTTGAGCCGGCCGATCCGGATCGCGACGTCGGTGCGCCGCTCCAGCAGGTCGATGATGCCCTCGTTGCTGTTCAGTTCCAGGTCGACCTTCGGGAAGCGCTCGCGGTAGCCGCGCACGAGCGGCACGATCACGTGCAGCATGAACGGCGTCGCGGCGTCGATGCGCAACCGCCCCGACGGCATCTCGCGCCGCGCGAGCATCTGCTCCTCGGCGTTCTCGACCGATTCGATGATCGCGCGCGCATCCTGCAGGAACGCGCGCCCCTCTTCGGTGAGTTCGAGCCGCCGCGTGGTCCGGCGCAGCAGCGTGGTCTTCAGCTTCTCCTCGAGCCGCGCGAGCGTGCGGCTGGTGGCCGACACGGTCAGGTCGAGCTGCTGCGCGGCGGCCGTGATCGAACCGGTGTCGACCACCGCGGCAAACGCCTGGAGTTCATCGAGCGTGATTTTCATTGTTGATTTGAAATCAAAACAATTTGGTTTATAGACCAGTTTTTCCGCAAAAGTAAAGGCGGCACACTGCGATCCATCCTTACCGGAACCTGGATCCCATCATGCCACTCGCCCTGCTTGCGCTGACCATCAGCGCGTTTGCCATCGGCACGACCGAATTCGTGATCGTCGGGCTGATTCCGACGATCGGCGCAGACCTCGGCGTCAGCCTGCCGTCGGCCGGCCTGCTCGTCAGCCTCTACGCGCTGAGCGTCGCGATCGGCGCGCCGCTCCTCACCGCGCTCACCGGCCGCGTGCCGCGCAAGACGCTGCTCGCCGCGCTGATGGCGCTGTTCACCGTCGGCAACCTCGTCGCGTGGCAAGCGCCGGGCTACGAATCGCTGATCGTCGCGCGCGTGCTCACCGGCCTCGCGCACGGCGTGTTCTTCTCGGTCGGCTCGATCATCGCGACGACGCTCGTGCCGAAGGACAAGGCCGCGAGCGCGATCGCGACGATGTTCAGCGGGATGACCGTCGCGTTCGTCGCCGGCATTCCGCTCGGCACCTTCATCGGCCAGCACTTCGGCTGGCGCGCGACGTTCCTGATCGTCGCGCTGTTCGGCCTCGTCGCGTTCGTCGGCGCGGTGGCGTTCGTGCCGCGCGGCCTGCCGCAGACGCCGCCGGCGCCGCTCGCCCGCCAGTTTCGCGTGCTCGCGCAACCGCGCCTGCTGCTCGTCTATGCGATGACGGCGGTCGGCTACGGCGGCTCGCTGATCGCGTTCACGTACATGGCGCCGCTGCTCGAACAGATCGCCGGCTTCACGCCGTCGCAGGTCAGCCTCGTGCTCGTCGGCTACGGCGTATCGGTCGCATTCGGCAACGTGTGGGGCGGCAAGCTCGCCGACCGCGTCGGCCCGGTCAAGGCGCTCAAGCAGATCTTCCTGCTGCTCGCGATCGTGCTGCTCGCGCTGACCTTCACGGTGCACGTGAAGTGGCTCGCGGTGCTGACGATGCTCGCATGGGGCGCCGTCGCGTTCGGCAACGTGCCGGGGCTGCAGGTGTACGTCGTCAAGCAGGCGCGCCACTTCGCGCCGGACGCCACCGACGTCGCGTCGGGCTTCAACATCGCCGCGTTCAACCTCGGCGTCGCGGGCGGCTCGTCGCTCGGCGGCCTGATCGTCGCGAACGTCGGCCTCGGCCATACGCCGTGGATCGCCGCCGTCGTCACGCTCGGCGCATTCGCGCTGACCGCACTGAGCGGCCGCCTCGACCGCGGCCAGGGCCTGCCGGAACGCACGGCCGAACCCGTCGAACTCGCCCATTGAACGTCATCTTTTTGCAGGAGCGACACAGCATGAACGCATCGACCCAACGTCCGCCGTTCGCCGGCAAGACTTTCGAAGTCCGTTACGACGGCCTTACCGCACTCAACGCCTATGACGAGGACGGCGTCCACATGCGCTACGAGATCACCGAAGGCGCGTACGCCGGCGCGAAGGGCGAAGTCGCCTATACGTGGCAGCACGTCGCCGGCGAGACCTACGCGATCTCGTGGCAGGAAGCCGATCGCGCGACCGTCGTGCATATCGACGATTTCGCCGCCGGCACGTCGCGCTCGTTCTTCACCGCGGCATCGCTCGATTTCTACCGGCTCGAAGGCAGCCTGCGCGCGGTCTGAACGGAGGCGTCCACCATGTCCACGTCACTCGACAAGCTCGCCGGCGGCGGTTTCAGCATCGGCATCGAACTGCCGATCGACAACGACTGGTCGCCGGCCGGCGACGCGAAGCGCCAGCACGACGGCCGCCGCCCCGGCGTGCCCGATATGGAGATCCACGCGGAGCTCGCGCAACTGGCCGACACCCTCGGCTTCCGCGCGCTCTGGGTGCGCGACGTGCCGGTGTACGACCCGTCGTTCGGCGACGCCGCGCAGGTGTTCGAGACGTTCTCGTATCTCGGCTATCTCGCCGGCATCACGCGCGACATCCTGCTCGGCACGGCGGCCGTCGTGCTGCCGCTGCGCGAACCGCTGCTGACGCTGAAATCGGCCGCGACGATCCAGGAGCTGAGCGGCTCGCGCCTGCTGCTCGGCGTCGCGAGCGGCGACCGGCCGGTCGAATATCCGCTGTTCGGCCGCGACTTCGCGTCGCGCGGCGCGCATTTCCGCGACCAGATCGCGCTGCTGCGCGACGGCGCGCGCGGGCACCTGCCGCCCGGCCTCGACGTGCTGCCGGCCGCGCGTTCGCCGGTGCCGCTGCTCGTCGCGGGCCTCGCGCAACAGACGCCCGCATGGATCGGCGAACACCTGGACGGCTGCCTCGCGTATCCGGGCACGCCGGCCGATCACCTGCAGCGCGTCGCGAACTGGCGCGCGGTGGCCGGCAGCAAGCCGTACGTGAGCTTCATCCATCTCGATCTCGCGGAAGATCCGCACGAACCGCTGCAGCGCCACCGCTTCGGCGCACGTGCGGGGCGCATCGCGCTCGCGGAAGAACTCGCGGCGATGCGCGACGCCGGCGTGCAGCACATCGGCCTGCACTTCCGCCGCAACCGGCGGCCGCTCGACGAGACGATGTCCGAGATCGCGTCGGACGTGCTGCCTGCGTTCCATGCGAACGCGCAGGCGCGCGTCGCGTAAGGCCGTCGAGCATTTCCGAACGGGCGAATCGCCGCCCGATATTTGATTTGAAATCAAATATTTTTGACCTCTGAAGGCGTTTATCTCATCAGTCTCGAGCGTCAGAATGACTTCCATACCGCAATCGTTCCACCTCTTTCAGGAGCACATGATGAGCAACATTCCCGCATTCGGCCTCGGTACGTTCCGCCTGCAAGGTCAGGTCGTCATCGACTCGGTCCGCAACGGCCTCGAAGTCGGCTATCGCGCGATCGACACCGCGCAGATCTACGGCAACGAAGCCGAAGTCGGCGAAGCGATCGCCGCATCGGGCGTGCGACGCGACGACCTGTTCGTCACGACGAAGGTCTGGGTCGACAACTACGCGCCGGAAAAGCTCGCCAGGAGCCTCGAGGAAAGCCTGCGCAAGTTGCGCACCGACTACGTCGACCTGACGCTGATCCACTGGCCGGCGCCGGGCAACGGCGTGTCGCTCGACGCGTTCATGACCGCGCTGGCCGACGCGAAGGCGAAGGGCCTCACGCGCCGGATCGGCATCTCGAACTTCAACATCGCACTGACGAAGGAAGCGATCGCCGCGGTCGGCAAGGACGCGATCGCGACGAACCAGATCGAGCTGAGCCCGTACCTGCAGAACCGCAAGCTGGTCGAGTTCCTGCAGAGCGAAGGCATCCACGTGACGTCGTACATGACGCTCGCGTACGGCAAGGTGCTCGGCGATCCGGTGATCGGCGCGATCGCGCAGCGCCACGACGCGACGCCGGCGCAAGTCGCGCTCGCGTGGGCACTGCAGCTCGGCTACTCGGTGATTCCGTCGTCGACCAAGCGCGAGAACCTCGCGAGCAACCTGCTCGCGCAGACGCTGCGCCTGACCGGCGAAGACATGGCGCAGATCGCCGCGCTCGAGCGCAACGGCCGCGAAGTCGACCCGGCCGGCCTCGCGCCGAAGTGGGACTGATGGAGCGCCCCGCTCTCTCCTCCGATATGACCCGCCCGCGGCCCGCCGGCCGCGGCACCGACAGGACACCATCATGACCCAGGACCCGCTGTTCCAACCGTTGCAATTCGGCGCGCTGACGCTGCCGAACCGCATCGTGATGCCGCCGATGACGCGCTCGCGCGCGAGCCAGCCCGGCGACGAAGCCAACGAACTGATGGCCGCGTATTACGCGCAGCGCGCGAGCGCGGGCCTGATCGTCAGCGAAGGCACGTACATCGCGCCGCTCGGCAAGGGCTACGCATGGACGCCCGGCATCCATACGCCGTCGCAGGTCGCCGGCTGGCGCAAGGTGACCGACGCGGTGCATGCCGCGCACGGCAGGATCTTCGCGCAGCTGTGGCACGTCGGCCGGCTCAGCCATACGAGCCTGCTCGGCGGCCAGCAGCCCGTGTCGTCGTCGCCGCTCCAGGCGAAGGGCGTGAACGTGTTCGTCGCCGGCGAAGACGGCAGCACGCCGGGCTTCGTGCAGGCATCCGAGCCGCGCGCGCTGTCGGTCGACGAGATCCGCGAGATCGTCGGTCAATACCGCGCCGCCGCCCGTCACGCGATCGAAGCCGGCTTCGACGGCGTCGAGCTGCACGGCGCGAACGGCTACCTCGTGAACCAGTTCATCGATTCGAACGCGAACACGCGCACCGACGCATACGGCGGCTCGCTGGAAAACCGTCTGCGCTTCCTGCACGAGGTCACGCACGCGCTGATCGAAGGCACCGGCGACGCGTCGCGCGTCGGCATCCGGCTCGCGCCGCTGACCACGCTGAACGGCTGCGTCGACGACGATCCGGAAACGACCTACCTGGCCGCCGCGAAGCTGCTCGGCGAACTCGGCGTCGGCTATCTGCACATCGCGGAAGCCGACTGGGACGACGCGCCGCTGATGCCGGTCGCGTTCAAGCAGCAGCTGCGTGCCGCGTTCCCGGGCGTGCTGATCTATGCCGGCGCGTACACCGCCGAGCGTGCGCGCGACGCGATCGCCGCCGGCTGGGCCGACCTCGTCGCGTTCGGCCGTCCGTTCGTCGCGAACCCCGACCTGCCCGAACGCCTGCGTACCGGCGCCGCGCTCGCGCCGCACGACCGCGACACGCTGTTCGGCGGCGGCGCCGCGGGCCTGACCGACTATCCGCCGCTCGCGCAAGCCGCGGCATGACGATCAACAGGAATCCGGAATGATGAAAGCCACGCTCGCGCGACTCGCGCTCGCCGCGATCCTGCCGTTCGCGGCGGCCCAGGCGGCCCAGGCGGCGCACGCCGCACCGGTCGCTCCCGCGGCCGACTGGTATCCGTCCGTGTACGGCGCCAATGACGAAATCGGCGCGGCCAACCTGCTGACGCCCGACGTGATCAGGCGGGCCGTCGGTCTCGTGAAGGCCGGCAAGACCTATCCGCTGGCCGTGCCGGTCGACAAGAACCTGCCCGCGTTCCGCCATCGCAGCTTCCGGCTGTACAACGTGCAGGTCGGCCAGCAGGCCGGCAAGAGCCTCGGCCCGAACAAGTTCACGTTCAACGACGAACTCGTGAACGCATGGACCGGCGTCGGCACGCAGCTGAACGGTATCGGCCACATCGGCATCGACAACGTCTATTACAACGGCAACCGCGCGGCCGATTTCGTGACCGTCGACGGCGTGAAGAAGCTCGGCGTCGAGAAGGTGCCGCCGATCGTCACGCGCGGCGTCGTGCTCGACATGACCGCCTACTACGGCAAGCCGATCGTGCCGGGCGGCACCGAATTCACCGTCGCCGACATCCGGGCCGTGCTGAAGAAGGAAGGACTGACGCTGCGCAAGGGCGACGTCGTGCTGTTCAACACCGGCTGGCTCGAACTGATCGGCAAGGACAACAAGCAGTTCCTCGAAGTCGAGCCGGGCATCGGCATGGAAGCCGCGAAGTGGCTGGCCGACCAGGGGATCGTCGCGTTCGGCGGCGACACGTGGGCGTCCGAGGTCTATCCGAATCCGCACACGAACGAAGAATTCCCGATCAATCAGTACATGCTCGCGAAGCGCGGCATCTACAACCTCGAGCTGATCGACAGCCGCGCGCTGGTGCGCGACAACGCATGGGAATTCCTGTTCGTGCTCGGCCAGCCGCTGTACGTCGGCTCCACGCAGGTCAACATCAATCCGGTCGCGATTCGCTGATCCGCATCGACAGCTCGACATCGCCGCCGAACGGCACCGACAGATAACCGTTCCGCGGCGTGCGCACGTACGCGAGGTACTCGGGGCTGTAGTCCGCGTTGTCGGCGACGACGAACGCGCCGGGCCGCAGGTGCGGCTCGACCCGCGCGAGAATCTCCGGATACAGCGCCTTCGCACCGTCGAGCAGCAGCAGGTCGACGGTGTCCGGCAGATCGGCGGCCAGCGTGCGCAGCGCATCGCCTTCGCGGATCTCGACCAGGTCGGCCAGCCCGGCCGCCGCCACGTGCGCGCGCGCCCGCGCGACCTTCGATGCTTCGAACTCGCTCGTGATCAGCCGGCCACCGCCGTTGTCGCGCAGCGCGGCCGCGAGGTGCAGCGTCGAGATGCCGAACGACGTCCCGAATTCGACGATCGAGCGCGCGCCGCAACCGCGCGCGAGCATGTACAGCAATGTGCCCGTCTCGCGCGACACCGCGAGCGGATAGTCCTTCAGGCGGGCGTAGAACTCCGCGTAATCGGTCTTGCTGCGCATCAGCCGCGCGCGCTCGTCGTGCGTCAGGTCGGCGAAATCCGGGTTCGACGCAGGCGACGATGCATCGGCTTCGTCGAACAGGCGCGCGAGCAGCGACGCGAGCGGATCGTGAATCAGGGTGGTCATGCGAATCTCCGGTGTCAGGTTGAGAGCGTCAGTGCGCCCGGCTAGAATATGACGAACCATTCAGGTTTTACTATTCGCATTGGCAGACCCGTCATGACCGACCGCCGCAACGCCCCGATCGCCTCGCGCAGACAGCCTCGGCAGGCGCGCTCGTCCCGGCTCGTCGACGATGTGCTCGAGGCCGCTATTCAGGTTTTGGCGACCGAAGGCGCGCAGCGCTTCACGATGGCGCGCGTCGCGGAGCGGGCCGGCGTGAGCGTCGGCTCGCTGTACCAGTACTTCCCGAACAAGGCGGCCGTGCTGTTCCGGCTCCAGCACGACGAATGGCAGCAGACGTGCGAGATGCTGCGCAGGATGCTGGAAGGCCCGCAAAAGACGCCGCCCGAGCGGCTGCGCACGGCCGTTCATGCGTTCATCCGGTCGGAGTGCGACGAGGCGCGGATGCGCAACGCGCTCGACGACGCCGCGCCGCTCTATCGCGATGCCCCCGAGGCGCAGGAAGCGAGGGCCGCCGGACGCCGGATCTTCAGCACGTTCATGCGGGAAGCGCTGCCCGACGTACCGGACGCCACGCGCGCGCTCGCGTGCGAACTGATCCTGACCACGCTCACGAGCGCCGGCAAGACGTTTTCGGAAACCGAACGCACGCCCGACGAGATCCACGCATACTCGAGCGCGATGGCCGACATGTTCTGCGCGTACCTCGCGCAGCTCGCGCTCGCTTGACGCGAAGCCGCGCGCGAACGCAGCATCCGCGTGGCGCCGGTATCATCCGGATGCGCGTTGTACAGGTCGGCAAATCGCGTCGCACGCGGCCGCTTCCACGCGCCCGCGCGGCTTTTCCGAAAGACATTGGTAAGTTTCGATGCATCGCCCGCCCCGTTCAGCCCCGCCGACCCGCCCGCCGATCCCGCATTCAAATAATCGCCTTAACGGATTCCAACTAGGCGTATACACGCGTTCCGCGACGACGAAGCCCCGTTGCACGCCGATATAAGCGTTGCGACATGCGCTGCATGCTCGTCCCCCAATGGGACGTGATGAGCCGTTCGCCTAACCTTCGCTACGGCAAAGCACACGTGACGGGGTCGACCGCACCACGCGTCGCACGACGCGACCTCCTCGCGCCCTTCGAAGCGCGTACGACGACACGCATCACGCGTCATGCGTCCCCACGACGTTGCCGATAACTTCAACCAGATACGAGACACCCTGACGACGGTCCGCGACGGCCCGTTTCAGCATGCTGATAAAGGAGCAAGCTCATGAGTGATACCCCGGTGCAGCCGACGGTCGGCGTCGGTGCGGAAGAAACGGCCCTCGGCACCACGGGAGTCATCGACCGGTACTTCGACATTTCGTCGCGCGGCAGCACGCAGCGCCGCGAAATCGTCGCGGGCGTGACCACCTTCCTCGCGATGGTCTATTCCGTGTTCGTCGTGCCCGGCATGTTCGGCAAGGCCGGCTTCGACACGAGCGCGGTGTTCGTCGCGGTGTGTCTCACCACCGCGTTCGGTTCGCTGCTGATGGGCCTGTGGGCGAAGCTGCCGATCGCGATCGGCTGCGCGATTTCGCTGACCGCGTTCACCGCGTTCGGCCTCGTGCTCGGCAAGGGGCTGCATCCGAGCGTCGCGCTCGGTGCCGTGTTCCTGATGGGCCTCGTGTTCACCGGCATCTCGGTCACCGGCGTGCGTTCGTGGATCCTGCGCAACCTGCCCGCGGGCGTCGCGCACGGCACCGGGATCGGCATCGGCCTGTTCCTGCTGCTGATCGCGTCGAACGACGTCGGCCTCGTGATCAAGAACCCTGGCGCCGGCCTGCCGGTCTCGCTCGGCCAGATCACCGCGTTCCCGGTCATCATGTCGGTCATCGGCCTCGCCGCGATCTTCGGGCTCGAAAAGCGTCGGGTGCCGGGCGGCATCCTGCTCGTCGTGGTCGCGATCTCGCTGATCGGCCTCGCGTTCGATCCCGCGGTGAAGTACCGCGGCGTGTTCGCGCTGCCGTCGCTGAGCGCGCCGGGCCATGCGTCGCTGATCGGCGCGATGGACATCAAGGGCGCGCTGTCGATGGCCGTGCTGCCGAGCGTGCTCGCGCTCGTGATGACCGCCGTGTTCGACGCGACCGGCACGATCCGCGCGGTCGCGGGCCAGGCCGGCCAGCTCGACGAGAACGGCCGCATCATCAACGGCGGCCGCGCGCTGACCGCCGATTCGGTCAGCTCGATCTTCTCCGGCTTCCTCGGCGGCGCGCCGGCGGCGGCCTACATCGAGTCGAGCGTCGGCGTGGCCGCCGGCGCGAAGACTGGGCTCGCGGCCGCGGTGGTCGGCCTGCTGTTCCTGGTCGTGATGTTCTTCTCGCCGCTCGCGGGCCTCGTGCCGTCGTATGCCACCGCGCCCGCGCTGATGTACGTCGGCCTGCTGATGCTCGGCAGCGTGAGCAAGCTGCACATGGACGACATGGTCGACGCGATGTCGGGCCTCGTGTGCGCGGTGTTCATCGTGCTGACCGCGAACATCGTGACGGGCATCATGCTCGGCTTCTCGACGCTCGTGATCGGCCGCATCGCCAGCGGCGAATTCCGCAAGCTCAACGTCGGCACCGTGCTCATCGCAGCCGTGCTCGTCACGTTCTATCTCGGCGGCTGGGCGATCTGATCGCCGAGCATGCGCGACGCCGCTCGCGCACAGGACGGCGCGCATCGGGACGATACCGTCTCCTCCACCATCGTCATTGATGGCCTCCAGGCCTGGGAACGCATGTTTCCAGGCCTTTTTTGCCGGCGCGGGACGCGGTGCCGCGGTGCTGTCCGGCCAAGGCCGAGGTCGTGCGCCGGGTCGCATCACGAATGCCCGCGCGGTGCTACGATCGCGCTTTGTTCTGCGGAACCGCCATGAATCCGTTCGGCAATCCGTTCGGCATCGTCGCCGAATCCGACACGCGGACCGCGGCGCGCAAACCGCCGTTCATCCCGTCGTTCGGCTTCGTCGAAGTTCACGAATCGCGGCCGATCGACGCGCCGCCTTCGCGCATCATCGACGCGGTGGCCGCGCTCGACATGCGCGCCGATCCGGTGATCGACGCGCTGCTCGCCGTGCGCGAATTCCCGGCGGCGGTCGCCCGCGCGCTGGGCAACCGGCCCGCCGAAGCCGCATCCGCGCGCTTCGGCTTCGATGCGTTCACGCTGCTGCATCGCGACGACACGTCGCTGTCGCTGGGACTCGTCGGCCGCTTCTGGCGCCCGGCGCCCGACGTGCGGGCGATCGCCGACGCCGCAGCCTTCGTCCGCCACGACGATCCCGACGACGCGAAGCTCGTGCTGCGGTTCGAGGTGATCGGTTTGCCGTCCGGCTCGCGCCTGCTGCGCACGGAAACCTTCGTCCACTGTCCGAGCACGCGCACACGGATGCTGTTCCTGCCTTACTGGCTCGCGATCCGGCTCGGCAGCGGCTGGATCCGGCGCCGCACGCTCGCGGCCGTCGAACTGGCGCTCTGCTGATACGCCGGCTCACCCCGCCCCGGCTCGCCACACATCGCATCGCGACGGGGGCACCCGCGCGCGTGCTCGGTCATCTGCCATCCTGACGGCTTGCCGCGCGAAGCCGCGAAAGCACGGTGCGCTCGCCGCAGCGATTTTTGTTCCGCCCGGCGCGCGACGCCGCGGCGCGCTACCCTGTCGGTCTTCGCGGCGGCGCCCCGCCCGCCGCGAGATCCGAACCGACCGATGACCCGCATCCGCAACCACCTGAACATCGCGCAGCTCCAGGCGTTCGTCTCCGCCGCGCATCACAAGAGCCTGCGCGCCGCCGCACGCGAGCTCGGCGTCACGCAGCCCGCGATCACGCACACGATCCGCGAACTCGAAACGGCGCTGAACGCCGAGCTGCTCGCGCGCAGCGTGCGCGGCGTCGAGCTGACCGCGTGCGGCCATGCGCTGCTGCCGCGCGCGGAGCAGCTGCTCGGCGACATGCGCCGCACCGTCGAGGCGGTCGAGCAGGTGAAAGGGGAAATGTCGGGGCGCGTCGCGGTCGGCACGATGCCGTCGATCGCACTGACCGCGCTGCCGCACGCGGTCACCGCGTTCCGCCGGTCGATGCCGAACGTCAGCCTGCATCTCGAGGAAGTGACGGTGCCCGACGCGCTCGCGCAATTGCGCAACGGCACGCTCGACATCGCTGCGATGCACCATGTGCCCGCGCTCGATCGCGATTTCACGCAGGTGCCGCTGCTGTCGACCGAATTCACGATCGTGATGCGCGAAGGCCATCCGCTCGCGCACGCACGCCGGTTAGAGGACTTGCTCGACGCGGAGTGGATCGTGACGGTCGGTGCCGAACAGTTTCCGCACAGCGTGATGATCGCGATGTTCGAAGGGCGCGGGCTGCCGCTGCCCAAGCGGTTGCTGCGCTCGCCGATGTCGTTCGCGGTGACGCTCGGGCTCGTCGCGCGCTCCGACGTGATCGGCTGCTTCACGCGCCCGCTGGCCGCGATGGTGGCGCCGCTCGGCATCCGCACGGCCGAACTCGACGAAAGCATGCCGCGCTTCGACCTGTCGATCATCGCGCGCCGCGATCTGCTGCCGACGCCCGCCGTCTCGCAATTCGTCACGTGCCTGCAGCGCGCGGTCAACGAAACGCTGGGTTGAATCGTTCCTTGGTCTGAAACGGTCGCGCGGCGCATGCGCGGCCGTCCGGTCCGGTATCGGGGCATGTCCTAGGCGCCCTGCCGGTATTTTGTCTTGATAATCTTGCGCACGTCGCGCGCCCGCATCGGGCAGGCGAAACGGACTGTCCGGCGCGAAACCGCACCGGACCGAAGGCTTACGGCGCGGCACAACCGCGCACCCATCGAACAAAACGAGGAGTCACCGAGTGAAAAAGATTCTTGCGGCTGTGACCGTAGCCCTGCTCGCCGTATCGGCCGGCACTGCCTACGCGAAGGACTGGACGACCGTACGCTTCGGCGTCGACGCAAGCTACCCGCCTTTCGAGTCGAAAGGGGCTGACGGCAAGGTGGTCGGCTTCGACGTCGATCTCGGCAACGAAATCTGCCGCCGCATCAACGCGAAGTGCGTATGGATCGAGAACGACTTCGACGGGATGATTCCGGCACTGAAGGCTCGCAAGTTCGACGGCGTGCTGTCGTCGATGTCGATGACGCCGGCGCGCCAGGAACAGATCGCGTTCTCGTCGAAGCTGTTCAACACGCCGACGCGTCTCGTCACGAAGAAGGGTGCCGGCCTGATGCCGACGGCCGAATCGCTGAAGGGCAAGTCGATCGGCGTCGAGCAAGGCACGATCCAGGAAACCTATGCGAAGACGTACTGGGCGCCGAAGGGCGTCACGGTCGTGCCTTACCAGAACCAGGACCAGGTCTACGCCGACCTGATCTCGGGCCGTCTGGACGGCGCGCTGCAGGACGCGGTGCAAGCTGAAATCGGCTTCCTGAAGACGCCGCGCGGCGCGAACTTCGATTTCGCCGGCAAGGATCTCGACGATCCGAAGACGCTCGGCGAAGGCGCCGGCATCGGTCTGCGCAAGGAAGACACCGACCTGAAGGCGAAGATCGACGGCGCGATCGCCGGCATGCGCAAGGACGGCACGTACCAGAAGATCGCGAAGAAGTACTTCGATTTCGACGTGTACGGCAAGTAATGCCGCGTAAAAGCGCGCTTCTCGTCCGCGCTGACGGGCTCCGCAAGGAGCCCGTTTTTTTTGCGCGCACGCGGCGACAGGCCGCGCGCAGCGCGTGCGCAACGGGCTGCTGCCGCGCTATTTTTTACGCGTCAACCCGATGATTCGAAAAGGAAAACGACGTGCCGGGGAACCGGTTTGATAGGTTCGCGGAAGGCAACGTACAATCGATCTTCCACGCATACCGGATCATTCGCGGCTGCGCCGCCCTCCCCTCATCATGCAAACGCAGACCCATCCGCTGATTTCCCCCGCCGTCGGCACCGAGCGCCAGATCACGAGCTTCCACTACGGCCCGCGCGGCGGCAAGAAGGTCTACATCCAGTCGTCGCTGCATGCGGACGAACTGCCCGGCATGCTGGTCGCCGCGCTGCTGCGCCGCAAGATCGCCGCGCTCGAGACGGCCGGCAAGCTGCGCGGCGAAGTGGTCATCGTGCCGGTGCCGAACCCGATCGGCCTGTCGCAGCACGTGTTCGGCGATCATCTCGGCCGCTTCGAGCTCGGCTCGATGCAGAACTTCAACCGCAATTTCTACGATCTCGCGGCGCTCGTGCTGCCGCGCATCGAAGGCCGCCTGACGAGCGACGCGCAGCGCAACCTCGCCGCGGTACGCGCCGCGATGCGCGAGGCGCTCGACGAGCAGAAACCGCGCACCGAACTCGAATCGCAGCGCCTCGCGCTGCAGAAGCTGTCGTTCGACGCGGACATCGTGCTCGACCTGCATTGCGACAGCGACGCGGTGATGCACCTGTACACGAACCCCGACCTGTGGGAGGACGTCGAGCCGCTGTCGCGCTACCTCGATGCGCAGGCGTCGCTGCTCGCGCTGAATTCGGTCGGCAATCCGTTCGACGAGATCCACAGCTTCTGCTGGTCGGATCTGCGCAGCCGCTTCGGCGATCGTTTCCCGATTCCGAACGGTGCGATTTCGGTCACGATCGAACTGCGCAGCGAGCGCGACGTATCGTACGAACTCGCGGAAAAGGATTCGCAGGCGATCGTCGAATACCTGACCGAGCGCGGCGTGATCGACGGCACGCCCGCGCCGCTGCCGCCGCTCGCGCATCCGGCCACGCCGCTCGCCGGCACCGATCCGCTCGTCGCGCCGGTTTCCGGCGTGATCGTGTTCCGCACGCCGGTCGGCGCGTGGATCGAGGCCGGCCAGGAAGTGGCCGACATCGTCGATCCGCTGAGCGATCGCGTGATCACGCTGAAGAGCAGCGTGTCGGGCGTGCTGTACGCGCGCCAGATCGTGCGCTTCGCGACGGCCGGGATGGAAGTCGCGCGCATCGCCGGCGCGACGCCGATCCGCACGGGGTCGCTGCTGTCGGCCTGAGTGCGGTTGGCCTGGGCGCTGTTGGCCTGAATGCGCAGGGCGGCCCCGGCCGCCGGCCCCCGCGCGCGGCATCACCGCGCGCACCAATGAAATCGCCCGCTTGCGCGGGCGATTTGCTTTTCGGCCGGGCGGGATTCCCTGCGGCACTGCGGCTTGCGGCTTGCGGATCGCGGCTCACGGCTTGCGGCTCGCAGCTCGCGCGTCGGCTATCGTCGCTCAGAACGCCGGCACGATCGCGCCGCCGAACTTCTGTTCGATGAACTTGCGTACGTCGTCCGATTCATAGGCCGCGACGAGCTTCTTCACCCACGGCTTGTCCTTGTCCTGCGCGCGCACCGCGATCAGGTTCGCGTACGGCCCGCGCAGGTCCTCGATCGCGATCGCGTCCTTCACCGGCGTGAGCCCGGCCTTCACCGCGTAGTCGGTGTTGATCGACGCGGCGTCGAGATCGGGCAGCGCGCGCGGCAATTGCGCAGCGTCGAGCTCGACGATCCTGATCTTCTTCGGATTCTCGGCGACGTCGAGCGGCGTCGCGTTCACGCCGTTCGTGCCGGCGCCCGCCTTCAGCTTGATCACGCCGTATTTCTGCAGCAACAGCAGCGCGCGGTTGCCGTTCGACGGATCGTTCTGGATGCCGACCTTCGCGCCCGTCGGCAAGTCCTTCAGCGACTTGAGCTTCTTCGAATAGAAGCCCATCGGCGCCGTATACGTGAGCCCGACGTTGACGATCCTGTAGCCGCGCTGCTTGATCTGGCTGTCGAGAAACGGCTGGTGCTGGAAACCGTTCGCGTCGAGGTCGCCCGCGTCGAGCGCCGCGTTCGGCTGCACGTAGTCGTTGAATTCGATGACCTTGATCGCGAGGCCCTCGCGTGCGGCGACTTTCGTCACCTCGGTCCAGATCTGCGCGTCCGGGCCGCTCATCGTGCCGATCTTCAGCGTCTGCGAATCGGCGTGCGCGCCGGGCGCGGCAAAGGCCAGCGCCGCGGCAAGCGCGCCGAGGCCGGTCAGGATCGAACGTCGCATGGTGTCCTCTTGTCCCGTGTCGTTGTTGAAGCGCGCATCGTGACACGGGGCCGGAACGGCACCAACCAAGCTTATTTCATGTGCATATTCCTGATCCCGATCGAATCTCAGGCGGAATCGGTATAACTCCCTGCTGTACAACCGGGCAAAATCCAGTGTCGCATCGGCACCACAGATTCGTCATATGACAAGGCTGTCACATTCATTACGTGGCTCGCCGATAAAGTTGCGACCGGTCCGTGAAAGCGCCCATAGAGAGCGCCGGAACCGCAACTGGACACGCCATTTATTCGCTCGGAGAATCCTTTGAACAAGAAACTGTTGACCATCGCCATCCTCGCAGCAACGGCCGGCACGGCGCACGCACAAAGCAGCGTCACCCTGTACGGCGTGATCGACGCCGGTATCAGCTACGTGAACCACAGCAAGACCGCGAACGGCGGCAGCGGCAAGCTGTTCAAGTACGACGACGGCGTAGCGCAGGGCAGCCGTTGGGGCCTGCGCGGCACCGAAGACCTCGGTGGCGGCCTGAAGGCGATCTTCGTGCTCGAAAACGGCTTCAACAGCGGTAACGGCACGATCGGCCAGGGCGGCGCGATCTTCGGCCGCCAGGCTTATGTCGGCCTGAGCCAGGCGCAATACGGCACGGTCACGTTCGGCCGCCAGTACTCGTTCTCGACCGACATCCTCGGCTCGAACTACTCGACGGGCGGCAACACGGTCGCGGGTAACTACGCTTACCACGTGAACGACATCGACCAGCTGACGTCGAGCCGCATCAACAACGCGGTGAAGTTCCAGAGCGCGAACTACGCCGGCTTCACGTTCGGCGCGTTGTACGGCTTCTCGAACTCGACCGACTTCGCCGGCGCACCGGCGACGACGACGGGCACCACGACGACGGCCGGTTCGTCGCGTGCATACAGCTTCGGCCTGAACTACGCGAACGGCCCGTTCGCCCTCGGCGCCGCATACACGGACATCCGCTTCCCGAGCCAGTCGACGCCGGCATTCTCGACGTCGATTGCGAACATCGCGCTGACGAACATCCGCGACCTGCGCACGTACGGCGTCGGCGGCCGCTACATCTTCGGGCCGGCAACCGCATGGCTGCTGTGGACGCGCACGCAGTTCACCCCGATCGCGGCAGGCGCATCGGGCACGTTCTACAACGCGTACGAAGCAGGCGTGAAGTACGCGATCACGCCGGCGCTGTCGGCAGCAGCGGGCTACACGTACACGAACGCGACGCAAAGCGGCAGCTCGGCGCACTGGAACCAGGGCAACCTTGGCCTCGACTACGCACTGAGCAAGCGTACGGACGTGTACGGCCTGGTCGTCTACCAGAAGGCATCGGGCAACAACGTGCAGGCGCAGATCGGTTCGAGCACGAGCTACTTCAACACGTCGGGCAACGGTTCGTCGAACCAGCTGGCCGCTCGTGTCGGTATCCGTCACAAGTTCTAAAGCATCCGCTTAACTGTCCGCGTCTCACGCGGATCAGGACGGCAACCAGCGCCCCGCTCCACGCGGGGCGCTTTTTTATAGGCTTTTAAGTTTCGCTTAATTCTGGGCTGAGACGATGCTCTCACCCCCCCTGTTGGCCGCCTGAGCATCGGCGGCTTTTTTTTTGAGACCCACTACGGCACCGCCATCAAACTGCCCACAAGACAGGATCGGAGGCCAAGATGATCGAAGATACCGTTTTCAGCCATCTGCACGCGATTCTGACGCGCCAGCATTCGCTTCCCGTCCAGAGCTGCCGCGTGTCGGTGGAAATGCAGCGCCCGTGGGGCCGCCCGTACCGGCTCGTCGAATGGACGATGCATCTCGACGCCCCCGCGCGGCGCCAGATCGTGCCGGCCGAATCGACCGACGAGGAAATCGCCGAAGTCGTCGCCTCGCACGTGCCGGGCCGCCTGTACGGCGACGGCCGGCTGCAGTTCTGACTCCCCTCTTTCCTGCGCCGCGCCCGGCCCGCGCGCATCGTGCGGCACTCGGTCTCGTTTGACGCGGCAACGAAGTCTGCTACGCTGCGCGTTTTCGTCCACGCACCACACGATGGAAAACGCATTCAACGAGCGCGGCGTGACGGTCACGCGCAACGGCCTGTCGGCCGCCGGGCAAGTGTTCCCGCTGCGTGACATCCGCGACGTCGACGTCGTCAAGATCCCGAAGAATCGTCTCGTGCCGTCGCTGATCTCGCTGATCGGCGTGGCTACCGCCGTCGCCGGCGGCATCGGCGCATCGAGCGCCGCGCTGGTCGTCGGCGTGATGCTCGCCGTCGTCGGCTATCTCGCATGGACCACGCAGGACGTCACGTACCGGCTGATGGTCGAGCTGCCCGACGGCAAGCGCGAAGCGCTGTCGAGCGTCGACGCCGAGTTCGTCGAACGCGTCGCGCAGGTCGTGCGCGACGCCCGCACCGCGACCGCCGCCGGCTGATTTCCGCTCGGCGCGCCAACCACCTACCATGAAACGAGCGGCCCGCCGCCGCATCGTTCGAGGAGGTCGGCATGAACGCCCAATTGCTGTCAGGCATGCTGCGCGCGCAGGAACTGCTGCTCGTCTCGATGATCCGCACGCTGCCGCCCGACGCGCGGCGCGCGCTGGTCGACCTCTACGCGGAACAGCTCGCGTTCGCCGAGGAGGCCGGCTTCGAAGGCCACGGCGATCGCGCGACGCACGACGCGTTCATCGCGCATGCACGCAATCTGCTGATTCGCATCGAATCGCTGGCCTGACGGCCGCCGTTCTCCGCGATGTCCTTCCCGCGCGGATCGCCCGATCCGCGCCGACGGCGCGCGTCCGCAATGCCGCCTTTCGTTCTTGTATTGATAATGATTCTCATTTAGACTGGTAAAGTTATCGGTTACCTTTCAATTTGCCGTTCGAATTTGCCGTTCGCCGCGTGTCGCGCGCGAACGGGCCAGCCAGGTGAACGCGTCACCCAGCCAGCCTTCGGGCTAGTCATCGTCAATGGGAGACCACCTGTGCATTGCTATCCGCTGGCGCGGCGGCCGATCTGCGCCGCGCTGTTCGGCGCGTTCGGCCTGTCCGCCGCCCCGGCTCACGCCGATTCGTCGCCGCAAGGCGCCAACCCGCCTTCCACCGTCGTCGTTGCCGCGTCCACGCGCGGCGACGCGGCGCTGCTCGATCCCGTCACCATCACGGCCACCCGCACCGCCACCGCGGCCAGCCGGACGGCCGCGTCGGTGTCGGTGATCACCGACGACGATCTCGACGAACAGCAGGCCGCCAACATCAAGGAGGCGCTGCGCTACGAGCCGGGCGTCACGGTGCGCCGCACTGCGTACCGGCCGGGCAGCGCCGCGCTCGGCGGCGGCCGCGACGGCGATTCGAGCATCAACATCCGCGGGCTCGAGGGCAATCGCGTGCTCTTGATGGAAGACGGGATCCGCCTGCCGAACGCGTTCTCGTTCGGGCCGCTCGAAGCCGGCCGCGGCGACTACGCGGATCTCGACACGCTCGAGCGCATCGAGATCCTGCGCGGCCCGGCATCGGCGCTATACGGCAGCGACGGGCTGACCGGCGCGGTGAACTTCATCACGAAGGATCCGCGCGATTTGCTGTCGATCTACGGCAAGCCCGCGTACTTCGCGTTCCGGCCGAGCTACGATTCGGCCGATCGCAGCGTGGGCGCGACGGTGTCGGCCGCCGGCGGCAACGATCGCGTGCAGGCGATGATCATCGCGGACGGCCGCCGCGGCCACGAGGTCGACACGCGCGGCAGCAACAACTCGGCGAGCACGCGGCGCACGACGTCGAACCCGCAGGACGTCTATTCGGAATCGCTGCTCGGCAAGCTCGTGCTGACGCCCACCGCGCGCGACACGATCAGGTTCACCGCGGAAACCGTGCAACGCCGCGTGAGCACCGACGTGCTGTCGGCGATCAACCGGCCGGCCACGCTCGGCCTCACGACGTACGACCGGCTCGAACGCAATCGCTTCAGCGTCGACTACGACTTCCGCGACGATGCGTTCCGCTGGTTCCAGAACGCGCACGTGCAGCTCTACTACCAGGACGCGAAGCAGGACCAGTACGCGTTCGAGACGCGCGGCACGCAACCTTCGCGCTCGCGCGACAACCAGTACAAGGAACGCACGTTCGGCGGCTCGGCGTTCGCCGAAAGCGGCTTCTCGACCGGCCCGCTTGCGCACAAGCTGCTATACGGCGTCGACGGCAGCCTGTCGCGCGTGACGAACCTGCGCGACGGCACGGTGCCGGGCGTCGGCGAGGCATTCCCGAACAAGGCGTTTCCCGATACCGACTACACGCTGTTCGGCGCGTTCGTGCAGGACCAGATCGGCTATGGCCGGCTGCTCGTCACGCCGGGGCTGCGCTTCGACACGTACCGGCTGAGCCCGACCGAACACGATCCGCTGTTCACCGGCAAGGCCGTGTCGACGAGCG
Organism: Burkholderia sp. SR8; assembly: GCF_052851275.1. Lineage (NCBI taxonomy): Bacteria > Pseudomonadati > Pseudomonadota > Betaproteobacteria > Burkholderiales > Burkholderiaceae > Burkholderia > Burkholderia sp. SR8. The sequence goes on from NZ_JAULUC010000016.1 coordinate 77,420, forward strand.
CCAACGAAGTGTCGCCGCGCGTTGCGGTGCTGTACGAGATCACGCCCGCGCTGATTCCGTACGTGCAGTACGCGCACGGCTTCCGCGCGCCCACGCCCGATCAGGTCAACAGCAGCTTCTCGAATCCGGTGTACGGCTACACGTCGATCGGCAATCCGAACCTGAAGCCGGAAACCAGCGACACGTTCGAAGCGGGCCTGCGCGGCAAGGCCGGCACCGGCTACGGCGTCGTGCGCTACAGCGCGGGCGCGTTCGCCGGCCGCTACCGCAACTTCATCTCGCGCACGACGATCGCGGGCAGCGGCCGCCCGGCCGACCCGTTCGTCTTCCAGTACGTGAACTTCGCCGATGCGCGCATCCACGGGGTCGAAGGCCGCGCCGAATGGGTGATGCCGAACGGCATCACGCTGAAGACGGCGATGGCGTTCACCAAAGGCTCGACGCAGAACGACGGCGCCGCGAGCCAGCCGCTGAACACGGTCAACCCGTTCTCGGCGGTGTTCGGCGTGCGTTACGAGCCGGGCGAACGCTGGTTCGTGCAGACCGACCTGCTGTTCCAGGCCGGCAAACGCGACAACGACATCGACAAGTCCGACTGCTCGAACAACGCATGCTTCGCGCCGCCGTCGTCGTTCGTCGTCGACCTGCGCGGCGGCTACCGCTTCAACAAGCACGTGAGCGCGACGATCGGCATCCGCAACCTGTTCGATCGCAAGTACTGGAACTGGTCGGACGTGCGCGGAATCGCGGCCGATTCGCAGGTGCTCGACGCGTACACGTCGCCCGGCCGCACCGTCGCCGTCAGCATGAAGGTGGATTTCTGATGTGCGTTCCGATGTTCCGATGCGCGCCATCGCGCGTTCCTGTCCCAACCGTTACCCGAAGGAGTCCGACATGATGCATTCCGCCCTGCCCGGTCAGCCGGCCACGCCGGCCCGCGCCACCGCATTGCGCGACGCGTTCGTCAAGCTCAAGGCCGAGCGCCAGTTGCGCAACCGCGACGTCGCGCAGGCGCTCGGCGTCAGCGAAGGCGAAGCACTGGCCGCGTTCGTCGGCGAGCACGTGGTGCGGCTCGACGCACGCTTTCCGGCGATGTTCGAGGAAATGCCGCGTCTCGGCCGCGTAATGGCGCTCACGCGCAACGATGCGGCCGTCCACGAGAAGGACGGCGAATACGCGCAGATGAGCCACGACGGCCCGGTCGGCCTCGCGCTCGGCGACATCGACTTGCGCATCTTCTATCGTCACTGGGTGTCCGCGTTCGCGGTACGCGACGAGACCGCGCACGGTCCGCTGAAGAGCCTGCAGTTCTTCGACGCGCAAGGTCATGCGATCCACAAGATCTACCTGCGCGCGCACAGCGACCACGCCGCGTACGACGCGTTCGTCGAACGCTGGCGCGCAGCGTCGCAGGAGCCGGGCCTCGACGTCGTGCCCGCCGCAGCGAAGACGCCCGAGCGCGCGGACTCGGAGATCGACGTCACGGGTTTTCGCGCCGCGTGGGATGCGATGACCGACACGCACCAGTTCTTCGGCATCACGCAGCGCTTCGGCGTAAGCCGAATGCAGGCGCTGCGCCTTGCCGAGCCGCACTACGCGTATCCGGTCGAAGCGACGCGCGCGCTGCGTCACGTGCTCGAGCAGGCCGCGCGCAGCGGTCAGCCGATCATGGTGTTCGTCGGCAATGCGGGGATGATCCAGATCCACACCGGCCCCGTCGCGAACGTGCGCGAAGTCGGCGCGTGGATCAACGTGCTCGACCCCGGCTTCAACCTGCACGCGCGCGAAGACCTGATTGCCGCCGCATGGGTCGTGAAGAAGCCGACGAGCGACGGGATCGTCACGTCGCTCGAACTGTTCGACCGGCAGGGCGACCACGTCGCGCTGCTGTTCGGCGAGCGCAAGCCGGGCAAGGCCGAACGCGACGACTGGCGCGCGCTCGTCGCGACGCTGCCGTGCGCGGCGCGCGGAGACGCGCGGTGAGCGCGCGATCGTTCGTGCCGCGACGTCGGGTCGTGCTGGCGAGCGCCGTTGCCTGTGCGCTCGCGGGCGCGTTGTCGGGGCGCGTGCTCGCGCAGGCCGCTCGAGCTGCTGTGGCCGGACAGAAGCGCGTCGTCGTGATCGGCGGTGCGCTCGCGGAAACCGCGTTCGCACTCGGCGGCGCCGACGCGCGCGGCTACCGGCTCGTCGGCACCGACACGACCTGCACGTATCCGGACGCGGCGAAGCGCCTGCCGAAGGTCGGCTATCAGCGTGCGCTGTCGGCCGAGGGTCTGTTGTCGCTGCGGCCGGACCTCGTGCTTGCATCGGCCGAAGCCGGCCCGCCTGCCGCGATTGCGCAGGTGAAAAATGCGGGCGTCGCCGTGACCACGTTCGACGAACGCCACGACGTCGATTCGGTGCGCGCGAAGATCACCGGCGTCGCGCAGGCGCTCGACGCGCGTGATGCGGGCGCCGCGCTGCTGCAACGCTTCGATCGAGACTGGCAGGCCGCGCGCGATGCGGTCGCCGCACGCGTGCCAGGCGGCGGCGCGCAGCCGCCGCGCGTGCTGTTCGTGCTCAACCATACCGGCAACCAGGCGCTCGTCGCCGGCCAGCGCACGGCTGCCGACGCGATGATCCGTTACGTCGGCGCGCGCAATGCGATGCAGGGCTTCGATCACTACAAGCCGCTGACGACCGAAGCGCTCGCCGCCGCCGCGCCCGACGTCGTGCTGATCTCCGATGAAGGGCTCGCGGCCGTCGGCGGCCGGGACGCGCTGCTCGCCGCGCCCGGCTTCGGCGCGACGCCGGCCGGCCGCGCGCAGCGCGTCGTGTCGCTCGATGCGCTGTTCCTGCTCGGCTTCGGCCCGCGCCTGCCGCTCGCCGTCACGACCCTGCACCGACGCCTGTCGGATGCGCTCGCCTGATTCCCGGAGCGTTCCGATGCGGGTTCATGGTTCGCCTTTCAATGCGCCGTCGCCGGGCTCCTGGGCGGGTGCTGCTGTCGGTGCTGGTGCTGCTGGCGCCGGTGCCGGTGTTGCTGTCGGTGTCGGTGCTGATGCCGGTGTCGGTGCTGCTGTCGGTGTCGGTGCTGCTGTCGGTGCCGGTGCTGCTGTCGGTGCCGGTACTGCTGTCGGTGCCGGTACTGCTGCCGGTGTCGGTGCTGCTGCCGGTGCCGGTGCTGCTGTCGGTGCCGGTGCTGCTGTCGGTGCCGGTGCTGCTGCCGGTGCCGGTGCTGCTGTCGGTGCCGGTGCTGCTGTCGGTGCCGGTGCTGCTGTCGGTGCCGGTGCTGCTGCCGGTGCCGGTGCTGCTGTCGGTGCCGGTGCTGGTGTCGGCACTGCTGCCAGCGCTGGCGCCGATACCACCGCCGCTGCCGCGCGTATCGGCACATCGCGCCGCGTTGCGCCGTTCGCGCTCGCAGCACTCGCGATCCTCGGATGCGTAATGTCCATCGTCGCGCTGTGCACAGGCGCATACCGAATTCCGTTCGCCGAAGCCTGGGCCGCGCTTGCAGGCGATCCCGCGGCACAACAGGCGCGCGCGGTGCTGCTCGATATCCGCGCGCCGCGTGTCGTGCTCGCACTGCTGGTCGGCGGCGGCTTCGGCGCGGCCGGCGCCGCGATGCAGGCGCTGTTTCGCAATCCGCTCGCCGATCCCGGGCTCGTCGGCGTATCGAGCGGTGCGGCGCTCGGCGCGACCACGACGATCGTGCTCGGCCCGGCACTGTTCGCCGCGCACGTGACCGCGGCCGTGCTGCCTGTCGCCGCGTTCGCCGGCGCGCTCGCGGTTGCGGCGCTCGTCTACCGGCTCGCCGCGTCGCACGGCCGGCTCGCGCTGCCGCTGCTGCTGCTCGCCGGCATCGCGATCAACGCGCTGGTCGGCGCGGCGATCGGACTGCTCACGTTCATCGCCGACGACGCGCAGCTGCGCTCGCTGACCTTCTGGAGTCTCGGCAGCCTCGGCGGCGCGCAATGGTCGGCGCTGGCAGGCGTCGCGCCGTGCGTCGCGATCGGCTGCATGCTGCTCGCGCGCGATCGCGATGCGCTGAACGCATTGCAGCTCGGCGAAACCGAAGCAATGCATCTCGGCGTGCCCGTGCAGCGGCTCAAGCGGCGCGTGCTCGTCGCGGTCGCGCTCGCGGTCGGCGCGCTCGTGTCGTGCGCAGGGATCATCGGCTTCATCGGACTCGTCGCGCCGCACTGCGTGCGCCTCGCGTGCGGCCCCGATCAGCGCATTGTGCTGCCCGGCGCCGCGCTGCTCGGCGCGCTGTTGACGCTGGCCGCCGATCTCGCCGCACGCACGGTCGCCGCACCCGCCGAGATTCCGCTCGGTGTCCTCACCGCGCTGCTTGGCGCGCCGTTCTTTCTCGCGCTGCTGTGGAAAAGCCGCGGCGCGCTGGGCGGCTGACCCATCACTCACACACCATGCTCACCGCCCATCATCTCGACGTCGCCCGCCGGCATCGTGCCGTTCTGCGGGACCTGTCGCTGTCGATCGAACCCGGCCGCGTGACTGCGCTGCTCGGCCGCAACGGCGCGGGCAAGAGCACGCTGCTGAAGACCTTGGCCGGCGAACTGACCGGCAGCGCCGCGCCGAACGGCGTGCGCGTGACCGGCGCCATCACACTGAACGGCGAACCGCTCGCGCGCATCGATGCGCGGCGGCTCGCGTGCCTGCGCGCCGTGCTGCCGCAGGCCGCGCAGCCGGCGTTCCCGTTCAGCGTCGACGAAATCGTGCTGCTCGGCCGTTATCCGCATGCGCGGCGCAGCGGCGCGCGCCACGCGATCGCGCACCGCGACCGCGACCGCGACATCGCATGGCAGGCGCTCGAACGCGCAGGCGCCAGCGCACTCGTCGGCCGCGACGTCACCACGCTGTCGGGCGGCGAACTCGCCCGCGTGCAGTTTGCACGGGTACTCGCGCAACTGTGGCCCGACGGCGACGCACACGAAACCGGCCCGCGTTATCTGCTGCTCGACGAGCCGACTGCCGCACTCGATCTCGCACATCAGCACCGGCTGCTCGATACCGTGCGCACGGTCGCGCGCGAATGGCGGCTCGGCGTGCTCGCGATCGTCCACGATCCAAACCTCGCCGCGCGGCACGCCGATACGATCGCGCTGCTCGCTCACGGCACGATCATCGCGCACGGCGCGCCGCACCATGTGATGACACCCGCGCACATCGCGCAGTGCTACGGGTTCGCGGTGAAGATGGTGGACACCGGAGACGGAGCGCCGCCGGTCATGGTGCCGGTGTAGCACGCGCGTATCGCCGTATCCGGTCGGCGGCGCGGCTCAGCGTTCAACATCCGCGACCCCGAACGTCCGCATCTTCCACCCGAGCCGCACGGCCAGCATCCGCATCGCGAAGCCCGCCGCGAGCGCGACCACCGTTGCGAACCGGGCGTCGATCCCGAGATGCTGCATTCCGACATACAGCGTACCCGTGAAGAACGCGACGCTCGCATACAGTTCCTCGCGCAGGATCAGCGGCATCTCGTTGCACAGCAGATCGCGCAGCATCCCGCCGCACACGCCGGTGATCGCACCGGCCAGCACGACGATGATCCGCGCGGTGCCCGTCGATGCGCCGATGTCGCATCCGATGATCGTGAACGCCGCGAGCCCGATCGCGTCGACAGTCACGAACAGCGTCTTCATCCGCGCGACGTGCCGCGCGGCCCACGAAGCGACGGTCGCCGCGGCAAGCGTGATCACCAGATATTCGGGATGTGCGATCCAGCCCAGCGGATAGTGACCGAGCAGCACGTCGCGCACCGTGCCGCCGCCGAGCGCGGTCACCGCGCCGACCAGCGCGAGACCGAAGCGGTCCATCCCGCGCCGCATTCCCATCAACGCACCCGACATCGCTTCCGCGACGATCGCGATCAGATAAAGCGTATGCATCGTGCGCGTCAGTCGTCGGTCCGGAACATGTCGAGCACGCGTTCGCGCTCGCTCGCGTCGACCGCTGCCGGCATCGGCTCGTCGGGCTTGCCGTGCGCATCCGGCGCATCGGGCGCATCGGACGTCGGCGTACCGCCGCACGCGAAACGGCTGCGGACGAACGGCGGCACGTCGGCCGTGCACGCGCCGTGCGCGTATTCGGCGTACACGAAATCGCCGTCGACGAGCGCGACGTCCTGCGGCGGCGTCGCATCGGCCGGCGTGCGTCCGTCGAGGGCCGTCTTCATGTAGTCGAGCCAGACCGGCAGCGCGAGCGTCGCGCCGGTCGCGCGCCCCATCGAACGCGGCGTGTCGTAGCCGAGCCACGCGACCGCAACGATCCCCGACGAATAACCGGCGAACCATACGTCCTTCGACCCGTTCGACGTACCGGTCTTGCCGGCCGCGTCGTCACGCCGCAGCGCGAGCGCGCCGCGCGCGGTGCCTGCCCGCACGACGTCGCGCAGCATGCTGTCCATCACGAACGCATTGCGCGCCGATACGACACGCGTGCCGTGCGGCGCCGATCCGTCGTACAGTGCGCCGCCATGACGCTGCTTCACCGACAGGATCAATCGCGGCACCATCCGCACCCCGCCGTTCGCGAATACGCCGTACGCGCTCGCGAGTTCGAGCGGCGTCACTGCACCCGCGCCCAGCGCGAGCGGCAGCGACGCCGGATTGCGCTGCGCGTCGAAGCCGAAGCCCATTGCGTGCTGCTGCACGAAGCGTGCGTCCGCTGCCTGCATCAGGTTGACCGCGACGAGGTTCTTCGAGCGTACAAGGCCGCGCCGCACCGGAATGAAGCCCTCGTAACGGTTGCCGAAATTGCGCGGACGCCACGGCCGCGCGCCGGTTTCCGCATGCGTGAGCGTGCGTTGCGTGTCGTCGACCAGCACGCCGGGGAAGTAGCCCTTCTCCAGCGCAGCCGAATACACGAACGGCTTGAAGCTCGAGCCCGGCTGGCGATACGCCTGCAGTGCGTGATCGAACACGTTGCGGTTGAAGTCCGCGCCGCCGACGAGCGCGAGCATGTCGCCCGTCGCCGCATCCAGCGACACGAGCGCGCCTTCGAGGCCGTTGCGCGCATCGCGCCCGGCCGGCTGGCGGCGCAGCGTGCGCTGAAGCGCCGCCTCGGCCGCGCGCTGGTCGCGCATCGAGATCGTCGTGGTCACGTCGAGGCCGAGCGTATATGCGTCGTCGTGAAAACGCTCGACCATCATCCGTCGTGCGCGCTCCGCGACGTACGGCGCGGCGACGATGCCGGGCGGCGGCGTGGTTGCCAGTGCGATCGGCGCATCGGCCGCCGCGCGGTAGGTCGCATCGTCGAGCTCGCCGAGCGCATGCATGCGGCCGAGCACGTAGTTGCGCCGCGCGGTCGCGCGCGCCGGATTCACGACCGGGTTGAACGCGGACGGCGCCTTCGGCAGCCCGGCGAGCACAGCTGCCTCGCCGGCGCTCAACGCATCGAGCGGCTTGCCGAAATACACGTTTGCGGCGGCCGCGAAGCCGTACGCGCGCTCGCCGAGATAGATCTGGTTCATGTACAGCTCGAGCAGCTTGTCCTTGCCGTATTCGCGTTCGAGCTTGATCGCCATCAGGATCTCGGCGAGCTTGCGGCTCAGCACCTTGTCGCGCGTCAGGTAGAAGTTGCGCGCGACCTGCATCGTGATCGTGCTGCCGCCCTGCCCCGGCTGCCCGGTCACGACGTTCGCGAACGTCGCGCGCGCGAGGCCGCCGATATCGACCGCGCCGTGCCGGTAGAACTTCGCATCCTCGGCCGCGAGCAGCGCATGCCGCATCAGCAGCGGAATGCGTTCGAGCGGCACGAACTCGCGGCGCTCGACGCCGTACTCGGCGAGCAGTTCGCCGTCGCGCGAGAAAATCCGCAGCGGCAGCGCGGGACGGTAGACCGCCAGATGTTCGACGGACGGCAATTGCGTCCAGATCCGCTGGATCGTCCATGCGCCGATGCCCGCGCACGCGAGCGTCAGGCCGAGCAGCGCACCCGCGAATATGCGCCAGCCGCGGCGGCGCGGCGATGCCGGCGGCGGGGCCGGCGGTGGTGGTGGCGGCGGCGGGTTGGCGGTGTGATCGGTCATGCAGGCTCCTTCTTCGATGCGGCGACCGACGAGCGCTGAAGAGCCGCCCGTCGATCGCGGAAGGCGCGCATTGTCGAAGGGATGCCGGGATACCGGAACATTCTTTAGTCAAAGTTTGGCCGGCTAAATTTTCTTTAGGAAAGGAATTCACACACGCCAGCGGCGTCGATGGAGCCGCGCTGCGGATGAGCCGGTTCGCCTGTACCATCGTCAGCATGTTCGACACGTACCTGCGCCTGTGGGATCTCGTTCCCGACGGCGGCCCGATCCTCACCGCGAGCGGCGGCGTGCTGCCGGTCGTGTGGCGCGCGCGGCCGGCGATGCTGAAGGTCGCGACCTGCGACGAAGAGCGCCGCGGCAATGCGCTGATGACCTGGTGGAACGGGAACGGCGCCGCACGCGTGTGGCGGCACGACAGCGACGCGGTGCTGCTGGAGCGCGCGCAGCCGGCGCCGACGCTCGGCGGCCTGTCCGCGGCCGGTCACGACGACGATGCGATCCGGATCGCGTGCGACGCGGTCGCGCGGCTGCATGCGCATCGCGCGCCGGCCCCGCCCGCGCTCGTGCCGTTGCACGACTGGTTCTATGCGCTGCTGTCGCACGACGCGGACGACGACGTGCTGCGCCGCTCGGCCGCGACCGCGCGCCGGCTGCTGGCCGCAGCGGCCGCCGACGAAGTCGTGCTGCACGGCGACATTCATCACGGCAACGTGCTGCATTTCGGCGATCGCGGCTGGCTGGCGATCGACCCGAAGGGTTTGCGCGGCGACCGCGCGTTCGACTACGCGAACCTGTTCTGCAATCCCGCGCACGACATCGCGGTCGATCCTGTCCGCTTCGAACGGCGCGTCGCGCTCGTTGCCGAGGTCGCGCAGCTCGAGCGGCACCGGCTGCTGCGGTGGATTCTCGCGTGGGCCGGCTTGTCGGCGATCTGGCTGATGGAAGACGAATCGCCGCCCGATACGCGGCTCGAGGTCGCGATGCTGGCCGCCGCCGCGCTCGGCGAGTAGCCCGTAGCGGGTAGCGCGCGCCGCACGCCGCCACGGCGACCTCTTTGAACCGCATCAACCCGCCTCGCCAATAAAAAAACCGCCGGCATGCACCGGCGGTTTTTGGTACCCAGCGCTCGCGACGCTCAGCGCGCCGGATTCAGCGTCAGGTTCATGTGACGGTTCACGTCCTTGTACAGCAGGTAACGGAAGCGGCCAGGGCCACCCGAATAGCATGCCTGCGGGCAGAACGCGCGCAGCCACATGAAGTCGCCCGCTTCCACCTCGACCCAGTCCTGGTTCAGGCGATAGACGGCCTTGCCTTCGAGCACGTACAGCCCGTGCTCCATCACGTGCGTCTCGGCGAACGGGATCACGCCGCCCGGCTCGAACGTCACGATGTTCACGTGCATGTCGTGACGCATGTCGCTCATGTCGACGAAGCGCGTCGTCACCCATGCGCCGTTGGTGCCCGGCATCGGGATCGGCTCGACGTCCTGCTCGTTCGTCACGAACGCTTCCGGCAGCGGAATGCCGTCGACGACCTGGTAGTGCTTGCGGATCCAGTGGAAGCGCACGGCGGCATCGCTGACGTTGTGCAGCGTCCAGTCTGCGCCCGGCGGAATGAATGCGTAGCCGCCCGGCTTCAGCGTGTGCTTCTTGCCTTGCAGCGTCAGCTCGGCCTCGCCTTCGACGACGAACAGCACGGCTTCGGCGTTCTTGTCCTGCTCCGGCTTGTCGCTGCCGCCGCCCGGATTCACTTCGACGATGTACTGCGAGAAGGTTTCCGCGAAACCCGACAGCGGACGCGCGATCACCCACAGGCGCGTGTTCGTCCAGAACGGCAGCCAGCTCGTGACGATGTCGCGCATCACTCCCTTCGGAATGACCGCGTACGCCTCGGTGAACATCGCGCGATCGGTCAGCAGATCGGTCTGCGGCGGGTGGCCGCCATGCGGCGCGTAATACGTTGTCTTAGACATAAAGCATCCAGGCAATGGGGTTGGTCCGGCCCCGGGTCGCAACGGCAGGCGCGGCATGCGCGTGGGGCGCGCATGCGGCGGCGGGACATCGTTGCCGGGGTGGCTTGAAGGCGCAGGCGCCTTCGTTCGGTCGGCCAGGCTTCGCGACGGGTCCGTCCGGTTCAGCGGGCGGCGCGGCCGATGCCTGTGGGTCCGGCGGCCGGGCCGCGGACACTGGAGGTGATGCGGCGGGGCACGGGGGACGGCAGGGTTCGATTCCGTACGCGGGCAGCGTTGACGATAGCGAAGTCGATCCCGATCGACCAATTAAATGTTGCGATGACATCCATTCGATTTCGCACTACCTGCCGCCGCCCGCGATGGCCGGCGGACGCTAGTCGCGGATGGTCGTCCCGTCAGGGAAATCCTGATCAACGAACGGCGTGCGGGGGCTTGCGGGACCCGTGTGCGGCAACTCGATCGACGATGCGCATGCAGGTCGCGATCGACCGGTCGTGCCGACGGGAAAGGGCTCGGATCGTCGCCAAGCACGCGTGAAGACCCGCTGCGTGCGTATCGTGCGATCTGCTCGGGCCGTGCTCGATCGACGCGCCGCGATCAACGGTATCGACTGGCATTGGCCCACGCTGCCCGAGTGCATGTCAATGCAACCGGCGATGGAGTCTGGAGCGGAAAAGGTACAGCGGGAGGGAGCGTGCCAACCCGTCGAGCGGGGCTGCGGATGAACTCGTGTAAAGCGGTGAAAACGGCCGGGCTTGCTGTCGATGGCGGCCCGGCTGAAGCCGCCGGGCCGTGTGCCGGATCGGGTGCCTACGCGTCGGGCGCGCCGGTGCGCGAGTTGCGCACCGGGCCGCGCCCGCGGCGATCAGTCCCAGTCGCGGTGATGGCGATGCTTGCGGTGACGGTAGCCGCGATCGCCGTGATCGCGCTCGTACGAGCTGCGCGACATGTTGCCGCCCAGCGCCGCACCCGCGCCGCCGCCGACGGCCGCGCCCAGCAGGCCGCCCGTACGGCCGCCCATTGCGTTGCCGGCCGCGGTACCCGCGCCGCCGCCGAGGGCGCCGCCGATGATTGCGCCGGTGCGTTCGCGACGGTTCGACGTCACTGCGCCGCCTGCGCCGCCGCCGATCGCGCCGCCGATGACGGAGCCCGTGCTGCCGCCGACCGCGCCGCCGACCGCTGCGCCGGCAACCCCGCCGAGCGCGCCGCCGAGCGCGTTGTTCAGGTCACCGGCCATTGCCGGCAGTGCGGTCGCGCCGGTCAACGCGGCGACGACGAGAGCGGGGGCGATTTTCTTCCACATTCCCGTATTCTTCCTTGTTCGCAATCTGGTTATTGAAGGTCCGCTCGTTACGACGATCTGAATCGATCGACGTCGATGTCGGCATTGTGCCGAATCCCGGACCAATTCATTTCAATGAGCTTGCGGCGAAGAATAGCACCGGTCGAGCGTCCGTGCTGCCGACATTCTGGTAACAAGTTGTTTACCCGAACGCGACCGGAAAAGCTTGCCGAAATCGCCGGGGAAGGCCGCCAGCCGGGCCCCCGCGGCGATATACCCCCATTTAATGGCGAAGCCCGAAGCGCCGGTTATGCCGGTTCGGACACACGTGGCAACACATCGGGCGTGCGATGCGAACCGGCCGCGACCCGCCGCGCCTGTCGTGAATGCCAGAGGGTCAGTACACACCGGGAACGAGCCGCCACGAACGCGCGCAGTACGCGTCGTATTCGGCGCCGAACTGCGCGCGCAGCAGCGCTTCCTCCGAACGGATGCGCGCGACGAGCGGCACCATCGTCAGCACGACGAGCAGCAGCCCGACGCCCGAGCGGAACGCCAGCGCCCAGCCCGTCGCGTTGACGACGAGGCCGAGATAGCTCGGGTTGCGGATTCTTCGATAGATGCCGTCCGTCACCAGCGTGTGGCCCGGCTGGATCGCGACGAGCCCGCTGAAGCGCTTGCCGAGCACGAACACCGGCCAGATGCGCAACACGCCGCCGGCGACGTACAGCACGACGCCGGTCCAGCGCACCGTGTCGCCGCCGAAGGTCCACACGCCTAGCCGGTCGGTCAGCGCGGGCAGATAAGCGAGCAGGAATCCGCTCGCTGCAAAGGCCGCGAGCACCCAGCGATTGTCGCGGTTCTCGCGTTCGCCGGTGCTCAGGTTGCCTTCGGTAAACAGTGCGGCGACGCCGAGCGCGAGCGTCGCGATGGCGATCGCGATCAGTGGCGGATGCGAGAAGAACGCGGCGAACCCGCCGCTGCCGAGCACGGCGAGCCCGAGATAGACGAGCGTGGAGACGCTCGACACGATTGCGACCTTGCGCGTCACGGCCATGGTTGCCTCGCCGGGTGAGCTTTCCCGTGAAGTATAGGAAGCCGGGCGAGCAATACGCGCGCGCGCGCCGTCAGGCGGCGCGCGTCGTCGTGCAAGGCAGGGAAGTGGCGGCGGCCTGTGCCCGCCGCAGAATTAGCGGATGCGGAAGTTGCCGCCGATCCCGACACTGACCGGCGGTGCGTAATACGCGGGCGCATAGCCGTAGTAGACCGGTGCGGGCGCGTAGCCGTACGGCGGCGCGACGTAACAGCCGGACAGGCCGGCGATCAGCGCGAACGTGATGAGGACTTTGTACATGGCTCGATTCCCGGCGAAGAGGACACACGACACCTCGCGAACGCCGTGCCGCCGCAACCTGCGGCGGCCGGCACGAAGGTGCGATCCGCCCTTCCTGTCGCTCGATGAAGCAATGCGCGGAGTCTAGCGCCGGGCCAGCCGGAACGCGTTTCGCGAGCGGTTACACGTGTTACCAGGCGTGACCGCCGAAACGGGCACGCCCGGCCCGGCGGCGCAACTGCACCGCCGCCACGCCGCATCGCGCGCCATGCACGCGTTACACGAAGTGCGCGCGGATACGTTGCGCGACCGCTTCGAGCGTGGTCGCGTCGGCGACGTCGCGCGCGTGCATCCGCAGCTCGACGCCCTCCCAGCGCGGAATCACGTGGAAATGCACGTGCGGGACCGTCTGCCCGGCCGCCGCGCCGTTGAACTGGCCGATGAACACGCCGTCCGGCACGAGCGCCGCGCGCACGGCCGCCGCGACGCGCTGCGTCATGCGGATGCCGGCCGCGGCCGCATCGCCGGACAGCTCGAAGATCTGCGCGGCCGGCTCCTTCGGGATCACGAGCACGTGGCCGTCGGCCTGCGGCATCAGGTCCATGATCGCGAGGGTCGCGTCGTCTTCGGCGACCTTCACGCACGGGAGTTCGCCGCGCAGGATTCTCGCGAACGGGTTGTTGTCGTCGTAGGACATGGCGTTTTCCGATGTTTCCGATTGCGGTTTGACTGGGAGGAACGATGCCGGACGATTATCGGCCGACGGCGGCCAGGAGTTCAACTTGTCAGCGCGTGTCGCCGTCGCAGTGAACAATGCGCGCGGGCTCGCCCGCCACGCTGCTCAGCGGACGGAATATCCGGCCGTCGCGATCCGTTTACTCCGAGCGCGGTGTCGCATTGCCGAATCGCGAACCCGCGCCAGGCACCCGTCGGTTGCGCTGGCCGGCAGCCCGGATGACTGCTTGCGATCATCAACCGGAGTCATGCCATGGACCCGCTCCCTTCCTGTCGTTCCCCCGCCGCGCCCGTGTTCGCCGCTCACCCGCCGCTCCTTGCCCACGCCGGTCGCACGCTGGCGCGCACGCTATGTCGAGCGGCTTGCGGCGCCGGGCTGCTCGCATTGTCGTCGGCTTTCGCGTGGGCCGGCGGCAGCGACGTCATCCTGCCGCCTTCATCGGTCACCGCGTCGACCGTGCCCGCCAACGGCGACATCAATCCGTACGGCATCGCATTCGTGCCGCGCGGCGTGCCGTCGTGGAGCACGCTGAAACCGGGCGACGTCGTCGTGTCGAACTTCAACGCGGCATCGAACGCGCAGGGTACCGGCACGACGATCGTGAAGCTGTCGCCCGGCAATGCGCCGGCGACGTTCTTCCAGGGCAGCAACGTCGGCCTGACGACCGCGCTCGCGGTGCTGCGCAGCGGCTTCGTACTGGTGGGCAACGTCCCGGCACCGGACGGCAAGACGGTGGTCGCCCCCGGTTCGCTGCTCGTCATCGGGCCGCAAGGCCATCTCGTCACGCAATTGTCGAGCAACACGCTGCTCGACGGTCCGTGGGACATGACCGTGATCGATCGCGGCTCGCGCGTCACTGCGTTCGTGTCGAACGTGCTGAACGGAACGGTCGCGCGGATCGAGCTGGCGATCGGCAACGACGGCGTCACGATGCTGCCGGGCTCGCGCATCATCGCGTCGGGTTACGTGAACCGGACCGATCCCAATGCGCTCGTCGTCGGCCCGACCGGCCTCGCGTACGATCCAAATCTCGATGTGCTGTACGTCGCGTCCACCGGCAACAACGCGGTGTTCGCGATCCACAACGCTGCATCGACGACTCGCGACGGCGGTGTCGGACGGATGATCTACTTCGACCCGGTACACCTGCACGGCCCGCTCGCGCTGGCCCTCGCGCCGAACGGTCATCTGGTGACCGCGAACGGCGACGCGGTGAACGCCGACCCGAAGCAGCCGAGCGAGATCGTCGAATTCACGGTCGACGGACGCTTCGTCGCGCAGATGCAGGTCGACATCGTGCCTGGAGCAGCATTCGGCCTTGCGTTCGGACAAGGCAGCGCAGGCCAGCCGCAATTCGCGGCGGTCGACGACAACACGAATACCGCGACGGTCTGGACCCTGCGTCTGGACAACAACAACGCGCGATGACGCTTCGCGCGAACGGGCCGCGTGCGGCCCGTTCGAACCTGCGCGATCGACACATGCGATTCGCACACGCCGGGCAACATGCGGCATGGCCGATGCCGCCCGACGTCGCCCTTCCCCGCGATTGCCAGCGCTTGCCCGAACCTGCGACACTGCCGGATCGTTGCCGGCCGGCACGCCACCGAGGACGCTCGCGCATGACGATCCCCTTCAAATCGCTGATTCTGCGCGGTGCCGCAGTCGCGCTCGTTGCCGCGCTCGGCTACACCGGGTACATGCTGTCGCGGCTCGCGCCGATCGCGACCGGCTATGCCGCGAAGGCGCTGTGTTCGGGCGTATTCGTGTCGGGCCGGCCGGCCGCGTCGGTGATCGACGTCGACATCATGGCCGGCGTGCATCCGCTGCTGAAACTGGTGCGGCCGTCGATCGATCCCGACCATCATCGCGCGGTCGCGACCTTTGCCGGTTTCGCGCAACGCGAAGCGGACTTCCGGCCCGGGCTCGGCTGCACGCTCGCGCTCGGGCCGTCGCCCGGCGTGCTGCCGGCCGCGCTCCCGCCCGTCGCCGAGCCGCCGGCCGTACAGGCGATGCCCGTCGCGCTGACCGCCCCGCCCGCCGGCATCGACACGCACAAGCTGCAGACCGCGCTCGATCGCGCATTCGACGAGCCCGATCCGGCGCGGCCGCGGCGCACACGGGCGGTCGTCGTGATGTGGCGCGGCCAGGTCATCGCGGAACGCTATGCGCCCGGCTTCACGGCCGACACGCCGCTGCCCGGCTGGTCGATGACGAAGACCGTGACGGCCGCGCTGGCCGGCATGCTCGTCGCGCAACACAAGCTGGCGCCGGACGCGTCGGCGCTGCTGCCCGAATGGCGCGGACACGCCGACCCGCGCGCAGCGATCACGCTCGACGAACTGCTGCGGATGACGAGCGGCCTGCAATTCAACGAGGACTACGACGACCCGCTGTCCGACGTCGCCGTAATGCTGTTCACGCAGCCCGATACCGCGCGCTTCGCGTCGGCCAAATCGCTCGCCGCGGCACCCGGCACGCAGTGGGCATATTCGAGCGGCACGAGCGCGATCGTCGCCCGCGTGATGCGCGTGGCGATGGGCGGCACCGAAGCCGACTACCTCGAATTTCCGCGCCGTGCGCTGTTCGCGCCGCTCGGGATGCGCAGCGCGGTGTTCGAGCCCGATGCGGCCGGCACGCTCGGCAGCGCGTCGTTCATGTATGCGAGCGCGCGCGACTGGGCGCGCTTCGGCCAGCTTCTGCTGCAGGACGGGGTGTGGAACGGGCAGCGGCTGTTGCCGGAAGGCTGGGTGCGCTACCTGACGCGCGTGACGCCGCTGTCGACGCGGCAAGAATTCGGCGCGCATTTGTGGGTGAAGGTGCCGGAGCCGTTCAACGACCGCGATGCGCACACGAGCCCGCTGCCCGCCGACGCGTTTCATGCGGTCGGCCACGAAGGCCAGTTCGTGAGCGTGGTGCCGAGCCGCGAGCTGGTGGTCGTGCGGCTCGGGCTGTCGCGGCCGGAATCCGCGTGGAATCACGAGGCGTTTCTCGCGCACGTGCTCGAGGCCGTGCCGGCTGCCGTCAAATGATGGCCACGGCGCGGCGGCCGTCGTTGCGCCGCCGCGCCGCGCATCGCGTCCGGCGCGTTACGGATTCGCGCTGCCCGCGTACTGCCTGAACCCTTCGCGCGTCGCGAGCCGGTCGATGTAGCGCTTCACCGCCGGGAAATCCGGATGCTCGAACGGCGTGCCGAACCAGCGGTTCACCGACAGGCCGATCGGAATGTCGGCGAGCGTGAAGCGGTCGCCGGCCACGTACGCGTCGGTCGCCTCCAGTTGCGCGTTCAGCACCTGCATGTGCTTGGTCCAGCCCGCAATCGACTGCGCGATTGCCGCCGGATCCTGATGATCGGGCGACTTGCGCACGAGGCCGAGGAACGCGCCGACCCACGCGCGGTTCAGGTCCGACGCCTGCCAGTCGATCCACTGATCGACCCGCGCGCGCGCCTGCGGCTCGGCCGGATACAGTGCGTCGCCGCCGTAGCGGTTCGCGAGATAGCGGATGATCGTGTTCGACTCCCACAGCACGAAGTCGTCGTCCTTGACGACCGGCACGAGACCGTTCGGATTCAGCGCGAGATAGGCGGGGTCGTTGGTGGCGCGAAAGCCCGCGCCCCAGTCTTCCTGTTCGAACGGCAGGTTGAGTTCGGTGCACAGCCACAGCACCTTGCGGACGTTGATGGACGGGATCTTGCCGAGGACGTGCAGCATGCGGGCTCCTTGTGAGGTCGGATGCGGAGCGTTCGGGGCGCACGACACGGCCCGAACGCGGTCACGTCGATTTATACACGAGCTCGCGGGAATCGACAGCGCCTGCACGCGAAAGCGGTATTCAGGCCCCGCCGTGCCGCTCACATCGGCTTGAGCACCATCAGGAAATAGACGGTCAGCATCGCAAAGAACGCCGGATAGCCGAGCAGCTCCCAACGCTTCGCATAGCGCCAGTAGCGCGCCGGCAGCGCGGCATCGCCGTTCGCATGCGCGAGCTTCGCCATTGCAGCCAGCTCGATCTGCAGCCATACGACCGGCAGCCAGCACGCGCCCGCGATCGCGTACAGCACGACCGACGCGACGAGCCACGGCGTATCCCACGGCCACCCGGCCGTATGCGCGAGCCACAGCCCGGACGCGGGCTGGAACAGCACGGCCGGCGTCGTGAACCACCAGTCCGCGCGCACCACGAGGCGCGACACTGCGGCAATCGCCGGCACCGAGCGCGTGCGGTTCGCGAAGTACAGGTAGAACGCGGTGCCGAAGCCGGTGCCGACCATCAGCACCGACGACAGGATGTGCAGCGTCTTGATCACGAGATAGGTGTTCATGCGTGTTCTTCTTCTGAAAACAGGATCAACAGGATCGCGAGAATCGGCACGTTCTTGAGCACCGGGCCGAACGGCTCGGCGAGCAGGCCGGGCATCGTGACCGCGATGACGGCCGAATACGCGACGATCAGCACGGCTTGCGCTGCCCACAGGCGCCGGGACGGCGCGGCAACGGTCGCGACGCCGAACGCGAAGTCGAGCGCGCATGCCGCATAGAGCGCGATCAGCGCGGGCAGCCCCGTCAGATGCGCGCGGGCGAGCATCGCAAGACTGTCGCGCTGCGGATGGATGAACGCGCTGACGACGGCCGTCCAGATCCACACGATCCCGAGCGCGCCGAGCAGCAGCGGCCGCCGCCACATCGCGAGCGCATCGTGGCGCAGCGCGGCTGCGCCTGCGCCCGCGCCGATGAAATCCCGCAGCCCGCGCGGCGGACGGCCGACCACCGCCGAGAGCGCCGCCGGATCGCCGGTGTTGCCGCCGCGCAGCATCGTCCACGTGTCGCGGGTCAGCATCGCGCCCGGCAGCATGCCGAGCAGCGCGGCCGCCGCGCCGACCAGCGGGCCCGGTAGCGCGATGCGTGCCGCCGGCGGGAAGCCGAGCGCGGCGCGATAGACGCTCAGCATCTCGCGGTACTCGACTTCGTCGGCGCCGACCGCATCGATGACCGGGCTGCCGGCCGCCGGCGAATCGACGAGCCGCGCGACGAGTTCCGCGAGATCGTCGACATGCACCGGACGCAGCCGTTGACGGCCGCCCGCGGGCAACATGTGCACCGGCAGGCTCGCGAGCATCCGGAAGAACCGTGCCGATGCGCCGGACGTCCCGTAGACGAGCGCCGGACGCACGATCCGGTAATCGATCGGCAGCGTCTGCAGGAACGTGTCGGCGGCGAGCTTGCTCGCGAAATACGGCGTGTCGCCGCGCTCGACGCCCAGCGCCGAAATCTGGATCACGCGCCGCACACCGGCGCGGCAGCACGCGGCAAAAAGCGCGCACGGCGCCGCCCGATGCACGGTGTCGAGCCGCGCATCGCGCCGGTCCGTGAGGATCCCGACCGCATTGATCACGACGTCGACACCTTCCAGCCGCGCCAGCCATGCGTCGGGATCAATATCGTTCGCGAAGTCGATCGCGACGTCGTCCGGGCCGACCGCATCGCGCACGCCGCGCAGCACGCGATGGCCAGCAGCCTCCAGCCGCGCGCTCAGCGCCCGCCCGATGAAGCCGTTCGCGCCGCAGACGAGGACGTTCATGCCGCCCTCCGCGATGCGGGATGCCGGCGAATCGACCGCAGGACCGTGTTCATCTCCGACCTCTTCGTACAGTTATTTCTGTAATGACAGAAATCAAACCTTCAAAAAAAGCGGGCTGCGTGCCCGCACTTCCGGCGCCGTCTACTTCGACGACTTGCGCCTGACCGTCTGACTGATCTTCGCGCCGATGCCGAGCGCCTTCATCAGCGTGTCGGGCTTCAGCCGCAGCATCTCGTCGGACCATGTCGTGAGCGTCTCGACGAACTGCAGCGTGTCGCGGATCCGCTGTTCGGTCTCGCGGCTCTCGTCGGCGATCTCGGGACTCGTCAGGCAATCGCGCAGCACCGTGAGGGTGGGCTCGATCTCGCGCTGCCGCCGCCCTTCGACGATCAGCTTGAACAGCTCCCAGATGTCGGTCGACGTCTCGAAGTGGTCGCGGCGATCGCCCAGCACGTGCACGACCTTCGCGAGCCGCCACGCCTGCAGCTCCTTCAGGCTGGTGCTGACGTTGGAGCGCGCGACGTTGAGCGTCTCGGCGATCTCGTCGGCCGCGACCGGCCGCCCGGCCAGGTACAGCAGCGCGTGGATCTGCGAGACGGTGCGGTTGACGCCCCATCGCGAGCCCATTTCGCCCCAGTGGAGGATGAATCGTTCGGCAATCGGTGTGAGTTCCATGTCGGGAAATTTAGTTTTTTCAGTTATTTCTGTCAAGAGAGAAATATCCGCGCGCGTCGCAGCTTGCCGGCTTGCGTTCAACCGGCACCCCGCCGATCACGATGGTCCGCGCCGCCCGCGACGCAGCGCCTTTCCCGCCGCGCGTGCCGGCTTCCATTACAATGCGCGGGATTTTTCCGATTTCAGGCCGTCTCCGCCTTTCTGATTAGACTGAGGTTTCCATGATCATCAAACCGCGCGTGCGTGGCTTCATCTGCGTGACGACTCATCCGGTCGGCTGCGAAGCCAACGTCAAGGAACAGATCGACTACGTGACTTCGCACGGCCCGATCGCCAACGGCCCGAAGAAGGTGCTCGTGATCGGCGCGTCGACCGGCTACGGCCTCGCCGCCCGGATCTCGGCCGCATTCGGCTCGGGCGCGGACACGCTCGGCGTGTTCTTCGAGCGTGCCGGCAGCGAAACGAAGCCGGGCACGGCCGGCTGGTACAACAGCGCCGCGTTCGAGAAATTCGCCGCCGAAAAGGGGCTCTATGCGCGCAGCATCAACGGCGACGCGTTCTCCGACAAGGTCAAGCAGATCGCGATCGACACCATCAAGCAGGATCTCGGCAAGGTCGACCTGGTCGTCTACAGCCTCGCGGCGCCGCGCCGCACGCATCCGAAGACCGGCGAAACGATCAGCTCGACGCTGAAGCCGGTCGGCAAGTCGGTCACGTTCCGCGGCCTCGACACCGACAAGGAAGTGATCCGCGAAGTGTCGCTCGAGCCGGCGACGCAGGAAGAGATCGACGGCACCGTCGCGGTGATGGGCGGCGAGGACTGGCAGATGTGGATCGATGCGCTCGACGAAGCCGGCGTGCTCGCCGACGGCGCGAAGACGACCGCATTCACGTATCTCGGCGAACAGATCACGCACGACATCTACTGGAACGGCTCGATCGGCGAAGCGAAGAAGGATCTCGACAAGAAGGTGCTGTCGATCCGCGACAAGCTGGCCGCGCACGGCGGCGATGCGCGCGTGTCGGTGCTGAAGGCCGTCGTCACGCAGGCGAGCTCGGCGATTCCGATGATGCCGCTGTACCTGTCGCTGCTGTTCAAGGTGATGAAGGAAAAGGGCACGCACGAAGGCTGCATCGAGCAGGTCTACGGGCTGCTGAAGGACAGCCTGTACGGCGCGACGCCGCACATCGACGAAGAAGGCCGTCTGCGCGCGGACTACAAGGAGCTCGATCCGCAGGTGCAGGACCAGGTCGTCGCGATGTGGGACAAGGTCACGAACGAGAACCTGTACGAGATGACCGACTTCGCGGGCTACAAGACCGAGTTCCTGCGCCTGTTCGGCTTCGAGATCGCCGGCGTCGACTACGACGCGGACGTGAACCCGGACGTGAAGATCCCGGGCATCATCGACACGACGGTCTGACGGCCGCGCCCGCCGCGCGCATGCGCGGGCGGCGGGCCATCTGCACAAGCGACGTCAGAGCGGCGTCGCCTCTTCCAGATACACACCGGCCGACAACGCGGCTTTCACCTGCCGCGTGAAGTCGTCGGTCGATACCGCTTCCGCACCGCACTCGATCGCGTCGTATGCGTGGCGCACGCTCGTCGGGCGCCCCGACGATCCAGTCGCTCCGGCGTAGCGCCAAGGCGCCGGACACCGGCGGGCCGACCGCTACTCCACCGCCTTCGCGGCATCCCACAGCGGCTGCTGGCCCAATGCCGCGTGCCACGCCGCGAACTGCGTGCGCCACGACTCGAACGGCTCCTTCAGCGGACGACGCGGATCGTCGCTGAGCGCATACGCCATCCCTTCGATCAGCCAACGCGGCTTGGTCGCGACCGCGAGGTTGCCGAGCACTTCCGCCTGGCGGTGATGGATCAGTTCGTGCGCGAGAAAGTAGGTCGTCCAGCCGCGCGGCGCGATGACCACGCCGAAATCTCCCAACGTCAGGGCCGCCCGTTCGCCGAGACCGAACTTGTCCGCACATTCGCGCGTCGAGCAGAACACCACGCGCGGCGCCGCGCGGAACCGGCCCACCGCCGCCGCCGCGCGCGCGTAGCCGTCACGATAGAGCTGCTCCGCGTCGCCGAGCTTCGCAGTGTCGTCCGTGCAGATGTCCGCACTCGGGCATGACACGCCCGGCAGCAGCGCGGGCGCGACGACGCGCAGCGGCTTGACGAGCGCGAAAGCGGCGATCGGCACCGCGACGAGCAGGCCCGTGAGGGCAAAAGCGACATGGGAGCGTTTCATCGATGCGGCGATTTCGTTGGCGTTACACGAGCTGCTTGTGAAAATACGTGGTCGCGCACAACGTGCCGTCGGGCATCAGCGCATAGTTCGGCACGACGCCGACGCGCTGCCAGCCGGCCTGCTCGTACACGCGCTCGGCATCGCCGCCCGTCACGGTGTCGAGCACGAGGACGGTCTTGCCGGCGTCGCGCGCCGCTTCGTCGGCCGCCGCCATCAGGCGCGCGGCAATCCCCTGCCGGCGCGCATGCGGAGACACGAGCATCTTCGCAATATCGGCGCGATGCGGCTGGTTCTCCGGCTGCGCGGTGACGACCTGCACCGTGCCGACGATCCGGCCGGCGGCGTCCTCGGCGACGAGCAGGATCCGCTCGCCGCTCGCGACGCCTTCGGCGACGCGGGTCCAGAACGCGACGGCCGTCGAGCGCGCGATCGGCAGCATGAAGCTGACGGACGCGCCGCCCTCGACGCACTCGATCAGCACGTCGGCGAGCGCGTCGATGCAGGCGCCTGCTTCGCTCGCGTCGACGCGGCGTACGGTAACGGCTTGAGTCATGCCCTCTCCGATAAGTGATGCGGACGGCATGCGCCCGATTCTGTAGTGACGACGGCCGCGACCGCTACTCGCGCAACGGCGGCCGGCGGCCAAAAACACCGCATCGAGCCAGCCGGCGGATGTTACCGCCCCATCATCCTACTCGACGAAAATTCCCGTTGCATCGCCCCGACCGTTTGCCTACACTTAGCCAAATGGATAACTTTCAACCGGGCATCGACGACGTATTCCACGCGCTCGCCGACCCGACGCGCTGCGCGATCGTCAGCGCGCTCGGCGACGGCGAGCGAACCGTGTCGGAACTGGCCGCACCGTTCGACATGGCGCTGCCGTCGTTCATGAAGCACGTCGCGGTGCTCGAGCGCAGCGGACTCGTCCGCACCCGGAAAGCCGGCCGCTCGCGCACCTGCGAGCTGGTCGGCAGCCGGCTCGCGGAAGCCGAGCAGTGGCTCGCCGCGCAGCGCGCGCTGTGGGAAGCGCGCTCGGATCGTCTCGTGGAATTCCTCGAACGCCAACACCAGGAGGAGCAAGCGCATGTCAGCCAGCCACGTCGAACCCGCCGAAACCCATGACCTCGTCATCACGCGCACGCTGCGCGCGCCGCGCCGGGCGCTGTGGCGCGCGTGGACCGATCCCGACCTGCTGAAGGAATGGTGGTGCCCGAAACCGTGGACGACCGAGGTCCGCGCGTTCGACCTGCGCCCCGGCGGCACTTTTCACACGTTCATGCGCGGCCCGGACGGCGGCACGAGCGACAACCCCGGCTGCTTCCTCGACATCGTGCCCGAAACGCGGATCGCGTTCACGTCGATGCTGACCGGCGGCTGGCGGCCGCAGGTGCCGTGGCTGGGCTTCACGGCCATCATCACGATGACCGACGACGACGCAGGCTGCCGCTACGAAGCCCGCGTGATGCACCCCGACGCGGCGACGCGCGAACGGCACGAGGCGCTCGGCTTTTTCGAGGGCTGGAACACCTGCATCACGCAGCTCGACGCATTCGCGGCCGCGCTGCGCTGAAAACGCTGGACGCGGCCATTGCACGGCGCGTTGTACGCGCATAGCATTCCTGAAGGAAGCACGACGACACGCCGGCCGCCGGCGTGCACCGTCGCGCGCATTCCGCAGGAGGCGACATGCTGCACATGCACACGCATTCGACCCGGGTCAGCCGGCACCTGAACGCACCGCGCGGGCGCATCTATCGCGCGCTGCTCGATCCGCACGCGGTCGAACAATGGAAAGTGCCGGACGGCATGACGTGCCGCGTGCACGCTTACGACACGCGCGAAGGCGGCGCGCTGCGCGTATCGCTGAGCTACGACGAACCGTCGGACGACAGCGGCAAGACCAGCGCGCACACCGACACCTATCACGGCCGCTTCGTGACGCTCGTGCCCGACGAGCGGATCGTCGAAATCGACGTGTTCGAGACCGACGATCCGATGCTGCGCGGCGCAATGACGATCACGATCACGCTGTGCGACGAGGAAGGCGGCACGCGCGTCGATGCGGTGCACGACGGCGTACCGCCCGGGGTGCCGGCCGCCGACAACGAAACCGGCTGGCGCATGGCGCTCGCGAAACTCGCGGCGCTGGTCGAGAAGGGCTGATGCACCTGCACGTTGCGCAGTGACGCGTGATGCCGCGGGCATCGCGCCGCCGCCGCGCGCATCGGCCACCTGCGGTCGCCCGTACGCACCGCCCGGCAGCGCGAAATGCCGCGGCGTGCGACACTGGCGCGCCCACGCGTGCATCGCCCGCCATCCGCCCCGCCTTCGCACGCGCCCACCCGGATTCGCCCGAGGAGACACACGCGATGACCGCCGCGCGCACCGCCACCTGGTATTTCGATTTCGTTTCGCCGTTCGCGTATCTGCAGCAGGAACGGTTCGACCAACTGCCGCCCGCCGCCGCGTACGAACCGAAGCCGATCGTGCTCGGCGCGCTGCTCGCACACTGGGGCCAGAAAGCGCCGGCCGAGATCGCGGCGAAGCGCATCTTCACCTATCGCCATGCGCAATATCGCGCGGACAAGCTCGGCATTCCGTTCCGGATGCCGCCCGCGCATCCGTTCAACCCGATCCGGCCGCTGCGTCTCGCGATCGCGATGGGCAACACGCCCGATGCGATCCGGCGGATCTTCCGGCACATCTGGCGCGATGGCCACGACGTGTCGACGCCCGACGGCTTCGCCGGGCTGTGCGACGCGGCGGGCTTCCCGGAAGGCGTGACGGCGGTCGACGCACAACCTGTGAAGGACGCGCTGCGCGCGAACACCGATCAGGCGATCGCGCGCGGCGTGTTCGGCGTGCCGACCTTCGAACTCGACGGCGACCTGTTCTGGGGCGACGATGCGACCGACATGTTCGTCGACTGCGCGACGTCGCGCGCGTGGCTCGACTCGCCGGAAGTGCGCCGCATCAGCGCGCTGCCCGAGGGCATCCGGCGCGGCTGACGGCGCGGGCCGCCGCTTACGTGTCGAGCCCTTCGACGAGCGGCGGCACGGCCTCGCGCATCATCGCGACGAAGCGCACGAGCCGCGACGGATAGAACTGCGCATGCGGGTAGGTCAGGTACACCGGCAGCGGCGCGGCCTGCCATTCGGGCGCGAGATGCACGAGTTCGCCGCGCGCGAGATTCTCGGCGAGCAGCCACGACGAACCGACGCATGCGCCCACGCCGAGCAGCGCCGCGCTGCGCAACGCGTACAGGTTCTCGGTCGTGATGCGCGGACGGATCGCGATGCGGCGCGTGTCGCCCGTGGCGGCGTGCGTGAGCGTCAGTTCCGTCCGGTAATACGTGCGCAACGCGAGCCACGGCAACGCGGCGAGCGCGTCCGGATCGGCCGGCACCGGCGCGCCGTGCAGCACCGACGGCGCGGCCACCACGAAACGCGGCACCTTCGTCAACCGGATCGCGACGACGCCCGGATCGGTCGGCTCGCCGACCTGGATCGCGCAGTCGATTCCGCTGCCGACGAAATCGCGCACGTCGTCCTGCAGCAGCCATTCCACCGATACGCGCGGATATTCGCGCAGAAACGTCGCGAGCGGCGCGACAAAGCGCTCCTGCCCGAACGCATGCGGCACCGCGACGCGCAACAAGCCGTCAGGCTCCTCCTGCGCGCCGCGCAGGTCGGCCTCGAACGCCGCCCAGCTCGCCAGCAGTTCCTTCGCGCGCGTGAAGCAGCGCTCGCCGTCGACGGTCAGCCGCATCGTGTGCGTCGTCCGCTGCAGCAGCCGCATGCCGAGCGAGCGCTCGAGCGTCTGCAACCGGCGGCTGACGGTCGGTTGCGTCGTATGCAGTTGCGCGGCGGCGGCCGACAGGCTGCCGGCCTCGACTATGCGTACGAAGGTTTCCATCAACTCGAAACGATAGCCGGCACCGTCGACGGGCACCGTGTCGATACGCGCAGAGCCGCCAGCAGCGGGCGAAGCGGAGCTTTTCTCGGTCATTCGTCAAGCGTATAACAAATCTGCGCCGGGCGACACTACCGTGGCTGCCGGCCCGTCGGCACACTGGCGTCCATCCGCTAACCGAACAAGGATGCACGCGATGTCCACTTCCACTCGTCTCGATGCCGCGCCCCGCGCGGCCCATGCACCGGCCCACGCGGCCGCGTCGTCGATGCCCGACCGCCGTCTCGTGCTGCTGCTCGCCGCGGCGGCCGGTCTCGGCGTCGCACCGCTCTACTATGCGCAGCCGATGCTCGCCGCGCTCGGTCCTGATCTCGGCGCGTCGGCCCGCGCGATCGGCTTCGTGCCGACGCTCACGCAGCTCGGCTATGCGCTCGGAATCCTGCTGCTCGCGCCGCTCGGCGACCGCTTCGACCGCCGCCGCGTGATCGTGACCAAGGCCGCCGCGCTGGTCGGTGCGCTGCTGCTCGCGGCGGTTGCGCCGTCGCTCGGGCTGCTGCTGGCCGCGAGCTTCGCGATCGGGCTGACCGCGACGATGGCGCAGGACGTCGTGCCGGCCGCCGCGACGCTCGCGCACGATGCGCATCGCGGCCGCATCGTCGGCACGGTGATGACCGGCTTGCTGCTCGGCATCCTGCTGTCGCGCGTCGTGGCCGGCTTCGTCGCGGAAACGGCCGGCTGGCGCGCGATGTTCGCGCTCGCGGCCGCCAGCGTCGCCGCGATCGGCGTCGTCGCCGCCCGCGGGCTGCCGCGCTTCGCGCCGACCACGCAGCTGTCGTATCGCGCATTGATCGGCTCGCTCGGCGAACTGTGGCGTCGTCATCCCGCGCTGCGCCGCGCCGCGCTTGCGCAAGGGCTGCTCGCCGTCGGGTTCAGCGCGTTCTGGTCGACGCTCGCGGTGATGCTGCACGGCGCGCCGTTCCATCTCGGCAGCGCGGCCGCCGGCGCATTCGGCCTCGCAGGCGCCGCCGGCGCACTGGCCGCGCCCATTGCCGGACGCCTGGCCGACCACCACGGTCCCGAGCGCGTCACGCGGATCGGCATCGCGATCGCAACGGTGTCGTTCGCCGCGATGGCCGCCGCGCCGCTGCTGACGCCGCATGCACAACTCGCGCTGCTCGCCGCCGCGACGATCGGCTTCGATCTCGGCGTGCAGGCTACGCTGATCGCGCACCAGTCGATCGTCTACCGGATCGATCCCGCGTCGCGCAGCCGCCTCAACGCGGTGCTGTTCGTCGGCATGTTCATCGGGATGGCGGCCGGGGCCGCGGCGGGCAGTACGCTGCTCGCGCAACTGGGCTGGAACGCGGTGATCGTGCTGGCCGTCGCGACATCGCTCGGCGCGCTGGCCGTGCGGATGTGGCGCCGGTAATTTCCGGCATCCCGGATACGAGGCGGGCGGCCCGCAGGGCTTGCCCGCCTTTTTCTTTCCAATTTCGTACGGTGCTGCAGGACGCGGCGCAGCACTGCAGATCCATGCAAGGCACAGGTCGCACTCGTTCATTCGATGCAAGGTCGGCGACGATGCACCGAATCGTGCAGTTCAGCCAATTATTTTTCGGCCGGCGCCGATCGGTGCGCGCGCAACCATCTGATGATTCGGCATCCCCGCACGGCACGGCCCCATGCAATCCGGCCCCATGACGACTTCGCGTTTTCTCAGGGGATTCCCGGTATTTTTTCCCATTTTCTTCGAAATTACCGATGACATACTTGCCCCCCGTTGCGCTCCGGTGCGAGCGCGCTTCCTGATCCTGCCGGCCGCGCGCCATGCGCATGCGGCCGCCGGGTCGCAGAACATGAATAATTTCGACACCACGATCCAGACCTTCCTCACCCACATCACGTTCGGCCCGCTGATGAATCACGCGATCCGGGTGATCGCCGGCCTGTACACGTTCAAGGGCTTCGTGCTCATCCCCGTGCTGTGCTGGCTATGGTTCCAGCCCGGGCCGCAGCGCGAACGGCAACGCGAGCTGGTCGTCGCGACGGTCGCAAGCGGGCTCGTCGCGCTCGCGTTCGGCCGGTTGCTCGCGAAAGTGCTGCCGTTCCGCGTGCGGCCGATCTACAACCCCGATCTGCACCTGCACTTTCCGTCGGAGGAATTGCGTGCGGCCACGCTGCAGGCGTGGAGTTCGTTTCCGAGCGATCACGCGATGCTGTGGATGGCGATCGCGACGGGCATCTTCATCATCGCGCGCCGCGTCGGCGTGCTCGCGCTGCTGTATGCGGTCGTGTTCATCTGCGTGCCGCGCGCGTATCTCGGCTATCACTACCCGACGGACCTGATCGCCGGGGCCGCGATCGGCATCGCGATCGCGTGGCTGCTGACGCGCGATGCGATTCGCGCGCGCTTCGCGCCGCAGGTGCTGGACGCGATCCGGCGCTTCCCCGCGCCGGCGTATACGCTCGCGTTCCTGCTGTGCTTCGAGTTGATCACGCAGTTCGACGAACTGCTGACGCTCGCGCAGTCGGTCAAGCACACGGCGATGTAACGGGACGGCGCCGCGATGCATCCGCTGCTCTCGTCACGACGGCCGGGCCCACGCTGCCGGCCCTGCTCGGTTGCATCGCGCGGTGCGCTTGCCGCCGCCCGCGTCGTCGCCGCAGCCGCGCATGTGCACGTCAGTCGCGATCGGGCGCACCCAGCGGAAAAAACGGACGATACGGCCGCGCCTCGTCGACCGCGCGCGCGAACGACGGCCGCGCAAGCAGCCGCTTGCGATACGCGATCACGTTCGAGAACGACGGGTCGATCCGGTGCGTCCAGTCCGCGTAGAACAGGAACGGCGCCGCGCCGCAGTCGGCGAGGCTGAAACGGTCGCCGGCCGCCCATTCGCGACCGGCCATCGTGCGATCGAGCCACGCGTACGACGTCTCCAGCATCGCGCGCGCATCGGCCACGCCGCGCGCATCGCGCTCGTGCTCGGGCCGCAGCGCATCGAACACGACTTTCTGCTGCGGCGTGGCGACGTAGTTGTCGAAGAAGCGATCCATCGTCCGCACTTCCAGCGCCGCGCGGCGGTCTTCCGGCACCAGCCGCACGGGGCCCGGATGGTAGAGGTCGAGGTATTCGACGATGATCGTCGCCTCGATCACCGTGCGGCCCGCATCGACCAGCACCGGGAAGCGTTTCATCGGCCACAGCGCGGCCAGTTCCTGCATCGGCTTCGGATCGTCGTGCGCGAGCACGCGGTACTCGAACGGCGTGCCGTTCTCGTAAAGCGCGGTCAGCGCCTTCTGGCAGTACGACGAAAAAGGATGGGCATAGAGCGTCGGCATCATCGCAGGGTCTCTCGGGGTTTCGGCGCCGCGTCATGCGGCGCCATGTGGTCGGATACCCGGACGACGAACGGCACGACGCCGATTCAACACCGGTCCGAACATTTTTTGGTCGTGGGTTACCGCGTCGCTACGATCGGCCGTCCATCACGACGCGCCCTTCGCCGCGCCAGCGCAGCATCCCGCCGCCGAGGTTCGCGACGGCATCGAAACCGGCCTTCAGCAGGATCACCGTGGCCTGCGCGGAACGGCCGCCGGCGCGGCACACGGTCACGATCGGCCGGTCGTGCGCGAGTTCGCCGGTGCGCGCGGCCAGTTCGCCGAGCGGGATCGGCGTCGCGCCGGGCAGATGACCGAGCGGCCCGGTGAATTCGTCCGGCTCGCGCACGTCGACGATCTGCACCGCCGGCAGGTGATCCTCGAGCCACTGCGGATCGATTTCCCAGAACCCGGCGAACGTGTAGACGAGCGGCGCCCAGTCGGGTGCGGCCTGCGTGTCGGGCGCGTTCGCGGCGACGCCGCACTGCAGGTTCGCCGGCACCGCGACGTCGATCTGGCGCGGATGCGCGAGCCCGAGATTGCGCATGTAGCCCGCGAAGTCGTCCTCGCTGAGATCGCCGCCGAGACGCGGATTGAAGCGCCGCTCCTCGCCGACGCTCGTGACCGTCAGCCCGCGATAATCGTGCGCCGGATACAGCAGGCACGCCGCGGGCAGCGTGAACAGCCGGCCGTGCACCGCGCGATACAGCGCGCGCGGGTCGCCCTGCTGGAAGTCGGTGCGGCCGGTGCCGCGAATCAGCAGGCAGTCGCCGGTGAACGCCATCGACTCGTCGTCGAGCACGAGGCTGATGCAGCCGCTCGTGTGGCCCGGCGTCGCGCGCACGGTCAGGTAGCGCGAGCCAAATGCGCAGCGGTCGCCGTCGTTCAGATAGCGGTCGGCACCCTGCGCGCCGCTCGCGGCCGAGATCGCGATCGTGCTGCCGGTGCGCTGCTTCAGCAGCCATGCGCCCGTCACGTGATCGGCGTGCACGTGCGTGTCGACGGTCGCGACGAGCCGCAGCCCGAGTTCGTCGAGCAGCGCCGCGTCGCGGCGCACCTGCTCGAACACCGGATCGATCAGCAGCGCTTCGCGCGCCGTGGGGTCGGCAAGCAGATAGGTATAGGTCGACGATTGCGGGTCGAACAGTTGCCGGAAGATCATCGCGAGGTTGCTCCGTCGGCGGGTAACGCGGTTGGGCGGACGATGGTGCGGATCGCCGGAAGCGGCGTGCCCCATCCTGCGCGCGTCGCCGGCACGGCGGCGCACACGTCCATACAGCGTAGTTCAAAACATGCGTGCGCCGCCATCCCGCGGCCGGCCCGCCGCGCGCGCTGCCTTACACTACCGCCTGTTCTCGTCTTACGTTCACAGGAATCGCGCCGACATGTCGATGACGATCGATCCGAAGCAGGCCGCCGCACTGCTGGCCGTCGCCGACACCGGCAGTTTCGAACAGGCGGCCGCGCGGCTGCACGTGACCGCGTCCGCCGTCACGCAGCGGGTCCGCGCGCTAGAAGCGAGCCTCGGCACGCCGCTCGTGCTGCGCACGCGGCCGTGCCGGCCGACCGTCGCCGGCCAGCGCGTGCTGCAGCATCTGCGCCGCGTCGCGCTATTGCAGGCCGACCTGCAAAGCACGCTCGCGGCCGAGCGCGAATCGCCGATCTCGGTCACGATCGCGCTGAACTCCGACAGCCTCGGCACCTGGTTCCTGCCCGCGCTGACGTCGGTGCTCGCGGGCGAACGCATCCTGTTCGAACTGATCGTCGAGGATCAGGACCACACGTTCGCGCTGCTCGAAAGCGGCATGGCCGTCGGTTGCGTGACGACCGAGCCGAAGCCGATGCGCGGCTGCGTCGCGACGCCGCTCGGCACGATGCGCTACCGGCTGCTGGCAGCCGCCGCGTTCGCCGGTCGCTGGTTTCCGCGCGGGCTGAACCGCACGAGCGCGCGCGCCGCGCCCGTCGTCGCGTATTCGCGGCGCGACACGCTGCAGTCGGCATTCCTGAAGGAGAAGTTCGGCTTGCCCGAAGGTGCATATCCGTGCCACTACGTGCCGGGCACGCACGCGCATTTCGCGGCGGTGCGGCACGGGCTCGGCTACGCGATGGTGCCGGAGCCGCTGATCGGCGGCGCGCCGCTCGACGCGCAGGGGCTCGTCGATCTCGCGCCCTTGCATCCGACCGACGTCACGCTGTACTGGCATGCATGGACCGTGCAGTCGCCGACGATGGCGTCGCTGTCCGCGCGGGTGGTCGAAGCGGCGCGCCGGTTGCTCGCGCCGCTGCGGTAACGAGCAGCGGGCGATCGGCCCTGCCGGCGCTGCCCGCGCTGCAGCGAGAAACCGTGCCGTGCCGCCTATACTTTTTTCGTCGGCCTCGCGAACGCGCCGCGCGGCCGCTCATGCAAGTCCGGCCGTTCCCTTTCCTGTGAGGAGAACATCATGTCCCGCCGCTATATCGATTGCCGCGAGTTTCCCAGCGCGATGAATTGCTCGGTCGCAATTTCCGCCGACTCCGACGACGAACTGCTGGAGGCCGCCGTGCAACATGCGGTGTCGGTGCACCAGCACACCGACAGCGCCGAACTGCGCACGCAGCTGAAATCGCTGTTCCGCGACGGCACGCCGCCCGTCGACACGCCGCGGCAAGCGTAATCCGCCGGCGCGGCACGTATCGTGCCGACAACGCGCCGCGCTGTTTTGCACCGTGTCGCGTCGCGCCGGCCCGCCGCCGGCCGGCGCCTTCCGGATTCCCCGTTACGCGCGCCGCTGCGCGAAATACGCGCCGACCGCGTCGATGAAGGTATCGATGTCCGCGCGCGACACGTCGCAATGCGTGACGAAGCGCGACGCGTACAGCATCTGCGTGAGAATCCCGCGTTCCTTGAGCCACGCCTCGAGCGGCGCGCAGTCGGCTTCGGGGAATTGCGCGAACACCATGTTCGTCGCATGCGACAGCACCTTCACCGGCTCGATGCGCGCAAGGCCTGCGGCGAGATGCGCGGCGTTCGCGTGATCGTCGGCGAGCCGCTCGACGTTGTGATCGAGCGCATACAGACAGGCTGCCGCCAGAATGCCCGACTGCCGCATCCCGCCGCCCAGCACCTTGCGCCAGCGCTGCGCGCGCTCGACCAGCGCGCGATTGCCGACCAGCACCGAGCCGACCGGCGCGCCGAGCCCTTTCGAGAAACAGATCGATATCGTGTCGAACGGCGCGCACAGCTCGGCGATCGCGCGTCCCGACGCGACCGCCGCATTGCACACGCGTGCGCCGTCGAGGTGCGTGGCCAGCCCGCGGCTGCGCGCGAGTGCGACGGCTTCCTGCACGTAACCTTCCGGCAGCACCTGGCCGCCGATCGTGTTTTCGAGCGCGAGCAGCCGCGTGCGGGCGAAGTGATTGTCGAGCGGCTTGATCGCCGCGGCGATCTTCGCGAGCGGCAGCGTGCCGTCCGGCGCGTTCTCGATCGGCTGCGGCTGGATGCTGCCGAGCACGGCCGCGCCGCCGCCTTCGTACTTGTAGGTGTGCGCGAGCTGGCCGACGATGTATTCGTCGCCGCGTTCGCAGTGGGCCATCAGCGCGGCCAGGTTGCCCTGCGTGCCGCTCGGGAAGAACAGGCCGGCTTCCTTGCCGGCCCGCTCGGCCGCGACGGCCTGCAGGCGCAGCACGGTCGGGTCGTCGCCCCATACGTCGTCGCCGACTTCGGCGGCTGTCATCGCGGCCAGCATCGCCTGGCTCGGACGTGTCACGGTATCGCTGCGTAAATCGATCATCTTCGTGCCCTTGTGAACGCGGACCGGAACCGAGGCGCCCGGCCCTGCCGAAACGAGACTGAGAGTGTACGCAATTCGCGCGGCGCCTGCCCGTGGCCGGACGCTTGCGGGATGCGCGCGCCGTCGCGCCGGTGGCGAACGGATCCGACGCGCGGCGGCACCGCGTTGCGCGCGGACATCCCGACGCCGGCCGCATCGTTCCGATGATGCGACGCGCCATATTGCCGCACGTGCGGCAGACCGCCACGCCGCGGCCGCATGCGCGGCGCGCCGCGTTCTTGATACGAATCAACGATTTATCCCGAAAATGCGGGCGACGGGCTGGACATCTGCGACGAGTTGGCACATTTCGCGGCGCAACATCGCGTTCCATACTCCAGCCAACCCCGCCGCCTCGTCGGCCGGGGTCCGCCGGCACCCGCCGGCGGGTATCGTCAGCCTCGGTCAACTGGTATGGACACCGCATTTTCGGCCCTCGATCTGGCCCGCCTGCAATTCGCGTTCACCGTCTCCTTTCACATCGTCTTCCCGGCGCTGAGCATCGGCCTCGCCAGCTTCATCGCCGTGCTCGAATATCGCTGGCTGAAGACCGGCAAGCAGTACTACAAGACGCTGTGCCTGTTCTGGTCGAAGATCTTCGCGGTCGCGTTCGGGATGGGCGTCGTATCGGGCGTCGTGATGAGCTATCAGTTCGGCACGAACTGGTCCGGCTTCTCGAGCTTTGCCGGCTCCGTCACCGGCCCGCTGCTGATGTACGAAGTGATGACCGCGTTCTTCCTCGAAGCCGGCTTCCTCGGCATCATGCTATTCGGCTGGAATCGCGTGAGCCCGCGTGCGCACTTCGGCGCGACGCTGATGGTCGCGATCGGCACGCTGATCTCGACGTTCTGGATCCTCGCATCGAACAGCTGGATGCAGACGCCGCAAGGCTTCGAGATCGTCGACGGCCGCGTCGTGCCGACCGACTGGTTCGCGATCGTGTTCAACCCGTCGTTCCCGTACCGCCTGTTCCACATGGCGATCGCCGCGTTCATCGTCGCCGCGCTGGTGGTCGCCGCGACGGGCGCGTGGCACCTGCTGAAGGGCCGCCGCGACAAGGGCGTGAAGAAGATGTTCTCGATGGCGCTGTGGCTGCTGCTGGTGCTCGCGCCGCTGCAGGCCGTGATCGGCGACCAGCACGGCCTCAACACGCTGAAGCACCAGCCCGCGAAGATCGCCGCGATCGAAGGGCTGTGGGAAACGGAAAAGGGCGGCACCGCGCTCAACCTGTTCGGCATTCCGGACATGAAGGCCGAAACGACCCGCTACGCGGTCAAGGTGCCGCACCTCGGCAGCCTGATCCTCACGCACAGCTGGGACGGCGAGATCCGCGGGCTGAAGGACTTCCCGCCCGAGGACCGCCCGAACTCGACGGTCGTGTTCTGGAGCTTCCGGATCATGGTCGGCCTGGGCTTCGCGATGATCGGCCTCGCCGCGCTCGCATGGCTGCTGCGCCGCCGCGGCAGCCTGTATGAATCGAAGTGGTTCCAGCGCTTCGCGCTCGCGATGGGCCCGACCGGCTTCGTGTCGCTGCTCGCGGGCTGGGTGACGACCGAAGCGGGCCGCCAGCCGTGGGTCGTCTACGGCGTGATGCGCACCGCGCAGGCCGTGTCGCCGCTGTCGGTGCAGCAGGTCAGTCTGTCGATGATGACGTTCGTGATCGTGTACTTCCTCGTGTTCGGCACCGGCGTGTACTACATGCTGAAGCTGATGAAGGCCGGCCCCGCGCTGCCCGACGTCGCGCACGGCGCGAAGCACGACCTGCCCGACACGCGCCCCGATCACACCGCGCGCCGCCCGATGTCGGCCGTCGACGATCTGATCGAGACCGTCTGAGCAAACCCCCTTCGCAAACGAGAAAACCTATGGACGTCACCGTAATCTGGGCCGCGATCATCGCATTGGGGCTCTTCATGTACGTCGTGCTCGACGGCTTCGACCTCGGCATCGGCATCGTCTTCCCGTTCTTCCCGGACGAGAAGGAGCGCGATCTGATGATGAACACCGTCGCGCCCGTGTGGGACGGCAACGAAACGTGGCTCGTGCTCGGCGGCGCCGGGCTGTTCGCGGTGTTTCCGGTCGTCTATTCGACGGTGCTGTCGGCGCTGTACCTGCCGCTGATCTTCATGCTGGTGTGCCTGATCTTCCGCGGCGTGTCGTTCGAGATCCGCGCGAAGGCGCGGCGCACGAAGCAGCTGTGGAATCTCGCGTTCATCGGCGGCTCGGCCGGCGCGACGCTGTTCCAGGGGATCGCGCTCGGCGCATTCCTGCAGGGCATCGACGTGAAGGACGGCGTGTACGCCGGCGGCGCATTCGACTGGCTCACGCCGTTCAGCCTGCTGACGGGCCTCGGCCTGATCGTCACGTACGCGCTGCTCGGCTGCTGCTGGCTCGTCGCGAAGACGGAAGGCGACCTGCAGCGGCGCCTGCATCGCGTCGTGTGGCCGCTGACCGTCGTGCTGCTCGGCTTCATCGCGGTCGTCAGCCTGTGGACGCCGCTGCAGGATCCGGCCATCGCGCAGCGCTGGTTCGATTCGGGGTTGTTCTGGCGCCTGCTGCCGGTGCCGTTCCTGGTCGCCGGGTGCGCGGCGTGGATGCGCCGCGCGGTACGCGACCGGCACGACATGACGCCGTTCGTGCTCGCGCTGGCGCTCGTGCTGCTCGGCTACGTCGGCCTGCTCGTCACGATGTTTCCGTATGCGATTCCGCAGACGATGACGATCTGGGAAGCGGCCGCGCCGCGTTCGAGCCAGACCTTCACGCTGGTCGGCGCAGCGGTTATCCTCCCGATCATCATCGCGTACACGACGATGGGTTACTGGGTATTCCGAGGCAAGGTGCGCCATGAAGACCAGCATTACTACCACCACTGATTCCGCCGCCGGCCGGCCCGGCCGGCCCCGCCGGCCCCGCCGGCCCGACGCGCCGCGGCCGCGGATGCGCGGCTGGATGTGGTTCGTCGTCCTGTGGGCGGGCGGCGTGCTCGGTGCGGTCACGCTCGGCTATGCGTTCAAGATCTTCATGAATCTGACGCTGTTTGCGGTGAAGTAGGCGGAGCGGCCGCCCGGGTCGAACGATGGTCCGGCCGGCCGTTTTGTCGTGGGGCTGCGGCTCGGCGGGCTGCATCAGGCAGTGCATCGTGCATCCGCTCACGAACGGACGGCATCAAGCCGAACCACGCACGAATCCGCCATTCAGGCAGAAATCCATACAAATCACATCGCCGATGTGAACAAGACATACCGATTTCTACCGAAATACAAACCACGCGGCTGAATCACCCCACCGCGCACTGCGCGTCTACCCGCGCCCGCGCAGCGCCGCTTCGATCTTGCGATCGGTCTTGTACTGGCTCAGCGCATACACCGACCAGATCGCTGCCGGCAGCCAGCCGATGATCGTGAGTTGCAGGATCAGGCAGATGATCCCGGCGATCGGGCGGCCGATCGTGAAGAACTGGAACCAGGGGAGCAGCAAGGCAAGCAGCAGGCGCATGAACGATCCTCTCGGTGCGTCGTTGAACGGGTGATGCGCAGCGAATATGCCGGTGCACGCGCCCGAATTCAAGGCGTGCACCGGCATCGCGGCGCTATCGGCCCGGCGGCACCGCCGGCCGGGCGGCCCGCTCCACCGCTCAGCGATCGATCCCCAGCCCCGGCAGCACGTGCGTGTTCTCGGCCACGACCGCGTGCAGCAGCTTCGGATCGGCGCCGAGCAGCCCGAGGATCGTCGGCGCGACCTGCTTCGTGCCGACGACGTCCGACACGGTGCGTGCGCGATGCAGGCCCGGGTACGACACGAGCAGGCCGAGATGGCTGTCGTCCGGCGCGTTGCCGCCGTGTTCCTCGTCCTTCTTCGTGCTGGTCGTATAGATCACGCCCGGATTCGGCTGCACGATGATGTCCGGCGCGCGGCCGTTGGCCGGATCGCCGAACCGGTCGGCCAGCGCCGCGCCGTACAGGATGTACGCCTGCGAACCGTCCGCGCAGATCCCCGGCGCGTTGCAGCCGAGGTTCGCCTTCAGCGTCTGCACCACCGCCGTGCGCTGGCTGCGGTCGCGCAGCCAGATCAGGCCGACGTCGTCGGTCTGCACGAAGCCCGTGCCGACCAGGCCCGAGCCGTCGTTCAGGTTGCCCGTCGTCGTGTTGTTCTGGCCGAAGTTGCCGTTCGGGTCGAGATAGTTGTTCGCTTCGAGCAGCTTCGTCAGCGTGTCGCCGTTCTTCACGAGCTTCGTGTGATCGGTCGGCGACTGGCCGTGCTTCGACGTGACGATCACGGCCGTCGACGTGTACAGGTTGCGCTGCTTCAACTCGGCGACGATGCGGCCGATCGAGTTGTCGACGTACGTGATCGCGTTCGCGACCTGGCCGTTCGGCGTGAAGTTCGCATCGAGGTAGCCGCCGCCCTTCGCGACCGGCGCCTTCTGCGCGACGCTGAGCGTCTGGAAGTTGGCGCCGAACAGCGTCGGCACCGGCGCGGTCTTCGTGCCGGTCGAATCGCGGCCGTCGATCTGGTTCACCAGCGCCTGCACGTGCAGGTTGTCGAAGCGCGCGGTGTGCGAATAGGCGTCCGTGTAGTCGGTGTTGGTCGCCGGGTCGATCGAGTTGATCTCGGTGCGCATCAGGTCGTCGACGCCGGTGCCCGACGGGCCGTTCAGCCAGTCGTAGCCCCACGCGTGCTTGTCGGCCCACGCGGTGTACGCGTTCGGCACGCCGGCCTTCACGGCCTCGAACACGGTGTTGGTCTTCACGTAGTTGTGCGGGTAGACCGGCACGCACTGGCCGTCGACCTTCGCGTGCGGGATGGCCTGCGGATTGAATGCGCCGCCGCCGTCCAGATGCACGAGCGCGCCGCCGTTCTGCGCGTCGATGCCCGTCGTCTCGTCGAACACGACGTTCCAGCCCTGCTTGCCCGAGCACGTCGTGTCGCTCGGCGCGTACAGGTTGCGGTCGTACGACACGTCGTAGAACAGGCCGGCCGTCTTCGGCGAGCCGCCCGTCACGAGCGCGGCGAGGCCCGGGAACGAGTCGGACAGGCCGGGCGTATACGCATTCGTGTACGTGACGCCGTTTTGCGCGAGCACCGCGATGTTCGGACACGTGTTCGCGCCGATGCAGCGCGCGAGATCCTGCTCGTGCAGGCCGTCGACGCTGATCAGCAGCACGTGCTTCACCACGCGCGGGCCGTTGCCGTTCTGCTGCGCCGCGTGGGCGCCCGCGCCGGCGAGCGCCAGCGCGCCCGCCACCATCAGCGCGATGTTTCGTTGTTTAGCGAACCTGGAAATCATCACCCCACCTCATCGATTGACGTTGAACCGCATGACTTGCCAACAGGCGCGCAAAATATGGCCGGATCGTGCGGCGGTCCGATGAAGCGGGGCTTTCTGTTCTCTATCAAACGTAACCAATCGCAAATGACATCGCGCGGTCGCAATGCGGTGCGTGCCCGGGCGCAGCCCGTCGCCGCCGGACGCCGCCGCATTTTTTTCCCGGTTGGCGCGCGACTATTGGCGTGTGATAAAGGGTTTTCCCTGACCCGGAGCACGAGTATGTCGACCCTGGAAGCTCTCCGGTTCGTGCTGGACGACGCACGCACCCCCGAAATCATTCGCCACCACGTCGTCGACGCGCTGCAGTACGCATTGCGCAACTACGGTCAGGTGTTCACCGCGAAGGAAGTCGAATGGCTCGCGCAGTGGGACGATGCCCGTCTGCCGCTGGCCGCAAGGAAGGAACTGGACAAGCGCGAGCCGGAATTCACCGCGCGCTGAAAGGAAGCGCGCCGCCGCGCCCGGTTGCCGATCGGGCGCGGCGGCGGATGATCGCGTAACGCTTACTGCAGGCCGAAGTCGACGCGCGTCGTCGCGCCCTTGTCCTCGATGCCCTTCGCATCGAGCTTCGGCGCCACGACGAACACGCGGCTCGAATCGATCTTGCCGTCGAGGTACTGGCGCACGGCCTGCGCGCGCTGCTGCGCGAGCGCTCGCAGCGCGTTGTCGTCGGCCGGCGCGTGCTCCGCGAGCGCCTGCTTCATGTCCGCGTCGGGCAGCGTCTTCTGCAGCCCGATCAGGTTGCGCGGCTTCTTGAAGTCGGCCGCCTTGTACGCACGCGTCAGGTACTTGCCGTACTCGGCCGGCTCGACCTTCACCGACATCGGATCGACGCTCTCGCCCTGGCCGACGACGTCCTTCAGCTTCTGCTGGCGAACCAGCCGGTCGACGTACGCGTCGCGCAGCCCCGGCGTGTCCTTTGCCGGGTCGACGCGGCCGATCAGGTCGAGCCGGATCGACGGCTTCTCGGTCAGCATCTTCACGACGGTATCGAGCTTCTTCTGCTGCGCGTCGGTCAGGTGGTACGAGCCGGGCGCGAACTCGACGTAGCCGAGGTCCTCGCCGCCGCTGCCGCCGAACGCGTTCGCGAGCAGCGTGAACGGCGACGTGACGGCCTTCGCGATCAGGTTCAGCACCGCGTGCCAGATCAGCCCGCCGATGCTGAACTCCGGATTCGACAGCGAGCCCGACACCGGCAGGTTCACGTCGATCTGGCCGCGCGTGTTCTTCAGCAGCGAAATCGCGAGCTTCACCGGCAGCTTCGTCGCCGTGTCGTTCTCGACGTGATCGCCGAACGTGAGCTGGTCGATGAAGATGTGGTTGTTCGCCGACAGCTGGTCGTTCGCGAGCTGGTAGTGCAGATCGACGTTGAGCTTGCCCTTCGTGATCGGGTAGCCCGCGTATTTCGCCGAATAAGGCGTCAGGTTGGTCAGCTCGATGTCGTGCGCGGTCGCCGTCAGGTCCAGCGCCGGCTTGTCGATCAGCGGGTTCACCGTGCCCTTGATCGAGATCGGCCCGTTGCCCGCGAGGTTCGCGGCGACGTCGACCGGCGCGGACGTCGTCGAGTCCGTGCCGAACGCGCCGACCGTCCCCTTGATCGCGACCAGGTTCGCCGTGTAGTTCGGCTTGATGAAGTTGTCGGTGTACGTCACGCGGCCGTTCTGCAGCAGCAGCTCGCCGAAATGCATGCGCACCGGGTTCTGCGGCGGCGGCGCGGCCTTCACGACGACCGTCGCCGACGCGGCGGCCGGCGCGGATGCCTGCTGCGCGGCCGCGGCCGACGCGGCCTGCGCGGCAGCCGGCGGCGTCACGCCCGGCGACAGCGGCACCGGTTCGCCCTTGCTCGCGTCGCGCGTCAGCGACTGCGCGGGGCCCGTCTCCTTCGCGACGACGTCCTTCAGGTTCAGCCGCCCCTGCGCGTCGAGCAGCACGCGGCCGTAGAAGTTCGAGAACGTCACGCGCGCGGCGTCGACGTCGGTGCCCTTCTCGTCGTAGTTCACCTTCAGGTTCGACAGCGCGAGCGAGCGCCAGCCCGCGAACGGATCGGACGTCGCCTTGTCGAGCATCCGCACGTCGACCAGTGCGACGTCGCCGCGATAGGTCGCGCGCGGCGTGTCCTTCACCTGCGCGAACGTCAGGTTGCCCTGCGCGTTGAGCAGCGCGCTCGCGATGGTCGCGTTCAGCGCGCTGCCGAAGTACGGCTCGAACGCGGCCGCGTCGAGGCGGTTGCCGTTGATCTTCAGGCCGAGTTTCAGCGGCTGCGCGGTCACGTCGCCCGACACGCTCACCGAGCCCTTGCGGTTCAGCGTCGCCTTCAGCTGCACCGGCAGCGGCTTCGTCATGTCGTCGCTGAGCTTCTGCACCGACAGGTCGAGCGGCTTGATCGCGAGCTTCACCGCGCGCGGCGTCGACAGGTCCGTGAAGTTCGCGGACGAGTCCTTCACGTTCAGCGCGTCGATCCGGTAATGCCACGACGGCGCGGCCGCCTCGGCCTTGCGCGCGACCGTGCGCCTGGGCACCGCCGGCTGCGCGGGCTCGGCGAGCGCCGCGAGGTCGATCTTGCCGTCCTTCAGGCGCTTCACGTCGAGCGCGAGGCCGGTCGCGTCGACACTCGAGATCTCCGCCATGCGCGCGGCGACGTCGACCTTCGCGATCTTCGCGCTCGCGTCCGGCAGCACGATCGCGGGCGCCTTCGCATCCGGCGTCGCGAGCTTCAGCGACTTCAGGCTCACCGTGCTGTCGGCGACCTGCGCGTCGAGCGGCGTCTTGCCCCAGTCGGCCTTCGCGTTGACGGTCGCGCCGAGCGACCCGTCGAGCACGCGCGCGCGGGTCGCTTCGCCGAGGTACGGCTGCAGCGCCGGCAGCGCGAGCGCGTCGACCGTCAGCTTCGTGTCCGCCTGCTTCGCCGCGAGGTTGAACGCGCCTTCGGCCTTCACGTCGCCGCCGCGCGACAGCGACGTCGACAGCGTGTACTTCGCCGGCGTCTTGCCCTGCAGCGTGAAGCCGTCGAGCGTCGCGGCGAGCTTGGTCAGCGACATCGCGGTCGGCGTCGCCGGCACGCGGTCGTCGACGTTGATCGTGCCGCCGTCGATCGCGAAATGACGGATCGTCAGGTCGAGCGGCGGTGCTTGCTTCGCGGCGGCTTCGGCCTTCGCGCCGCTCGCGGCACTTGCTGCAGCGGCCGATGCCGCAGGCGATGCGGCGGTGCCCGACGCAGCCGGCTGCGAGGCCGCAGCCTTCGGCGCGGCGGCCGGCTGGCCGGCCAGCTTCTCGACGTTCAGCACGCCCTGCTTGTCGCGCGCGAGGTCGACGACGGGCTGGTCGATCCGGATCTCGTCGAAACGCAGCGCGTTGCGCAGCGGCTCGAGGCCGGCGGCCGCGACGTGCACGCCGCGCGCGGCGAACAGCGGCGCGGACGCGCGATCGGTCACCTTCGCGTCGGCGAGATCGACGGTGCCCGACACGCGCAGCGTCGGCGTGTCGCCGCTCATCACGAAGTTCAGCGACAGGTCGCTGCTCAAGAGGCCGCTCGTGACGATCACCGGCAGCTTCGACGGCGCGTACGAAATCAGCTTCGGCACGTCGAGCCGGTCGAACTTCAATGCGACTTCGGACTCGCGCGATTGCGCGAACGGCTTCGTCCTGCCGTCGATCGCGATCGGGCTGCCGTCGAACCGCGCGCGCAGCTTCGGCTGCACGAAGATGTCGGTCTTCGACGGCAGCGTCGCGATGAACGGAATGCCGAGCGTCCAGTTGTCGACCACGTGCTTTTCATTCAGCAGGCGGTCGTCGAAATCGATGCGGCCGTCGTTGACCTGGATGTTCGACACCGAGAACTGCGTCGGCTTGCTGTCCGGCTTCGACGGCGTCGAGAACTTCTCGATCAGGTCGGTGAAATTGAAGCGCTGCGCGTCGTAGCGGACGATATGAAAGCGCGGCGAGTCGACGCGCACTTCGTTGACGATCGGCGCACCGCGGAACAGCGACGACCACGACGGCCTCACGACGAGCTTGCCGATGTCGATGAAGTCGCCCTGGCCGCCGCGCTCGCCGACGTGCACGCCGTCGGCTTCGAGGTTCAGCGTGTACGGGTTCAGTGCGATGCGCTGGACCGTGGATGGCCGGCCGAGTTGCTGGCTCAGTTGCTGTTCGGCGATATGGCGGATCAGCGGGGGCGCCGCGAAGAACCCGAGCAGTCCGAACAAAACGAGGAAGATCAGCACGCCGAGGCCGATACGCCGGGTCCGGCGCGAACGTGCAACGCCGCCGAGGGCATGGAGAGTCGAAGGTACGGTTTGTTTGTCTGCGCTTGACATGCTTGGATGCCTCGGGAATGGATGCCGGGGCGCGCCGGAAAACCGGCGCGGCCGCGCCCGCAATCCCGAAAGTATAGGCTCAGGTGGTGACGGAACGGCGTTCGGGCGCGGCCGCTGCGCCCGCGGATCGGACAGCGGCCGCGCCTATCCGTTCATTTGCGGACGACGGCGGGCGGCATCCACGAGCCGTCGCTCGCCTGCGGCTTCGGAGCGTAGAGGCGCAGCGCGAGCGCGAAGTCGGTGCGCGGCGCCGGCAGCCAGTTGCCCGCATGCGCGCCACCCGGCGACGCCGACACGACCACGTCGATCGACCCGTCGTGGTTGCGGCGCAGCCGGTCGCGGTCGCCGAGCGAGCGGCGCGCGGAGCCGACGTCGGGCAGCGCGCCGTTCGTCGTGTACGGCGTCAGCGTCCAGAACCCGCGCACCGGCGGCAGCGCGCCCGGCGCGAAATGCAGCACGTAACGGTTCGCACCGTTCAGCGGGTGGCCGTCGCTGTCGACGCGCACGAGCGCGAGCGTCTCGTCGTCGCGCGTCGCGGTACCGAACTGCGTGTACGCCGCGTACGCGCGCAGCGCATAGTCCTGGCCGTACTTGCCGGCCGCGTCGCCGATCCAGCTCCAGCCGTTCGCGTTCAGCAGGTTCGACGGCGGCTCAGCAAGCCGCGCGCGCGCTTCGGCGACGCCGGCCGTCGCGGCGGTCAGGCGATCGCCCGTCCACAGCACCGGGTAGCCGGCCGATACGCCGATGTCGTTGAGCAGTTCCTGCGCATGCGCGTCGTCGGCGGGCGCCGGGTTGTCCTGCAGCGCCTGCGCGAAGCGCGTGAAGAACGCCTTCGGGTCGAGCGCGGCGACCTGCTCGGCCGGCGTGCCGCCGCTTGCAGCTTCCGACGGCGCGCTGCCCGCATGGACCGCGACCGACGCGCCGCGTGCGGCGCCCGTGTACACGGAAAGCGGCACCACGCGGATCGCCCGCTGCAGTTTCTTCACGTTCGTGAGGTCGCGGCCGCCGCTCGTCTGCACCCGCACTTCGAGCCATGCGTTGGCCGACGGCACGTCGACACGCAACGCGCCCTTCGGCAGCGTGCCCTGCCAGTCCTTCGCGGCGAAGGCAATCGTTTGCGATCGTGCGGCACCGCGTGCGCCACGGGCGGTCACGCTCGACGACGACCACAGCACGTTCGTCCACATGTCGAGCGCGCGGGCATCCCAGTAGCGGCCGCGGGTATCGGGCAGCGTGACGATCACCGGCTCGGCGCCGACGTCGAGCCAGCCGGTCGAGTCGAGCGTATCGACGCCCGGCAGCGGCGGGTTGAGCGCGCCGACGGGCGGCAGCGCCTGCGCGTGACGCAGCGTGTTGAGCGGCGCCTGGCCCGGCTGCGCGCCGTCGCCGCCGGTCGCGGCTTCCTTCGCGACGTCCATCAGCACGAGCGGATACGCGTATATATAGGAGTCGGCCACTTCGGCGCGCATCCAGCCGGTTTTCCGCTGGATCGCATCCGGTTGCGACGCGCATCCCGCCAGCAGCGCCGCAATGGCCAGCGACGCGCCTGCCGCGCGCCGCAGGGAAATTGATTCTCGTCGATTTTCAATCATTGATTACTGGCCGAATATCGTTCTTGTCAGTCAACGCCTTGTTCGACTCACGATCGGCGAAAGCAAGGCACCCCAGCCTGCCCGTTCGCCGTCTCGCTACGGCGGGCGCTGATGTCAGGCCGGTATCATAGCGCCTAAGGGCATCCCCCAATATGCCGAATAACGGGTGGGAAGATAGCTGCCCCGTCGTCAGTGTCGAATTTCTGTGATTCGGCACCTGTCAGGCGGCAGCCCGCGTCCCGCGTGGGCTGCCCGGCGGGAAGCGAATGCCCCGTCCGTCGGCCCGTTCCGGATCGCATCGCGCCCTTGACCTTCCCATCATGGGAATGTTGATACTGGGAATATTCGCGGCACGAACCGCGCCTTTGGGGAATCCGACATGACTGAATCACTCGCGTCCGCGGGAGTGCAAACGACCGAACTCGATATCGACGGAATGACCTGCGCATCGTGCGTGTCGCGCGTCGAAAAGGCATTGGCGAAGGTGCCCGGCGTCACGCGGGCATCGGTGAACCTCGCGACCGAGCGCGCGACCGTCGACGCCACGCCCGGCGTTTCCGCGACGCAGCTCGCCGACGCCATCCGACAGGCAGGCTATGGCGCGACGCCCACCGGCCCCGCCGTCCAGCCGACGGCCCCCGCGAGCATCGAACTCGACATCGACGGGATGACCTGCGCATCGTGCGTGTCGCGCGTCGAGAAGGCACTGGCGAAGGTGCCGGGCGTCACGCGTGCGTCGGTCAATCTCGCGACCGAGCGCGCGACCGTCGA
This sequence comes from Burkholderia sp. SR8, assembly GCF_052851275.1. Lineage (NCBI taxonomy): Bacteria > Pseudomonadati > Pseudomonadota > Betaproteobacteria > Burkholderiales > Burkholderiaceae > Burkholderia > Burkholderia sp. SR8. Next base: position 122,392 of record NZ_JAULUC010000016.1, read on the forward strand.
CGCGGCGCCCGACGTTTCCGCGGCGCAACTGGCCGCAGCCGTGCAGCAGGCCGGCTATGGCGCAACGCCGGTCGCGGCCACGCCGGCCGCCGCTGGCGCCCCCGCGGCCTCGGCCGCCTCCACCGATCTCGAATTCGACATCGGCGGGATGACCTGCGCGTCCTGCGCCGGCCGCGTCGAGAAAGCGCTGGCGGCGGTGCCGGGCGTCGCGCGCGCGTCGGTCAATCTCGCGACCGAGCGGGCGTCCGTGCATGGCGCTGCGACGCTCGACGCCGCCGTGCTGATCGCGGCGGTCGCGACGGCCGGCTACCGCGCATCGGTCGCCGCCGCTCCGGATGCCGGCGCCGCGACCGCCGCCCCCCGCGCCACCGGTCCGGCGCCAAGCGCCGACGCGCGCAAGCGCCGCGAAGCGGTCCGCGAACGCAATCTCGTGATCGGCTCGGCGGTGCTGAGCGCACCGCTCGTCGCACCGATGCTCGTCGCGCCGTTCGGTGTCGACGCGATGCTCAACGGCTGGCTGCAACTGGTGCTCGCGTCGATCGTCCAGTTCGGTTTCGGCGCGCGTTTCTACCGCGCGGCGTGGCATGCGGTGAAGGCGCGCACCGGCAACATGGACCTGCTCGTCGCGCTCGGCACGTCGGCCGCGTTCGGCCTGAGCCTGTGGATGCTGTTGCGCGACCCCGCCCACCCGGGGCACCTGTACTTCGAGGCATCGGTCGTCATCGTCACGCTGGTGCGCTTCGGCAAATGGCTCGAAGCGCGCGCGAAACGCCAGACGACCGAGGCGATCCGCGCGCTCAATGCGCTGCGCCCGGACCGGGCACGCGTCGTCGAGCACGGCGTCGAGCGCGACGTGCCGCTCGCGCAGGTGCGCGTCGGCACGACCGTCAGCATTCGTCCCGGCGAACGCGTGCCCGTCGACGGCCGGATCGTGTCGGGCCGCTCGCACGTCGACGAATCGCTGATCACCGGCGAAAGCCTGCCGGTGCCGAAGGACGACGGCGATCCGGTCACGGCCGGCTCGATCAACGGCGAAGGTGCGCTCGTCGTCGAAACCACCGCGATCGGCGCCGAGACGACGCTCGCGCGCATCATCCGCCTCGTCGAATCCGCGCAGGCGGAGAAGGCGCCGATCCAGCGGCTGGTCGATCGCGTCAGCGAAGTGTTCGTGCCGGCGATCCTCGGCATCGCCGTGCTGACGCTGATCGGCTGGCTGATCGCCGGCGCCGGCACCGAAACGGCGATCCTCAACGCGGTCGCGGTGCTCGTCATCGCCTGCCCGTGCGCGCTCGGCCTCGCGACGCCCGCCGCGATCATGGCCGGCACCGGCGTCGCCGCGCGCCACGGCGTGCTGATCAAGGACGCGCAGGCGCTGGAACTCGCGCAGCGCACGACCGTGATCGCATTCGACAAGACCGGCACGCTGACCGAAGGCAAGCCGTCCGTGACGGCGTTCGACGCCGTCGGCATCCCGCGGGAGCAAGCGCTCGCGCTCGCGGCCGCGGTCCAGCGGCAGAGCGATCATCCGCTCGCGCGGGCCGTGGTCGCCGCGTACGATGCGGACGTCGCCGGGCGGGCCGGCAGCGGCGCCGGTTCGGCCAGTGCAGTCGTCGCGACCGATGGCCGCGCGGTGGCCGGACGCGGCGTCGAAGCGCGCGTCGACGGACAGCTTCTCGCGCTCGGCAGCACGCGCTGGCGCGATGAACTCGGAGTCGCCGTGCCTTCCGGACTCGATGCGCGCGCCGCGGAGCTCGAGCGCGCAGGCAACACGATCTCGTGGCTGATGCGCGCCGATGCGCCGCGCGCGGCGCTCGCGCTGATCGCGTTCGGCGACACCGTGAAGCCCGGTGCGCGCGACGCGATCGCGGCGCTGTCGGCGCGCGGCGTCGCGAGCGTGCTCGTGACGGGCGACAACCGCGGCAGTGCGGCGGCCGTCGCGGCGTCGCTCGGGATCGACGAAGTGCACGCGCAGGTGCTGCCCGACGACAAGGCGCGCGTGGTGGCCGAACTGAAGCGCACGCACGGCGGCATCGTCGCGATGGCCGGCGACGGAATCAACGATGCGCCCGCGCTCGCCGCGGCCGACGTCGGGATCGCGATGGCGACCGGCACCGACGTCGCGATGCATACGGCCGGCATCACGCTGATGCGCGGCGATCCGGCGCTCGTCGCCGATGCGATCGACATCTCGAAGCGGACCTACCGGAAGATCCAGCAGAACCTGTTCTGGGCGTTCGTCTACAACCTGATCGGCGTGCCGCTCGCGGCGTTCGGCTGGCTGAACCCGGTGATCGCGGGAGCGGCGATGGCGTTCTCCAGCGTCAGCGTCGTCACGAACGCGTTGCTGCTGCGGCGATGGAAAGGCCACGCGCGGTGATGCGGGGGCGCGGGGGCCGGGATGTCCGACAGGCGTACGGCGTTTGCCATATCGGCGTTGCTGATGGTGCGGTGGGAAGACCGCGCGCGGTGATGCGCGGCTGCGCGCCGGAACGTCCGATGGCCGTCCGGCGCTTGTCATATCGGTGTGGCTGCTGCATCGATGGAAAGGTCGCGCACGCCGATGCGGCCCGCGCGGCGGACTGTCTGACGGGCGTCCGGCGTTCGTCATATCGGCGTTGCCGCTGCGCCGGTGGAAAGGCGACGCGCGCTGACGCGGGCCGTGGCGCGCGCCCGAACCTCCGATGGCCGTCCGGCGCTCGTCATATCGAGAATAGGGAAATTCACGGCGCTTGCCGGGCCGCATTGTGCACGTGCCGGCCTGGGCTTCAGCCCCCCGCATCGAGCAGCGGATCGGCAAGCCGCGGCGCGCTACGCCGACGTACGCTCGAATGGCATCAGCCCTGAACGACCGGCTTGATGAGCGTCGTCGTGATCGGTACGAAGCCGCAGGCCCGATAGAGCGCACGTGCAGCCGTGTTGTGATTGAACACCGACAGCCCGATCTCCGTGACGCCATGACGGCGGGCCTCCGCCTCGAGCGCATCGAGCGCACGCGTGGCCCAGCCCTGGCGGCGCCGGGACGGGACGATGTCGAGGTCGTAGATGAACAGCGTGCGGTTCGGCCCTTCGGCCACGATCGCGTACCAGAGATCGCCGACCGTATCGCCGGTGGCGGCGTCGATCAGCTGGACGAGTGTCTGGCCCGCGGTGAGCAGACCGTCGGGCAGCAGCGTATCGAAGCAGGCGCCGGCGCGGCCCGCTGCGTCGTCGATCGCGTTCTGACCGGATGACACGAGGTCGCGCGCGTAGCCGTCGATGGCGCGCGTGCGGTATGCATGGAATTCGCCGGCCGTCATCGGCCGCATCTGCAGCATGGCCCGGGGGTCGCGAGGGAAGTCGAACTTCCAGTGTAGCGGGACGGTCGCACCGGCGCGCGATGCGACGGCGGAAAACGGACCGGCAGGTGCGGCGAGCGCCGCGGCGAATCAGCGAATCAGCGAATCAGCGAATCAGCGAATCAGCGAATCAGCGAATCAGCGACGGTACAGGACGATCGGCACGAGGTTCGCACGACGCATGCGCTCGACTTCCGCGTGACGCGCGGCGTACGAATAGTCCGCGTCGAGCGGCAGGTGCGGGGAGACGAACAGGTCGTCGATCTTTTGCAGCAGGGCGAGAATGAAGCTCATGTGAGACTCCTGACAGATGGCGCTAGGGTTTTCCCTTAGATGAGCTCCATTCTAAGGGTTTTCCCTGAATTCTGCCAGCCTGCCGCATCAGTTTGCCGCACCCACGGGGCCGTCAGACGACGCCATAACCTGACGCTCCTTGCCCGGCGGGACGCCCCAAGTAGGGTCGGACTATTTAGCGGGTACGACGCACGCGCTTCGCGGCCGCTGCGTCGCGGTTCGCATTGCGCTGGAGCCGGTCGACCTGCGACAGCAGCGCCTCGTGGTGTTCCGCGAGCGTCATCAGGGTCGCCTGCTGCGTCGACAGATCGGCCGCGAGCCGGTCGATCCGCTGTTGCCGGACGTCCAGCTCCTGTTTCAGGTGCGCGATTTGCCGCGTTTGCAGCACCAGCGCGACCAGCCCCGCGAACACGACGATCGCCAGCGCCAGCAGCAGCCGGTTGACGCGGCGCATCTCGCGATCGGCCGCCTGTTTGATGCCGGCCGTCTCGGCCTGCAGCGCGCCGAGCCGATCGGACAGCGGACGCAGATGGGTGTCGGGATCGAAGGCCGGCGAAGTCGGCACAGCCGGTTGCGCACGATCGACGGACGGCTTCGTCATGAAAGAGGCCGCGGAAGCCATCGGCGGCACGGAGGGCGACACCGGCGCTGCTGCTCGCGTCGCATCGCCGGCGTTCGTCGAAATGGCGGCGACGGTAGGTTCGGACGGTTCAACCGACGCCCGCCGCTCCGCGGACGGCGCAATGTGCTCGGTCGTCGCCGAAGCCGAAGCCGAAGCCGGCTCCAGCTTCGCACCAACCGCGCCCGCGTCCGGCGTGCCGCGAACCGCTGCCGCTTCGCGAGCACCGCTCGCCGCTCGCCGCTTGCCGCCCGACGATGCGCGACGCCCCTTCGGGGTCGCGCCGGGCGTCCGCGCTGCTTCAGCGCGTTTGTCCCGCGTATCGGCACCTTCCGCTTCGCTGTCGGACTTCACGGGCCGATCGCCGGCGACCGCGCCGACCGCACCGGCAACCGCCGTCGCGCTCAGCGCCGCGAACCCGTCATGCGTTACCGCACCGTCGACGGTTTCCGACACGCTACCGGCCTTCGCGTTCGCGCTGTCGATGTCGGGCTCGCCGATCGCAATCGCACCGACGCTCGCGGGTTGCTGCGCGTCGGCCGCCTTCATTGCGGCGGCATCGAACGCGCGCACGACATCCGCGTCCGTCACATCGTCATGTCCCGGTATCGATCCGGATTCCGCCGATACGGCAACGTCATCGTCCTGCTCCCGCGCTGCAACGGGCGCGCCGAACCCGTCGAGCGTCGCCTGCCGTCCGGCGTCCTCGCTGTCGGCCGTGGCCGCTACCGCCTGCACGTCCGCCAGCGTGTCGTCACGCGCGACACCCGGCGCACGCGCGGCCGGCTCGAACACCGGATCGCCGAACAGGTCGAGCGTGCGTTCGTCGCGCAGCGCATCGCCGGCCGGCGCATGGGCGGGCCGCGCGGATGCGTTGGCGGCGGTATCCGCGGCGGCCGCGGCCGAGCGCGGACGCGAACGGTCGGAACGGGAACGAGGCAGGGAAACGGATTCGGTCATGGAGTCGGATTACAGGCCAGCGAACGCGGAACCGGATGTCGAACGGAATCGGTGACCGGCCATTGTCGCATGACCGATCGCCGATCCGGCCGGTCGGATGCCGTCTATTCGTCGCCCGGCGCGCCGTCGCCGTCGTCGAAGCGCGTCACGCACGGCAGCGCGCGCAGCTTGTCGCAGATCGCGCGATATTCGAGATCGGACACGCGCGCGAGTGCGATACGCACCTCGTCGTGCTCACCCGTGTCGTCGGCGCGCTGCACGATGAACTGCTTCACGCGCGCGCTGTCGGGGCCGAGCGCCGCATGCAGCGAATCGAACGTCAGCGCGCCGCCCACCACGGTCAGCGTGAACTGGCGGCGCTGGCGAACCGTGAAGTAGCGGCGCTCGAGCGGCTTGATGCCGGCGAGGATGATCAGGATGATGATCGTCGCGGAAATCGACGCGACATAGAGGCCGCCGCCCACCGCGAGACCGATCGCGGCGACCGACCACAGGCTCGCGGCCGTCGTCAGTCCGCGGACGATCTCGCCGCGCAGCAGGATCGAACCCGCGCCGAGGAAACCGATGCCCGACACGACCTGCGCGGCGATCCGCGACGGATCGAGCACGATGTGGTCGCTGCGCCCGAGCACGTCGGCGAAACCGAACGCCGACACGATCATGATGAGCGTCGAGCCGACGCAGACCAGCATGTGCGTGCGCAGGCCGGCCGCCCATGAAAGACGCTCGCGCTCGAAGCCGATGACGCTGCCGAGCGCCGCCGCGAGAACCAGCCGCATCACGAGTTCCAGGTTGCTGAGCATCGGATTTATCTCCTTTTTTTTGGTGCCGGCGCTGCGGAATGTTTTATCCTTGGCCTCGGTCGCGCCGATCCTCCGGGCCGCGCCGACACGTTTCGATCCAAGCGCACAACCCCGTCATGTCCGTTTCCGACTCCGCTCCCGCCCAGGCCGCTCAATTGCGCGACCATTTTGCGCACGTCATCTTGCCGATCTGGCAGGGTTCAGGGTTCGACCACACGCTGCGACTGCCGTTCGAGGCCGTCGATCCGGCCACTCACGCACCGCTGCCCGTCACCCGTTATCGCGCAATGGCGTGCGCACGGCAACTGTTCGTGTTCGCGCAGGCCGGCCATGCCGCGCACGCGGCCACGCTGTTCGACTCGCTGTGCAGCCGCTTCCGCGACCCGGTCCACGGCGGGTGGTTCTATAGCGTCGACGCACAAGGCGCGCCGCTCGACACGACGAAAGACCTGTATACGCATGCGTTCGTCGTGTTCGCGTGCGCCGCATGGCATGCGGCGTCGGGCGACGCCGCCGCGCGGACGGTCGCGGAGGACACCGCCGCACTGATCCAGGACCGCTTCGCGCGCCAGCCGGGCGATGCGCTGCTCGATGCCGCGCGTCACGCCGATTTCTCGCCGTCGGGCAGCGGCGCGCTGCAGAACCCGCTGATGCACCTGACCGAAGCGTGGCTCGCCGCCGCCGACGCGTTCGGCGACGCGGCGTTCGACGATGCGCTCGCGCGCACCGCGCAGGCCGTCGAGCGCACGTTCGTCGATCCGGCGACCGGGTGCGTCGCCGAGCTGCCGCTCGGGGCGGCCGGCAACCGCTTCGAGCCCGGCCATCAGTTCGAATGGTTCTACCTGGTCGACGCGGCCGGCGCGCGGCTCGCGCAAACCGGGCTGCCCGGCGCGCTGGCGCGCGCGTTCGCGTTCGCGGAACGGCACGGCATCGATCCGCAGACGGGCGCCGTGTGCGCGGCGCTCGACACGCAAGGCACGTGCATCGACGGCACGCAGCGGATCTGGGCGCAGACCGAATACCTGCGCGCGCTCGCGACGCACGGCGGCACGCCGGTGTCCGCACCGCTCGCGCGGCAGATCGAGCGCTTCGCCGCGCGCTTCCTGCATCCGCGCGGCTGGTTCGAGTGCAAGGCGGCAGACGGGCAGGTATCGCGCGCGGACATGCCGTCGACGACGCCCTACCACCTCGCGACCGCCTACGCGGCGCTGCCCGCCGTTTCGTAACCGGCACCGGCGTCGGCAAACGACGACGACGCGCGCGCGTCGCGCGCACCGCGTCCGCTGCGCGCATCGCCCAGTTCGAACACCGATACCGCCTGCATCAGGTGCGCGGTCTGCTCGTTCAGCGACGCGGCCGCCGCCGCGACTTCCTCCACCAGCGCCGCGTTCTGCTGCGTCAGCTGATCCATCTGCGTGACGGCCTGATTCACCTGTTCGATGCCGACGCTCTGCTCGACCGACGCGGCCGTGATCTCCGACATCGTCTGCACGACGCGCGTGATCGACGCCGAGACCGTCCGCATCGCGTCCCCGGCGCGCTCGACCAGCTCCGAGCCGCCGTCGATCTGCGCGACCGATTCCTCGATCAGCGCCTTGATCTCCTTCGCCGATTGCGCGCTGCGCTGCGCGAGCGAGCGCACTTCGCCGGCCACCACCGCGAAGCCGCGGCCCTGCTCACCCGCGCGCGCGGCTTCGACCGCCGCGTTCAGCGCGAGGATATTGGTCTGGAACGCGATGCCGTCGATCACCGAAATGATCTCCGCGATCCGCCCGGAGCTCTGCGCGATGCCGCGCATCCGGTCGATCACGCTGTCCACGACGCCGCCGCCGTGACGTGTCGCGTCGAGCGCCGCGTCGGCCAGCGCGCTGGCGGCGCGCGCGCTGTCGGTGTTCTGGCGGACGGTCGCGGTCAGTTCCTCCATGCTCGCGGCCGTTTCCTCGAGCGACGCGGCCTGCGTGCCGGTGCGCGCGGACAGGTCCGCGTTGCCGCCGGCGATCTCGCCCGCACCGAGGTGGATCGCGTCGGACGCGTGACGCACGGTACGCACGGTGTCCGCGATGCTCGCCTGCATCGCGGCGAGGCCGCGCAGCATCCGGTCGATTTCGAACACGCCGCCCGCCCGCACGGCTTCGTCGAGCCGGCCTTGCGCGATCCGCTCGAAATGGCGGCCGGCTTCGTCGAGCGGCGCGACTACCGCGCGCCGCGCGGCCGCGTAAATGGCAGCACTCGCCGCGAGCATCGCCACCAGCAGCACGATGCCGACCCACTTGAACCACTGGATGCCGCCGTCGATCGTGTCGAGCGCGGCGCGGCTCGATGCACCGCCGTAGTCCGCAAAACGATGCAGTTCGGCGATGTACGCGTCCTGGAAGCCCTGCGTCGGCTGATCGAGGAACGCCTGGATGTTGTCGGCGTCGAGGAACTGCACGAGTTCGCCGAGCGCGCCGCGCAGCGCGCGATAGCGCTCGGCGAGCGCCGCGACGCGCGCGCGGTTGGTTTCGTCGACGGCGTGCGCGGCCGTCAGCGACGCGAACGCCTTGTCCGCTTCGGCAAGCGAAGCGCTGGCATGGCGGATGATGTCGTCGGGCTTCGGGCCGCCGCGGACCATCCGCGTGCCGGCACGCGACAGGTTCACGCGCGCGTCGAGCAGGCGTTCGGTGGCCTGGCTCGCCGCGTCGACCTGCGCGATCGCGACGTTCGACAGATCGTCGACGCCGCTGCGCGTCGACGCGAGCGCCCAGAAGCCGAGCGCCTCGATCGCGACCAGAAAGAGGCAAAACACGGTCAACACGCCGAGCAGACCCGACGCGAGCTTGATTTTTCCGAACATGGGGAAGATTTCCTGGAGAGCCGACGATGGTGCAATGGGGGAATGCCCCGGCATTAGCGGCATTTCTTCGTCGGACTTTAGGGACGCCCGGTTAGGGACGCCCGGTCAGGGGCACCCGGCTAGGGACGCCCGGCTTGGGGCCCGTTGGGGCTACCGGCCGCGGCCGTACGAACAAGACCCGCTGCCCCGTCATTCCTGTCGAATCGCCGCCGAACGAGGACAACTCCGACGTTCGACGCAATAATCGCATCACATCGCGCCGGCAATTGCACGAAAAGCGGTCGAATTTCCTTGCTTATCCGCAGCCCCCTTCCTAGAGTTCAGCGCAAGCGGACACGCATTGCGAGGCAACTCGATGACGGACATCACGGATCACGCGCGCGGCGCATTGCGCGCGCAACCGTTCAGCATGTTGCTGGGCACGCAGTTGATGCATATCGGCGACAACGAGGTTTCGCTGTGCCTGCCGGTGCGCGAAGAACTGCGGCAGCAGCACGGTTTCGTGCACGGCGGCGTGATCGGCTATCTCGCCGACAACGCACTGACGTTCGCCGGCGCGCTCGTGCTCGGCCCGCGCGTGATCACCGCCGAATACAAGATCAATTACCTGCGGCCGGCCGTGAACGGTACGCTCGTCGCGCGCGCGAAGGTCGTCTACGCGGGCCGGCACCAGGCGACCTGCCAGTGTCACGTGTTCGTCATCGACGGCGATCACGAGCGGCTCGTCGCGATCGCGCAAGGCACGATCAATCGTGTCGGCGACGGGAAGATGCCGGATGCGCCGGAGGAAACGGCGTGAATTGTGCCGGGCCCGGCACGCCGATGAGCGCGTGACCGGCGACCAGTCATGCAACATCGCACCAGCCGGATCTAACGCTTCATCGCGGCAAGATGGACGGCGTCGCGATCACGGCGACGCACTGCAACGACCAGCACGATCATTTCCGCATCGCCAAGTTTGGTGCTTTTTCGTCGTCGCGCCGCCCCGAATCGCGGGCTGCGGATCGATGCGGACACGGATCTATTCCGCTCCATCGGCCTTCAACGGCATGAACCGCGGCGCCACGCGCGCACGAATGTTGCCATTCGCATCGGTGCGGTAAATGCCGCGCGCCGCATTGTGTGGATGCTCCGCCGCGCCGGTCACGCTCAGCACGGGCGCGAAGCACGCGTCGGTCCCTTCGAGCAGCGCGCGCCAGTGCGCGGACGGCTGCTGCGCGAACACATCGGCGAAACGCGCCTTCAGCGCCGGCCAGCGCGCGCGATCGTACTGCGCTGCCGGATCGAGATCGGTCAAACCGAGCCGCTCGACCAGCAGCGCATAGAACGGCGGCTCGAGCGCGCCGATCGTCACATGCTCGCCGTCCGCGCAGCGATACACGTCGTAGAACGGCGCGTCGTGGAACAGGCTCGGCTGCACGCCGTCGAGCTGTCCGTTCGCACGCGCCCACAGCGCGAGCGAGCCGAGCATCGACACGATGTCGACGATTGCACCGTCGACCACGCGCCCCGGGCCGCCGCCGCGCACGTCGAACAGCGCGCAGACGATTCCGAATGCAAGCCCGAGCGCGCCGCCGGCGTCGCCGACGACGGTTGGCGGCACGCCGGGTCGTCCGTCGCACGGCGCGGACAACGACAGCAGCCCTGTCAGCGCCACGTAGTTCAGGTCGTGTCCGGCGGCCGACGCGAGCGGGCCATCCTGGCCCCAGCCGGTCATGCGTCCGTACACGAGCTTCGGATTGGCGCGTGCGCAATCGTCCGGACCGAGGCCGAGGCGCTCCATCACGCCGGGCCGCAGGCCTTCGACCAGCGCGTCGGCCTGTGCGATCAGCGCGAGCGCCGCGTCGCGGCCGGCCGCGGTTTTCAGATCGAGTTCGACGATCGTCTTGCCTTCGCGCAGCAGGTCGCCGTCGCGGGCCTGCAATGCATCGGGTGCGCTCGTGCGGCCGGCCGGGCGTGTGATCAATGTGATCCGCGCGCCCATGCCGGCGAGCATCCACGCCGCGAGCGGACCGGGGCCGAGACCTTCGAATTCGACGATATGGACGCCGGACAGCGGGACACCAAGCGACATACGGTTCTCCTGTCGACCCCTGTTAGCGCTTTAGCGCTTACAGGGGTCCCATGCTTCGCGGTCGGCCTACGTTGGCGCTTCAGCGCTTACGCAAGGCCCCATGCTTCGCAGTCGCCCCCGTTGGCGCTTCAGCGCTTACGCAAGGCCCGATACTTCGCGATCACCCCGCATCGGCCCTTCATCACCGACGCATGCATCAACGAAAAATCCCTGCACAGCGCGGATCGCCGTGCAGGGATCGCTTGCTGTTCACCGCTGCCGGTTCACAGCGCGGCAGCCGCGACGCGGATCAGAACGCATCCCCCGGCACCCGCACCCAGCCTTCCATCAGCACGCGCGCGCTGCGGCTCATGATCGCCTTCGTGACGGTCCACTCGCCGTTCTCGAGCCGCGCCTCCGCGCCGACGCGCAGCGTGCCCGACGGATGTCCGAAACGTACCGCGTTGCGCTCGCCGCCGCCCGCCGCAAGATTGACGAGCGTGCCGGGGATCGCCGCGGCCGTGCCGATCGCGACCGCCGCCGTGCCCATCATCGCGTGGTGGAGCTTGCCCATCGACATCGCGCGCACCAGCAGGTCGACGTCGCCCGCATTCACGCGCTTGCCGCTCGACGCGACATAGTCGGCCGGCTTCGCGACGAACGCGACCTTCGGCGTGTGCTGACGCGTCGCGATCTCGTCGAGCGTGTCGATCAGCCCCATCCGCAATGCGCCGTGCGCGCGGATCGTCTCGAACTTCTCGAGCGCCTTCGCATCGCCGTTGATCGCGTCCTGCAGCTCGGTGCCCGTGTAGCCGATCGCTTCAGCCTCGACGAAGATGGTCGGGATCCCGGCGTTGATCATCGTCGCCTTCAGCGTGCCGATGCCCGGCACCGCGAGATCGTCGACGAGGTTGCCGGTCGGGAACATCGACCCGCCCGCGCCCTCTTCCTCGGCGGCCGGGTCCATGAACTCGAGCTGCACTTCGGCAGCCGGGAACGTGACGCCGTCCAGTTCGAAGTCGCCCGTCTCCTGCACCGCGCCGTTCGTGATCGGCACGTGAGCAACGATCGTCTTGCCGATGTTCGCCTGCCAGATCCGCACGGTCGCGACGCCGTCGCGCGGCACGCGCGACGCATCGACGAGGCCGCCGCTGATCGCGAACGGCCCGACCGCCGCCGACAGGTTGCCGCAGTTGCCGGTCCAGTCGACGAATGCCTTGTCGATCGCGACCTGCCCGAACAGGTAGTCGACGTCGTGACCGGGCCGCGTGCTCTTCGACACGATCACGGTCTTGCTGGTGGACGACGTCGCGCCGCCCATCCCGTCGATCTGCTTGCCGTACGGATCGGGGCTGCCGATCACGCGCAGCAGCAGCGCGTCGCGCGCGGCGCCCGGCGTCTGCGCGGCGTCCGGCAGGTCCTGCAGCCGGAAGAACACGCCCTTGCTGGTGCCGCCGCGCAGGTAGGTCGCGGGAATCCTGATTTGAGGAATGTGAGCCATGTCTGTGTTGTCCTGTCGACCGGCGCCTGCGCTCGCGCGCCGGCGCCGGTCCCATGCAAAGCCATATGACGACGGGCGATACACGCATGCACCGCCCGGCTTCGACGGATCAGCGCGCCGTCACGCCGCCTGCGACGATTCGAGGAAGTCCTGCGCGAAACGCTGCAGCACGCCGCCCGCGTCGTAGATCGACACTTCCTCGGCCGTATCGAGCCGGCACGTCACCGGCACTTCCACGCGCTCGCCGTTCCTGCGATGAATCACGAGCGTGAGATCGGCGCGCGGCGTACGCTCGCCGATCACGTCGAAGGTCTCGGTGCCGTCGATGCCGAGCGTCGTCCGGTTGGTGCCCGGCTTGAACTCGAGCGGCAGCACACCCATCCCGATCAGGTTCGTGCGGTGGATCCGCTCGAACCCTTCGGCGACGATCGCCTCGACACCCGCGAGCCGCACACCCTTCGCGGCCCAGTCGCGCGACGAGCCCTGGCCGTAGTCGGCACCGGCGATCACGATCAGCGGCTGCTTGCGATTCATGTACGTCTCGATCGCTTCCCACATCCGCATCACCTTGCCGTCCGGCTCGACGCGCGCGAGCGAGCCCTTCTTCACCGCGCCGTCGACGACCGCCATCTCGTTGACGAGCGTCGGGTTCGCGAAGGTCGCGCGCTGCGCGGTCAGGTGGTCGCCGCGGTGCGTCGCGTACGAGTTGAAGTCCTCTTCCGGCAGGCCCATCTTCGCGAGGTACTCGCCGGCCGCGCTGCTCGCGAGAATCGCGTTCGACGGCGACAGGTGGTCGGTCGTGATGTTGTCGCCGAGCACGGCGAGCGGCCGCATGCCCTTCAGCGTGCGCTCGCCGGCCAGCGCGCCTTCCCAGTACGGCGGACGGCGGATATACGTGCTCTGCGGGCGCCAGTCGTACAGCGGCGCCGCGCGCTCGCCCGCGTCGGCGGTGCGCGCGAACATCGGTTCGTACACCTTGCGGAACTGCTCCGGCTTCACGCTCGATGCAACGATCGCGTCGATCTCCTCGTCGGTCGGCCAGATGTCCTTCAGCGTGACGGGCTTGCCGTCCCGGTCGTGGCCGAGCACGTCCTTCTCGATGTCGAAGCGGATCGTGCCGGCGATCGCATACGCGACGACGAGCGGCGGCGACGCAAGGAACGCCTGCTTCGCATACGGATGGATGCGGCCGTCGAAATTGCGGTTGCCGGACAGCACGGCGGTCGCGTACAGGTCGCGGTCGACGATTTCCTGCTGGATCTTCGGATCGAGCGCGCCCGACATCCCGTTGCAGGTCGTGCACGCGAACGCGACGATGCCGAAGCCGAGCTTCTCGAGTTCGGGCAGCAGGTTCGCTTCTTCCAGATACAGCTCGACCGCCTTCGAGCCCGGCGCGAGCGAGCTCTTGACCCACGGCTTGCGCGTGAGGCCCTTCGCGTTCGCGTTGCGCGCGAGCAAGGCGGCAGCGATCACGTTGCGCGGGTTGCTGGTGTTCGTGCAGCTCGTGATCGCGGCGATGATCACCGCGCCGTCGGGCATCTCGCCCGGCTTCTCTTCCCACTGGCCGGCGATCCCGCGGGCGGCCAGATCGGACGTCGGCAGCCGCTTGTGCGGGTTCGACGGGCCGGCCATGTTGCGCACGACGCTCGACAGGTCGAACGTCAGCGTGCGCTCGTATTGCGCGTTGTTCAGCGTGTCGGCCCACAGGCCCGCCGTCTTCGCGTAGGTCTCGACGAGCTTCACCTGCTCGTCGCTGCGGCCGGTGAGGCGCAGGTAGTCGGTCGTCTGGCCGTCGATGAAGAACATCGCGGCCGTCGCGCCATATTCGGGCGCCATGTTCGAGATCGTCGCGCGGTCGCCGAGCGTCAGGCTCGCCGCCCCTTCGCCGCGGAATTCCAGATACGCGCCGACCACCTTCTCCTTGCGCAGGAACTCGGTCAGCGCGAGCACGATGTCGGTCGCGGTGATGCCGGGCTGGCGCTTGCCGGTCAGCTCGACGCCGACGATGTCGGGCAGCCGCATCCACGACGCGCGGCCGAGCATCACGTTCTCCGCCTCCAGCCCGCCGACGCCGATCGCGATCACGCCGAGCGCGTCGACGTGCGGTGTGTGGCTGTCGGTGCCGACGCAGGTGTCCGGGTACGCGACGCCATCCTGCGCCTGGATCACCGGCGACATCTTCTCCAGGTTGATCTGGTGCATGATGCCGTTGCCCGGCGGGATCACGTCGACGTTCTCGAACGACTGCTTCGTCCATTCGATGAAGTGGAAGCGATCCTCGTTGCGGCGATCCTCGATCGCGCGGTTCTTCGCGAACGCGTCCGGATCGAAGCCGCCGCATTCGACGGCGAGCGAGTGGTCGACGATCAGCTGCACGGGCACGACCGGGTTCACCTTGGCCGGGTCGCCGCCGCGCTCCGCGATCGCGTCGCGCAGGCCCGCGAGATCGACGAGCGCCGTCTGGCCGAGGATGTCGTGGCACACCACGCGCGCCGGAAACCACGGGAAGTCGCGTTCGCGCTTGCGCTCGACGATCTGCTTCAGCGACTCGGCGAGGATCGCCGGATCGCAGCGCCGCACGAGGTTTTCGGCGAGCACGCGCGACGTGTACGGCAGCGTGTCGTATGCGCCGGGGGCGATCGCGTCGACCGCGGCACGCGCGTCGAAGTAGTCCAGCGACGTGCCGGGCAGGGGTTTGCGGTAGGCGGTATTCATGATGTGGGGCGGAATTCGGGGTGAAACGTTGCGCGCGCCCGGCGGCCCGCATCACGGGCGCCGGTGCGCGCGGCCGGCGATCAGCGCTTTTCGATCGGCACGAACTGCAGGTCTTCCGGACCGGTGTAGTTCGCGCTGGGGCGGATGATCTTGTTGTCGATGCGCTGCTCGATGATGTGCGCGCTCCAGCCGGACGTGCGCGAGATCACGAACAGCGGCGTGAACATCGCGGTCGGCACACCCATCATGTGATACGACACGGCGCTGAACCAGTCGAGGTTCGGGAACATCTTCTTCGCGTCCCACATCACCGATTCCAGCCGCTCGGCGATGCCGTACAGCTTCAGGTCGCCCGCTTCCTTCGACAGCTTGTGCGCGACGCCCTTGATCACCTTGTTGCGCGGATCGGAGATCGTGTAGACCGGGTGGCCGAAGCCGATCACGACTTCCTTGTTCTCGACGCGGCGGCGGATGTCGGCTTCGGCATCGTCCGGCGAGCTGTAGCGGCTCTGGATTTCGTACGCGACTTCGTTCGCGCCGCCGTGCTTCGGCCCGCGCAGCGCGCCGATCGCGCCGGTGATCGCCGAGTAGATGTCCGAGCCCGTGCCCGCGATCACGCGGCCGGTGAACGTCGATGCGTTGAATTCGTGCTCCGCGTACAGGATCAGCGACGTATGCATCGCGTCGACCCACGACTTCGACGGCGTCTTGCCGTGCAGCAGGTGCAGGAAGTGGCCGCCGATCGAGTCGTCGTCGGTTTCCGTCTCGATGCGCTTGCCGTTGTGCGAGAAGTGATACCAGTACAGCAGCATCGAGCCGAGCGACGCCATCAGGCGGTCGGCGATGTCGCGCGCGCCCGGCAGGTTGTGATCGTCCTTCTCCGGCAGCACGGTGCCGAGCACCGACACGCCGGTGCGCATCACGTCCATCGGATGAGCGGAAGCCGGGATCTGCTCGAGCGCGGCCTTCAGCGCGCTCGGCAGGCCGCGCAGCGCGCGCAGCTTGGTCTTGTACGCGGCCAGTTCGGTCAGGTTCGGCAGCGTGCCGTGCACGAGCAGGTGCGCGATTTCCTCGAACTCGCACGATTCGGCGACGTCGAGAATGTCGTAGCCGCGGTAGTGCAGGTCGTTGCCGGTCTTGCCGACCGTGCACAGCGCCGTGTTGCCGGCCGTCACGCCCGACAGCGCCACCGACTTCTTCGGCTTGAATGCGCCTGCGGCGGCCGGTGCTGCTGCGTCTTTCGTCTCGCTCATGTTTCCGTTCTCCAATGGGGATCAATCTCGGCCGGCGCCGGCGCTTCGGCGGCGCATGGCTCCGGCTTCATGCAAGGCGTCCCGGGAAGCGTGTCCCGGCGCGCGGACACGTTACTTCTTGCCCTGCGCGAACAGTTCGTCGAGCTTGCGTTCGTATTCGTGATAGCCGAGGAAGTCGTACAGCTCGGCGCGGGTCTGCATCGTCGGTACCGCGGCCTTCTGCGTGCCGTCGCGGCGCAGCGTTTCGTAGAAATTCAGCGCGGCCTTGTTCATCGCGCGATACGCGCCGCAGCAATACAGCGCGATGTCGACGTTCGCCTCGCGCAGTTCGTCGACCGTAAACAGCGGCGTCGAGCCGAACTCGGTCAGGTTCGCGAGGATCGGCACCTTCACCGCGGCCTTGAAGCGGCGGTAGTCGTCGAGCGTCTTCATCGCTTCGGGGAAGATCATGTCCGCGCCGGCTTCCACATACGCGATCGCGCGCTCGATCGCCGCGTCGATCCCTTCGGCGGCGGCCGCGTCGGTGCGGGCCATGATTACGAACTGGTCGTCGGTGCGCGCATCGACCGCGGCCTTCACGCGATCGACCATTTCGGCGGTCGGCACGACTTCCTTGCCCGGACGGTGGCCGCAGCGCTTCTGGCCGACCTGGTCCTCGATGTGGACCGCCGCGACGCCCGCGTTGATGAACGAGCGGACCGTGCGCGCGATGTTGAACGCGCCGCCCCAGCCCGTATCGATGTCGACCAGCAGCGGCAGGTCGGTTGCGTTGGTGATCCGGCTCGCGTCGATCAATACGTCTTCCATCGTGCTGATGCCGAGATCGGGGATCCCGAGCGAATTCGCCGCGACGCCGCCGCCCGACAGGTAGACGGCCTTGAAGCCGACGGCCTGCGCCATCTTGGCCGCATACGCGGTGATCGCGCCGACCACCTGCAGCGGCTGCTCGGCCGCGACTGCCGCGCGAAACTTCGCGCCGGCGCTCTGAAGATGCGTGTTGCTCATGAACGGCCTCCTGAAGGAACGACCATTAACAGCAAGGACCGGGCCAGCCTGCGAAACGCCGCTAACCCACTGATTCTTAAGTAACCGGCGCGCGCGGCGTTTCGCCCGCCGATTTCAATTCGGCAATTTCGTGTTTCAAAAATGAAATCCTGCGCGCATAATCGGTCGCCATGGACCTCTCCTCGACCAAGCCCGTCGGCCCCGCCGACCGAACGGTGCGCCCGCGTATCTGGGCCATGGGCATCAGCCGCCTGCGCGAACTGTTTCGCGAGATCGCCGGCGAATTCGACGAACGCGCCGACGTGCGGATCGTCACGCGCGCGTACGAAGACGCGCTGAGCGCGATCGCGGAGGCCGGCACCGCGCGGCCCGACGTGATCGTCGCGGCCGGCTCGAACGGCGGCTTCCTGAAAACGCGTGCGCAGGTGCCGGTGGTGGTCGTGTCGCCGACCGGCTTCGATGTGATGCAGGCGCTCGCGCGCGCCCGCCGCGACGCGTCGCGGATCGCGCTCGTGAGCGCCGGCGAGACGCCGCCCGAAGTGCGCCGCTTCGTCGCCGCGTACGGCCTCGACGTGCAGTTTGCGTCATATCAGTCCGCGCAGGAAGCGGAAGCCTGCGTGCACGACCTGCACGACCGCGGCATCGAGACGATCGTCGGCCCCGGCCTCGTCACCGATCTCGCGGCGAGCGCCGGCATGGGCGCGGTGTTCCTGTATTCGCACGCGTCGGTGCGCAAGGCGGTCGAAACCGCGCTCGAAGTCGCGTACGCGACGCACGCCGAGGCGTTTCGCCGCCAGCGGCTCGACAACCTGCTGCAGCACCTGCGCGACGGCGTGGTCGCGCTCGATGCGCGCGGCCGCGTCGAAGCGATCAACGAGCGGCTCGCGTCGGCGCTCGGGGTCGAGCCTGCGGCGGCCGTCGGCCGCGCGCTCGTCGATCTGCGTCCGGAGTTGCGCACGCTGCGCGGCGAGGACGGCGACGCGCTCGCGACCGTGCGCGGCGTGCGCTACGTCGTGCATCGCGGGCCGCTCGTCGATCGCGGCGTCACGTCGGGCAGCGTGCTGACGTTTCAGGAGTCGCGTGCGGTCGAACGGCTCGACCGTGCGCTGCGCTCGCAGCCGACCACGCAGCAGTTCGCAGCGCGCTACGCGCTCGACGACGTGGTCGGCGCATCGGCGCCGATGACGCGCGTGCGCGACCTGGTGCGCCGCTACGCGAAATCCGACGCGACCGTGCTCGTGCTCGGCGAAAGCGGCACCGGCAAGGAGATGATCGCGCAGAGCCTGCATGCGCTGTCCGCGCGGCGCAGCTATCCGTTCGTCGCGGTCAACTGCGGCGCGTTTCCGGAAGCGCTGCTCGAGAGCGAGTTGTTCGGCTACGAGGAAGGCGCGTTCACCGGCGCGCGGCGCGGCGGCAAGACCGGGCTGTTCGAGGCCGCGCACCGCGGCACGCTGTTTCTCGACGAAATCGGCGAAATGCCGCCGTCGCTGCAAAGCCGGCTGCTGCGCGTGCTGCAGGAACGCGAGGTGATCCGCCTCGGCTCGACCGAGCCGATCCGCATCGACGTGCGCGTGATCGCCGCGACGCACCGGCCGCTGCTCGCGGCCGTCGAGGCCGGCACGTTCCGTGCGGACCTGTATTACCGGCTCAACATCCTGAACATCGGCCTGCCGCCGCTGCGCGAGCGCGCCGCCGACATCCCGGCGCTCGCGGCCACGCTGCTCGTACAGGCCGCACGGCGCGAGCCGCGGCTCGCCGAACGCGTGCGCGAGGTCGGCGATGCGATGCGCGTGCTCGACGCGACGCAGACGACGCTCGCGCGGTATCGCTGGCCCGGCAACGTGCGGGAACTGCAGAACGTCGTCGAGCGGATCGCGGTGGAACTGGCCGAGGAAGTCGACGAGCGCGACCCGGACGCCGCTTGCCCCATGCTCGCGGCCGATGCGCTGCAGGCGATCGCGCCCGAACTGTTCGCGGCCGCGCCTGATGCGCTCGATGCGACCGAGGCCGGCGACGCGCGCACGCTCCATGCGCGCCGCCGCTGCGCGGAAGCCGACGAGATCCGCGCGGTGCTCGACGCGTGCGGCGGCGACCGCGATCGCGCGTGCGCGATGCTCGGCATCAGCAAGACGACGCTGTGGCGAAAGCTGTCGGCGAAATAGATTCGGCGGGCGGGATTCGGACGATGGCAATGTGACGCGCAGGCCGCGCGTTGCCGTCAACCGGCCTTGTGATAATGGCGATATGCCTTCGCGCGGTTCCCGCACGACGACATCGAGCACCAGCGGCGGCTGCCGTTCTTGCTGTCGTCGATGAACAGCCACTGGCATGCGTCGTTCGCGCAGCGCTTGACCTTCGCGAGCCGCGCGCCGCCCAGCAGGTCGGTCGCCGACCACAGCACCGGGCTCAGCAGCCGCGCGAGCGATGCGTCCGCTTCCGGGATCCGCCATGCGTAGGCGCCGTCGATCCGCGCGAGCGCGACGCGCGGCGCCGCTTCCGCGAGGAAACCGCCGAGCAGCACGAGATCGTCGGGCTGCGGCTCGCGCCGCTCGGCCTGCGCATGAAACAGCCGATACAGCGCCTCGCGCAACGCGAGCGCGCGGGCCAGCATCGTTGGCTCGTCACCCTGCTCCTTCCCGTTTTCATGTCCGAGACATGCGTCGGCCAGGCGCGCCGGCACGCCCGCCTGCTCGCGGCACCACGCGAACAGGTCGGCGAGCGTGCCGAAGGTCTCCGTCGGCGCGTCGGCACCACGCCAGTACAGCGTATTCGCGAAATCGATGCTCAATGTTTCGGACGGTGCCGGAATCAGGCAGTCCGACGTGACGGAAGGTTGCGTTTTGCTCATGACGCGATCGTATCTAACCACCATGCCGGTTGACAAGCGTCAGGACGGTTTCTAACATAACCAGCATGGTGGTTAAGAATGGTGCGTCGCACTGGCGTCCCCGTCGGTTCAACGAGCCACAGATGAACGATCGCCTTTCCTGCGAAGTTGTCCACACCGTCCGCACCCGCGGATTCGACGACAGCACGCGCGGCGCGCTGCGTTACAAGCTGGCGGCATGGTGTGGGTAGGCAGTTTGCTGCGTTGACGTCCCCTCTCAGTTCAAGGAGCCACAGATGATCGATCACCTTTCCTTCGGCGTTGCCCACATCGACCGCAGCCGTGCGTTCTACGACAACACGCTCGGTGCGCTTGGCTACAAGCGGCTGCACAGCGACGACGGTTCACTCGGCTACGGCACCACCGAACCGGTGCTGTGGCTGCAGCACGCGAAGCGCCCGGTCGTCGCCGATCCGGAGTCGGGGCTGCACGTGTCGTTCCGCGCGGCGTCGCCGGTCGAAGTCGATGCGTTCTACCGCGCCGCGCTGCAGCATGGCGGTCGCGACAATGGCGGGCCGGGCAAACGCGAGCAATACGGTCCTGGCTATTACGCGGCGTTCGTCGTCGATCCCGACGGCTATCGGATCGAAGCGCATTGCGAGCTGGACAACGTCGTCTGATCTGCGAAGTGCGGATTGGATGAACGACGAGAGCCCGATTCCGCATTGCGCGGAATCGGGCTCTCGTCTTTTAGTGAATCGGTGGCAGGTTCGCGACGGCCGCCGTCGCGAAGCATCCGACGCGATTGCTGCGCTCGCTCAGCGGGCCGGGCGGTGCGGCAGGTTCGCGGCCGATAGCACGCGCCGCGCCGGCGCCTACCGCGCGTTGCGGGTGCTCTGCAGTTGCTCGCCGAGGCCCTCGATCCCGAGCCGCACCATCTGACCGGCCTTCAGGAACACCGGCGCGGGTTTGATGCCCATCCCGACGCCCGGCGGCGTGCCGGTCGTGATCACGTCGCCCGGTTGCAGCGTCATGCAGGTCGACAGATAGGCGATCAACTGCGCGACGGTGAACACCATCGTGCGCGTGTTGCCGTTCTGATAGCGGTGGCCGTCGATTTCGAGCCACAGGTCGAGGCGCTGCGGATCGGGCACCTCGTCGCGCGTGACGAGCCACGGGCCGATCGGGCCGAACGTGTCGAAGCCCTTGCCCTTGTCCCATTGGCCGCCGCGCTCGATCTGCCATTCACGCTCGGACACGTCGTTGACGACGCAGTAACCGGCGACGTGATCGAGCGCGCGGGCTTCGTCGACGTCCTTGCAGGTCGTGCCGATCACGACGCCCAGCTCGACTTCCCAGTCCGTCTTCACCGAGCCCTTCGGGATCTCGATGCCGTCGTTCGGGCCGCAGATCGAACTCGTCCATTTGCCGAATACCACCGGCTCCTTCGGCACCGGCATGCCGGCCTCGGCCGCGTGGTCGGCATAGTTCAGACCAATGCCGATGAATTTGCCGACGCGTCCGACGCACGCGCCGATGCGCGGCTCGCCGGGCACGAGCGGCAGCGTGGCCGGATCGAGCGCCCGCAGGCGCGCAAGACCGGCGTCGGACAGCGCGTCGCCGGCAAGATCCGGCACGTGGGCGGACAGATCGCGAATCCGGCCATCCGCGTCGAGAATACCGGGCTTTTCCTGGCCGGACGGGCCATAGCGAAGCAGTTTCATCGTGCTCAACCTCTGTTGTCGAATGTGACAGGATACCGGCCGACGCGGCCGCTGACGGCCACGCGCCGGACTGAATATCGATCGTCGATGACGCGCGTCGGCGCCGTATCCGGCAGGCCGTTCGACGCGCGAGGCTCGCGCAGGCGCAGCGATCGCGGCGCCGCACCGGAGTGCGACGCGCATCGAACGGGCGGCCGCCGGTCTGCGCATCGGCGACGACGGCCCGGCATTCGCGCAACGTGCCGGCCTCTGCCGGCCGGCTTCGCGCGCGGCCGCGCCGTCGTTGGCCCGCCGCTCTTTGTACCATCGGCGCCGCGCCGTGAAATGGCGCGCGACGGATACCGACTATTGGTGCGCCTGCAGGCGTTGCGGCGCAGCATCGGGATGCCCGCGACGAATTGCGCGGCACCGAAATCGCATCAGTCGTCGACTGCGGGACACGAATAGGCAATATTCGTTGCGACCCTGTCATCGAAAACGACACCTGATCCGTTCTTGCTCGGTAACGATCGGTAAAAAGACGCTGCATTGCACACTGAAAGTTTGTTGTTAAGCTCGCGCGGATGGCGTTCGCATCGGATGCGGGCGCCACGAACCAGCGTGCAAAAAGGCCAGCGTGCGTCGCCGCCGATCGGCAATTCCCCGGACCTCATACCCATGATGCAATCGACCAATACTCCGTTTCCCGGCAGCGACGCACGGGAATCGATGGGCGCAGCCGACCGCTATCGCGCGCCCGCGCTCGACAAGGGTCTCGACATCCTCGAACTCCTGTCGGAACAGAAGGAAGGACTGACCCGCACCGAAATCACGAAGGAGCTCGGCCGTAATGCGAGCGAGATCTACCGGATGCTCGAACGGCTGGTCGCGCGCCGCTACGTGATGCGCTCGAGCGGCGGCGACCGCTACACGCTGAGCCTGAAACTGTTCGCGCTCGCGCACCGGCATCCGCCGATGAACCGCCTGATCGCCGAAGCGCTGCCGCTGATGCAGCGCTTCGCCGATGCCGCCGAACAGTCGTGCCATCTGAGCGTCTACGATCGCGGCAACCTGCTCGTGATCGCGCAGGTCGACGGCCCCGGCCCGTGGGGCGTGTCGGTGCGGCTCGGCGCGCGCGTCGGCCTTGCCGATACCGCGTCGGGCCGCGTGATGCTGTCGTTCCAGAGTGCCGAGCAGCGTGCGCACATGCTGGCCGAGCATCGCAAGGTCAAGGGCGAAACGCCGCTGAACGAGCAGGAACTCGCATACGCGTGCCAGTCGATCCGCCAGTCCGGCTACGTGCGCCAGGACAGCCGTCAGGCATATGGCGTCACCGACCTGAGCGCGCCGATCCTCGGCCCGGCCGGCCACGCGATCGCGGTGCTGACCTGCCCGTACATGCGCCGGATCGACGCGCACATGGCGCCGTCGATCGACGTCGTCGTCGCCGGGCTGCGCGACACGGCAGGCCAGTTGTCGATGTGCCGCGCGGAGACTTGCTGAACGCGAACCGGCGCACTGTAGCGGTGCGTCGCTCGCGCGGACGCGGCCTTTCACGAATCTCCCGGTCGGCGAGACCGGGGCCGACGCTGCGGCAGCGGGATGCGAGTCACCACGATATCGCGCATGCTCGCCCCGATCTTCGACGGATCGTTCCCGGATGCGCGAGCGCCAGCCTCCGGCGCTACGCTAGAATAGCGGCCCTCTCAAAAACTACGGCGGCCAGCTGTCGCAGCCGCCGTATCCGATGGATGTCATGGCCAAACTTCTGAACGATCAAGAATTCCAGCGTTTCTCCGAACTTCAGCAGAAGCAGGCAAGCTTCACGATCACGCCCGAGGAAGCGGACGAGCTGCGCGACATCGTCGCGCGCGCGCAGAAGAAGCGCGACGATCGTGCCGCGGCGATGCGCGCGATCGAGAACTACATCGAGCAGTTCGACATCACGCCCGACGAACTCTTCTCGCCCGAGCAGATCGGCGATGCCGCACGCACGTACGGCCTGATCACGGCCACCAAGAAGGAACGCACGCTGCCGCCGTCGATCACGTTCAACGGCAAGCCGTACCAATGGACCAAGACGCTTCCGGACGACGTGCGCAGCGCGCTGTTCGAAGCGTTTACGTCCGGCGAGTCGGTCAAGCGCTTCATCGCGATGCCGAAAGACACCGCACGTTGCGCGCTGACAATCGCGCGACTCGAGCGTGAGACCGGCGGCGTTTATGCGGATGCGCACCTCGAGGAACTCGCGATTTCACGCGACCAGGTGAACGACGCGGCGTCGAAACTCGCGGCGTAAAACCGGAGCCGGGCACGGTTCATGCGTGCCCGTATTGGCGCGGACGCCGGCAAACGCGCGCGCCGCGCGCCGTGGAGCACTGCGTCCGGAGGCTCCCGAAAAGTCTCACCGAATGCTCCTGCAAGCACTCACCGGTACATCCCGGAAAGGCTCACCTGACGCTCCCGGATGCGCTCACCGAAGCCTCCCGAATCTTCTCACCCGCGCCTCCCGCAGACGCTCACCGAGCCTTCCCGGAAAGGCTCACCGGGGGCCTCCTGCAAGGGCTCACCTGCGGTTCCCGCGAAGGCTCACCGGCCGCTCCCGTATCGGCTCACCCGCGCACTCCCGGAAAGGCTCACTTACTGCTCCCGAAAAACCTCACCTTTGCGTCGTTTCGCATGCTGCGGGTGCCGAATGTGCGGATCCGCGTCGCGGAATATTCGGGCGGTTCTGCCGACACGGGAAACTATTCGCCCATGCGATCCGCTTGTCGCGGACGCCACGTAGCGCCTATTTGTCGTTCCTCGCCGGCCACTGCGCATTGTGGCGCTGCGAGTGTTCGTCTCGTGCGATTTTATTTGGATGCCGAAGCGTCGCGAGCCCGCGTTGTCTACATTGCATATGGTGTATCGACCGTGCGCACTATCGCCGCACGCGGGAACGTCCGCGGAAACGCGACTACGGTTGCAACTTCATCCTGAACCCCACCACACCGGGCTCCTCGGTCGTCGACACCGCGAAACCGCACGACTTCGCCAGCGAGATCATCGCCGTGTTCTCGCGCAACGCCTCGCCGACCATCCATGCGGTGCCGCGCGAGCGCGCATATTCGATGATGCGGGTCATCATCAGGCGGCCGAGCCCCTTGCCCTTCTGATCGGGCCGCACAGCGATCGCGAACTCCGCCACCTCGTTGTCGGGATCCGCAACCGCGCGCGCCACCGCGAGCGTGTGGGCGCGGCCCGACACGTCGGTAAACGACACGATGAACGCCATCTCGCGGTCGTAGTCGATCTGCGTCATGCGCGCCACTTGCGAATGATCGAAGCTGCGTACCGCACCGAAGAAACGCATCCGCAGATCGTCCGGCGTCATCGCACCGAGCAGCTCGTTGTGCGCCTCCTCGTCTTCCGGACGGATCGGGCGGATCGTGACGGTCTCGCCGCGCCATTCGAGCGTCTGCTCGAGATGACGCGGATACGGCATGATCGCGAGCCGGCTGCGCCCCGCCGCCAGCGTGATGCGCGGCGCGACGACGTATGCGCGGTCGGGCAGCACGCGCAACGTGAGCGACATCGCGACGACTTCGCGCACGTCGCATACGACTTGCGACAACGCCGTCAGCACATCGAGCGTGGGTTCCACGGGCGCGCGACGCGCGTACGGCGAACGCGCCATCACCGCGCGGGCGAGCACCGTGTTCAGCGGCGGCAGCCCGTAGACGACGAACGGCGCCGATACGCCGTCCGCCGGCGGCACGAGATAGCGGAACACCGGACCGAAGTTCGAATCGTCGTACATGCCGACCGTGACGTCGACGACCCGGGCGGCCGCCGACGCGTCGGCCGGCTCGCCGTGGAGGCCGAAGTGAGCGAGCCAGCGCAACGCCGCTTCGCCGGCCAGTTCGTGCTCGCCGGCGTCGACCATGCGGCGCGCCTCCGCCTGGGCGGACCCGACACACTCGGCCGGCTGCAGCGGCGTGCCTTCGGGCGTCTGCATCAGCAACTGCCGGCCGAGGTTGTAGTCGACGAGCCGTGCGTATGCGCGCGCGAGCCGCTGCGGTGTCGTATGAACCGGAATGCCGTTCGCATGCAGTGCGTCGCGCGTGGCCGCGTCGACCGCGCCGAAGAAACACGCGAGGATGCCGCGATACGCGTACTGCCTCGATTCGATCAGCGTGCGCGCGACGGCATCGGCCGGCGCGCTGTGGGACGTCGAATGCACGACGAACAGCGTGCCCGTTTGCGGGAACGGCGCGAGCGCCTGGATGGCGGCGCCGAAATGCTCGGGACGCGCGTCGTCGCCGAGCGTCAGCGGATTGCGCGGCTCGGCGAGATGGGGCAGCGCGGCCGCTACCGCCGAGGTTGCCGCGGCCGGCCAGTCGGCCAGCACGTCGCGCACTTCCGCGACCGCATCGACCGCCAGTTTCGCGACACCGGCGTCGCTCGTCACGAGCGTCGCCGCACCGCGGGCGGCGACGCGCCCGACGCCGAGCGTCTCGATCTCGTCGAGCAAATCGTCGAGCGCATCGACCCGCACCATCCCCGCGCGCTGGAATGCCGCGGTGTAAAGCGCGTCGCCGGGATCCGCCCGCCCGGTGCGCAGCGCGAGAACCGGCTTGTTCCGGGCCGCGGCACGCGCCGCCGACATGAACTTGCGCGCCGCACATACGGTGTCGAGTTCGAGCAGGATCGCGCGCGTACCGGGATCGCTGGCGAGGTAGTCGAGCACGTCGCCCGCGTCGACGTCGGCCTCGCTGCCGAGCGCGACGACATGCGAAAAGCCGAGGCCGCGCGCATCGGCCCAACCCAGAACCGCGTTCGTCAGCGCGTTCGATTGCGACACCCACGCGACTCCGCCCGATCGTGCCGTATAGGCCGGCGCGCCGAAGTGCGCGCGCCGCGCGGGCGACAGCACGCCAAGACTGCCGGGCCCGACGATACGGAGCACGAACGGCTTCGCGGCCTTGAGCGTGCGGTCGAGCGCCGCGCGATCGGCGTCGGTGCGCGCGTCGCCGACGATCACGGCGACGCGCGTGCCGAGCTCGCCGAGCTTGCGCACGATGCCGGCCCACGTCGCGGGCGGCGTGCAGATCACTGCGACCGACGGTGGCGCCGGAAGCCGGTCAACGTCCGTCACGACCGCGTGCCCGTTCAGCTCGCGATACTTCGGGTTGACGGGCCACACCGGCCCTTCGAACGCGCCATCGAGCACGCGCGCCCATACCATCGCCCCGATACTTCCGGCGCGCGACGACGCGCCGACGACCGCAACGGACTTGGGCTGGAACAACGCATCGAGATGGCGAACGGTCACATCGGCTCCCTGCGGTAACGAAAGACGACCCGCCCCGCACACGGGCCGGTTAGCCCTGCGCCGGGCGACGCGAACTCCAAGCATAGGCGAACCGGATGCGGCTGCCTATATGCCGAACGGCCGACTGTGCGACGCGCATCAACGCCCGCAACATGGGCCCGTCACGGACGCCTTCGCACATTGCAACAGGCGAACGCGACCCGACGCGGCGATCGGGCCGTCCGTTCAAAGGTGAGCATTTACAGGAGCCATGGTGAGCACTTTCGGGAATTGCCCGGCACACGGGCGCAATGCGCGAAAGGTGATGGCAGCGAGCAATTCGCCAGCACCGCGAAAATCGCGAATGCCGATACACGTATCGCGCGTAATAGCCGGGCTGTTTACCGCAATTCGCCGCAATATCCGGTCGAATCGCGGCGAATTCGCAAAACGGCATCCGCTAATCGCGGGCCATTGCCGTTCGATTCACGATTCGGCATCGCGCCGCGGCTGCCCAAAAACAAAACGGTGCGACGGCCGCAGGGCCGTTCGCACCGTCATTCAGCGCACGAAAGGTGAGGATGTTCGGGAGTCAGTCCTTGATCAGGAAACGCGCGCGATTCTTGCCGAGCCACGCCGGCGCACGCCCGCGGCCACTCCACGTTTCGCCCGTCTTCGGGTTGCGGTACTTCGGCGGCAACGGGCGTTTCGGTTTGGCGGCAGCGGCCTTGCCGGCCGGAAGGAAACCGAGTTCTTCGGCCGTAATGTCGAATTCCTCGATTTTCGCCCGAATGGCGGCAATCGCATCGGCAATCGCCTTTTCGCGTTCCTTGTCGATCTTTTGCTGAAGTCTTTCGAGCTGCGCTGTCAGTTGCCTGTAGGTCGCCATATGGATGGGACTCCGTGAGTGTTATTCATGAAAAATAGCCGACTCCCAGCGAATAGAAAAGCGCTTCACCCGATTATGGTCTCCTCATCCGGTCATGTCGGGATCAATAACCGCTTTTCTTCTTGCATGCGAAGAGAAGATTTCGCACGGCGTCATCGGTCGATTGCTGGAGGACTTCGAATTCCCCGTTGCAGATGGCTCGAGCGTTGTCCGTGCAATTGCTCCAGTCGCTACCGGTGCACTGCACCTGCGTAGTCGGGCGCCCGTCCGACGTGAACAGCGGAGCCCCGCCACCGCACCCGCCGAGCCCTGCAACGAGAGCCAACAATCCGGCCCGACGCCAATGCGTTCGAGGCCACCGACAGACCGACGCAAGCATGTGTTTCATTGTTCTTTCCGTCAACCGATTTTTTAATGTCGCGAGTATGCCATGCGCTGTCGTGCCGCGTTCACTCGGACGGGCGGTCGGGTGTGCGCTCCGGCCGTCCGCGCGTCTTGTACGGCAACGAGCGACGCGGATCGTCGGTGATGCGAACGAACACCTGCTCGACGTCCGGAAGCGCGCCGAGTTCGCGCGCCAGCGCCTGCCGGTCGAACGCCGGATCGGCGCACCCTTCGACGTAAATGAAGCGCCGCTGCACGGTGATCCACAGGCTCGTCCCCTGCAGACGATCGGTGCCCGCGAAATGCGCTTTCGCGTCTGCGGCGATCGGCGCGTCATACATATAGGAATTCGGCTTCGTGCAGCGATGGGCGAGCCAGCAGGTGGTCCCGCGCTCGACGCGGTAATGCGCATCGTCTTCCATCTCGGCGCGCGTCATCCACGGGCCGAGCGGCAACGGGCATTCGGCAAAGTCCTGCGACAGCGCAACGAACGGATCGTTGTACCAGTTGCGCCGCACCGCGGGCGCGTCCGCGTCGCCGGACTGCGCGAACGAGGACGTCGCCACCAGTACGGCCAGCCATCCGGCGATGCCGAGTCGCTTCATCGTTGTCTCCTGTCGGGCACGTCACCGATGATGCCCATCGCGTCCGGCCTGGCCCGTTGCGCCCCGCTAGCGGGCGATACCGAGCGCCGTCATTTTCTTGTACAGCGTCGCCCGGCCGATGCCGATGCGCGCGGCCGCTTCGACCACCTTCCCGTCGCAGGCCGCCAGTGCGTCGACCAGGAACTGGCGCTCCCACGCGGCCAATGCATCGGCATACGAAACGACCGGTGTGTCCGGCGCATCGTGCATGCCGCCCGTGTCGCGGCCACCCGGCAACGGAGCAGCGCGCGTGCCCGGCGGCACGCCGTCCGACGCCACGCGCACCGGGCCGAGAAACGGCGCGAGTGCATCCGCGTCGATCACCGCGCGATCCGACAGCATCAGCGCGCGCTCGAGCGTGTTGCGCAGTTCGCGCACATTGCCCGGCCACGGGTACGCGCACAGCATCCGCAGCGCATCGTCGGTCAGCTCGCAATGCGCAGCGCGGCCGTGCTGCGCCGCGAGCTCCTCGAGCGTCGCGTAGACGAGCGCCGCGATGTCGGACGCACGCTCGCGCAGCGGCGGTGCGTGAATCGTCAGCACATTGAGCCGGTAGTAGAGATCCGCGCGGAAGCGGCCGGCCTCCACCAGCGCGGGCAGGTCGGCCGACGTCGCGGCGATGATGCGCACGTCCGCGCGCACGATCCGGTTCGAGCCGACCGGTTCGAACTCCTTGTCCTGCAGCACGCGCAACAGCTTGCCCTGCAGCGGCAGCGGCATGTCGCCGATCTCGTCGAGAAACAGCGTGCCGCGATCGGCCAGCTCGAACTTGCCGACGCGCCCCTTGCGATCGGCCCCGGTATACGCGCCGGGCGCCGCGCCGAAGAATTCCGTTTCGAGCAGCGTGTCGGGAATCGCTGCGACGTTCACGGTCACGAGCGGCTGCAGTGCGCGCGCCGATGCCGCGTGGATCGCATGCGCGAGCAGTTCCTTGCCGGTGCCCGTCTCGCCGAGCAGCAGCACCGGCGAATCGACGTGCGCGGCGCGCCGCGCCTGACGCTTCGTTTCGAGGCTCGCGGCGCTCGTGCCGACGAAGCTCGCGAACGTGTATTTCGCGCGGCGCGCCTGCGCGAGCGAACGCTGCGTCGCGATCAGCTGCTGCTGAAGCTGCGCGTAACGGGAAAAGATCGGCGTGAGCGTCTTCAACTGGTCGAACAGCGCGAAGCCGATCGCGCCGACGGTCTCGCCCGCCTCGTTCTTCAGCGGCAGGCGCGTGACGACGAGCGGCTCGCGGCCCGTCTCCATGATGTCGAGCAGGATCGGCTGTCCGGTCGACACGACCTCGCGCATCAGGCTGTTCGGAATCACCGCCTCGCAGTCGAGCCCGACCGCCTGCTGCGGATCCGCGAATCCGAAGCGCGCCGCATAACGCTCGTTCATCCACACGACGCGCGCGTCGCGGTCGACGACCACCGTGCCCGCACTCGAATCCTCGAACGTGCGAAACAGCGACTCGGCCGCGCGCCGCAGCACGTCGCCGTAATTGACGGGCAGGCGGGCCCAGTCGTTCATCATCGTGTCGTCGTCTCCGCGTATGCTTGGCCGGATGTCTCCGGAACGAGACGAAGTATCTCACTTCGGAGACATGCCGGAACGCCTTGTCCGGGAAAGTCCTGCCCGGTCCGACGGGCTGTGTTCACGGCCGATTCGTCTCCGGATGGAGACGATTTATGTAGAATCGTCAGACATTGGCCGGCGCGGGCCCGCCGACCTGCGCCGGATCCACGTCCGGCGGCGCAATCCGGCCGATGGCACGAAACCTGCACGAACCTGAGCCGGTCCGCGGCGCGCTCCGCGATCGAACAACAACCAAAGCCATTCCAAGCCTTTAGGAGACTCCCTTGTCTTTCGTGATCGTCCTCGCCGCGCTGGCGTTCCTGATGTTTGCCGCGTATCGCGGCTACAGCGTGATCCTGTTCGCGCCGATCGCCGCGCTCGGCGCCGTCCTGCTGACCGAACCCGCTGCCGTCGCGCCGGTCTTCTCCGGCATCTTCATGGAGAAGATGGTCGGCTTCGTCAAACTCTATTTCCCGGTGTTCATGCTCGGCGCCGTGTTCGGCAAGGTGATCGAACTGTCCGGGTTCTCCGAGTCGATCGTCCATGCGGCCATCCGCTATATCGGCCGCTCGCGCGCGAATGCGGTGATCGTCGCGGTGTGCGCGCTGCTCACCTATGGCGGCGTGTCGCTGTTCGTCGTGGTGTTCGCCGTCTATCCGTTCGCGGCCGAGCTCTATCGCCAGAGCAACATTCCGAAACGGCTGATGCCCGGCGCGATCGCGCTCGGCGCGTTCTCGTTCACGATGGACTCGCTGCCCGGCACGCCGCAGATCCAGAACATCATCCCGACCACGTTCTTCAAGACGACCGCATGGGCCGCGCCCGCGCTCGGCACGATCGGTTCGCTGTTCATCATCGTCGTCGGTCTCTCGTATCTGGAATGGCGCCGCCGTTCGGCGATGGCGAAGGGCGAAGGCTACGGCACGTCGCTCGTCAACGAACCGGAACGCGTCGAAGCGAAGTCGCTGCCGAATCCCGCGCTGGCGATCCTGCCGCTGATTCTCGTCGGCGTGTCGAACTTCGCGTTCACGAAGCTGATCCCGCAGTGGTACGGCGCCGCGTCGTACACGGTCGCGCCGGAAGTGCTGCCGGGCGTGCACGCGCCCGTCACGACGTCGATCAAGACGGTCGTCGCGATCTGGTCGGTCGAAGCCGCGCTGCTGCTCGGCATCCTGCTGGTCATCCTGACCGCGTTCAAGCGCGTCAGCGGACGCTTCGCGGCCGGCTCGAAGGCCGCCGTCGCCGGCGCGCTGCTCGCCGCGATGAATACCGCGTCGGAATACGGCTTCGGCGGCGTGATCGCCGCGCTGCCGGGCTTCCTCGTCGTCAGCGATGCGCTGAAGAGCATTCCGAACCCGCTCGTGAACGCGGCGGTGTCAGTCAGCTCGCTCGCCGGCATCACCGGTTCGGCGTCGGGCGGCATGAGCATCGCGCTCGCCGCGATGTCGGACCTGTTCATCAAGGGTGCGCAGGCGGCCAACATTCCGCTGGAAGTGCTGCACCGGGTCGTCGCAATGGCCAGCGGCGGCATGGACACGCTGCCGCACAACGGCGCGGTCATCACGCTGCTCGCGGTCACGGGCCTCACGCACCGCGAGTCGTATCGCGACATCTTCGCGGTCACCGTGATCAAGACGCTCGCCGTGTTCTTC